>NZ_AP024888.1:0-360922 GCF_024346995.1 Vibrio palustris | reverse complement strand
CATAGGCGTACATCCACCCGGTAACGAACGCCACACCTGACATGCCGTTTTTAATACCGTTGTAACCGAAAGCTTTGGGATGTTGTTGACTCCATTTGACCAACTCATCATAAGATGCCGGCGGCGTTTTAATCAGATCGCTATTATAAGCAATCGCCGTTTGGCTATGAAACATGGGCATGACATAACCTGTCACGTTCGTTCCTAACGCATTTTTAGCACTATCACGAGACACCATTTTTCCGGTATCAATATCGGCAGTGTATTGGCTTAGTAAACCTTCGTGCACCATCTGCCCGCCAATTTTTTGGTGAACGACAGCGACGTCAATGTCCCAGTTTTCTTGCCCAGCTTGTTGCTGTGCTTGCAGCTTTTCATTGATCTTATTTGAGCCCGCATCGCCCGGTCCCGTGCCAATCACATGCACATCAACATTCGGATGCGCAGCTTCAAATTTTGGCGCGAGATAGGTTTTCACGTAGTCAACCATGTTTTGGCTACCCGCCGTCGCAACATTCAACACAGTTGGTGATGCCGCCATTACAGGAGCAGATGACAGCATTCCTAGCGCATATACCCATAAACATCGTTTTTTCATAGACATACAGTTTTTCCCTATTGGTTTGTCTTCATTCTGATTAAAACGTTAATAAATGATGTGGCTCGATGACCACGGTAACGGGAGCGCCTATAGCCAGCTCGCACTGACTACGCGCATGGCACGCCCATTGATTAACCCGAACCATGGTTTGATAACCACCGCCTAAGAAAACACTTCTCTCAACATGTCCAGTCAATGCTAACCCCGCGGTGGCAATAGGATTTCCCTGAGGAAGGATATGGGTATGTTCACTACGAAAGTACACATCTTGAGTCCCTTCCTGCTTCCACGTATCGAGTAGCGTTTTCCCATCACCTTGTTGTGGCAAATATGTATCACCCAAGGCAGTTAAATCTTTCAGTGCTATGGTGTTATCTGCGCCCATAAAATCGGCGACAAAACGAGTTTTCGGTGTATGATAAATCTCTTGCGGAGTTCCAAGTTGCTCAATTACCCCTTGGTTTAGTACAGCAATACGATCGGCCATCACCTGCGCTTCTTCTTGGTCGTGAGTAACAATAATCGACGTAAATCCGAGTTTTTCTTGCAGATGTTTAATTTCATCACGTACCGATAAACGCACTTTGGCATCCAAGTTAGATAAAGGCTCATCAAGCAGTAATACATCGGGGTTGACCGCTAACGCTCGAGCCAATGCGACACGCTGGCGCTGCCCACCAGAAAGTTCAGTGACTAAGCGGTGGGCAATCGAGGGTAAGTTAACCGCTTCCAGCATGTGGTGAACCTGCTGCTGAATAATATCCGCTGAGTAGCCGCGGATTTTCAGTCCAAATCCAATATTCTGCTCCACGGTCATATGTGGCCATAGCGCGTAACTTTGAAAAACCATGGTGATATTGCGAGATTCTGGTGTGCAATGCGTAATATCTCGCTTAGCCACCATGATCTTGCCAGAGTCTGCCGACGTAAAGCCGCACAACGTATTCAGTAGCGTGGTTTTTCCGCATCCAGACGGACCAAGCAATGCGATCATTTCACCTTGCTGCACGTCTAAATTGATGTTGTTTAGGACGGTTTGGCTGCCATATGCAACGGATAACTGGTTGATAGATAAGTGCGTCATACGCCTAATGGTCTCTTTTCCTTGTGTGACTGCGCATTTTTTATAAAATGAACACGTGTTCATTAATATGTAAAAAAAATGACAAGTCCATGTATCATGATGAGCGAATACGCATACTGTCTCGCAGTGGTATGACAAATTAATGACGCTTAAATAATTATTTGGAGAAAATATGCAAATCGACGTGATCGGCAGCGGCAGTGCATTCGCAACACAAGCCAACACTTCCGCGATGATGGTGACCGAGAACGATCAATGTTGGCTCATTGATTGCGGTCCGACTATTCCTCGAGCGCTCTGGCAACGTGCATTGCCTGTCAATACCGTGGATGTGATTTACTTTACGCATATTCACCCTGATCATTGTGCTGGCCTTGCGGCGCTACTCAATCAGTGGAACAGTTTTGGACGTGACAAGCCGTTAACCATCATTTGTCAGCCAGAACAACAAGAGATGTTAGAATCGCTGGTTACCCTTGCCGTTTGGCCAAAAATGGCATTGTGCTTTGAGCTGCATTGGTGTCCCACTCTACCCAGCATGCATTGGGGCGCTTGGACAATCCAGACCGCACCGACTCGCCATGAAGTGTCAAACCTGGCCATTCGTATTAGTAGTGGCGATCGTACTCTGTTTTATAGTGGTGATGGTCGTCCAACCGCTGAGTCCATTGCTTTGATGGAGAACGCCGATATTGCCTTTCAAGAATGTGCCGCGTTTGCGGCGTTACCCGACGATGACTCTCACGGGGATTTACCGCAATGTGCACAGCTTAGCAACACGTTAAATCTGGCTCACTTGTGTGTGTACCATTGTTGGGATGAGTACATTGACGACATCAAAAACTTCTGTGCAGCGCAACCTTGTTTACATGTCAGCCAAGACGGTTTGACGTTAGATCTAACACGCGATATTACGCCGCAATTGGAGCGTCAGCTTGGCTAAAGTCACCAAGAAATCGGTTACCGCACAGGATGTGGCTACACATGCCGGTGTGTCGCGTGCGGTGGTATCCCGCGCATTGTCCGATAATGGATCTGTCGCGCCTGCAACCAAAGAAAAAGTACTGAAATCTGCACATGACTTGGGTTATCAAATTAACTATTTAGCGCAAGGACTCAATCGCAAACGCACCCGCTTAGTGGGGGTCGTCGTGACAAGGCTAGACGATCCATTTCGCGCTCAAATGCTACAGCATTTATTATTGGCCATTCAGCAAAAAGGATATCAAGCACTCGTGATGGAAGTGCGTCATCAGGATCAGTTGCAAAATACTCTGCGTGAATTTATCCAATATCGTGTCTCGGGCGTGATCATCACGTCTGGTCAGCCACCGGCAGAACTTGCCAAAGAGTGCACTGAAATGAATGTCCCTGTAGTGACGGTAAATAGGCTAATTGAGGGCGCGCCGATTGATAATGTTTGTTCAGATAATGATGATGCTGCACGCCAAGTGCTTCGTTACTGTCATCAACATGGTATTACGACCCTACACTGGCTCAATAGTCACCTATCGACGTGGTCTGGGTGGGATCGTGGCAGAGCGCTTAACGAACAGCAAAAGCAACTCAAACTGGATATCGCTCTCAATGAGATAAAAACCGAATCCGCATTATATGAAGCCGGTTTTAGCTCTGGTCATCATTTTGTACCTAATACCTATCAAACCGAGCTGGTCTACGCGGCTAACTCTCAGCTGGCCTGCGGATTTTTAGACGGATTGCGAAGCCGTAAAGCGGCGCACCAGCATGTACATGTGATTGGCTTTGACGATACCTTTGTCACTGCGCAACACGCTTATCAACTCTCGACGTTTCGGCAAGATATCACTGCACTGGCAGATAACGCCCTATCATTATTACTGGAGCGAGAACATAACCCACAACGAGCGGTGCAGTGCTTGCGTATTCCAGTCACACTAATAACCAGAGCAACAACATTGCATACAAACTAGATAAGAAAGACTGAGCGCCATTGTGGGGGATAATATTAAGATCACAACATTTTGTAATTCAACGCCTAATCGAGGTATTATAAATCTTAAATAATTTCTATAAGTTAATGAAAAAAAGCCAATTTACATTGTAAACTGGCTTTAACTATTTGCTAATAACTCCGTTGCTAAGCGGTGGTTACTTTGGTAATTTTAAACTGATGCATCAACTCTTTTAGACCATTGGCTTGCACAGACAAATCTTCACTCGCTTGAGCGGTCTCACGCGTGCTTGCTAAGACATCTTCACCAGAATGCTGAATACTTTCTAAATTACTACTGATTTGCAATGAAGCCACTGACTGCTCCTCACTTGCTGTGGCGACTTGGACATTGGCTTCCGCTAACTCGGTAATCGCCTCAGCAATATAACCGAAGGTCTCTTGAACTTGCATGATCTTTATCGTCGTACTTTCGATGGTTTCAGCACTCTTATCAACGACGTTCGCAGCATCTTTAGTATTGTCAGCTAGCCGATTAATCAAGGACTCTATTTCTTGCGTCGCTTTCTGACTGCGTGATGCAAGATTGCGAACTTCATCGGCCACCACAGCAAAACCACGCCCTTGCTCACCGGCTCGTGCCGCTTCTATCGACGCATTCAATGCCAATAAATTTGTTTGCTCAGAAATCCCATCAACCACTTGAATAAAGTTTTGGATTTCACCCGTGCTATTTTGAATGACTTCAACAATCGAACGGAATGCTTCGCCCTGCTCTTGCAGTTGTATGGATAAACTTTGCGCTTCTGCAATCACCGTTGTCCCTTTTTTGGCCGATTTATCCACATGATCGGTTGCATCCGATGAACTCGTCGCGTTATTGGCGACTTCATGGATGGTTGCGGCCATTTCTGTCATCGCAGATGCCACCTGTGTGGTGTTATCTTGCTGCGTATCCATCGCTTTTCGATTGGTATCCGCCACACTGGAGAGCTCTACTACGGTTGCGGCAATACTATCCGCTCGCTCAATGACATTACCGACCATTGAACTTAATGACTGACATACACTGTTCATGTTACTGAGCAATAAACCAATCTCGTCTTTAGAATTCACCGCGACCGATTGGTCAAAATTACCCTTGGCCATTTCGATCGTAATTTGGCAAGCGGCAGCAATATTTTTTACAATATAACGACTGAGTAAGGTGCCTAATAACAAGCCAATCACCACAGATACTACCGAAATAATGACCATACTATTCAGTGCATCATGTTCTTCGGTTTTGGTTGTCATCACTGCCTTTTTATTCGCGCTCTCAAGGTGTACCACAAACTGCTTTAATTGGTCATCTAAAATGGCTTGCTGCTTTTCTAAATTAGCAACCATATCCACTAAACGCTCTGAGACTTGGCCAGATTTCAAACTATCTAACACTTGAAACATGAGTTTTTCATAGGATTGATGGTTAGTGAAAATCGTGTTTAAATCACGATTGAGGCTTTCTAGACGCTGCTCTACTTTTTGTGTTTTCGCATGCTCAACGGATGCTTGCAATAACGTGGTGGCTTTTTGTATCTGCTTATCAAAGCCTTTAGTCAACCCTCTAATACGCTCATCATACTCACTCAGCGACTCCATCGTTTCCTTGGTTTCAACTCCTGCAATACGGAACGCTTTCTCTAGTAAAATAGCGCTTTGTAGTTGCTTAAACGTAGCATCAGATGCCAACTTAGATAGAGGAAGATTCTCTTGTGCAATCATATCCACCTCACTTGCGACTAAAGACATTTTGTAGATAGCAAAAGTGGAGACACTTATCAAACACACAAGCATTACGACGATAACGCCAATTAACTTTTGCGCTATCGATAGGTTCTTAAGATATTGCATATTTTGACCTTAAAGAGTTAATAAACTGGGCTATCACTTCAATGATTACCTGACTTAAACAGCTAAATCTGTTTATTACATTTTCATATTGTTTAATTAATAGCCGCTAATGTTGAGTAGTACAAACTTTGCACTGCAACAAACTGCTTAATTTTTCTTTAAGATAGCCTACAAGTAGAATAAAAACTCTAGCTCTTTATAGTAGTTTCATGAGGTTACTCATAAAGTATTGCATGTTGTTTATGCGAAATGATAATGATATGGAGTGGCTCTGAGCACAATACGAGAGACGTGACATATGATAAGCTGTTGGTTTTATTAGTAGGGGTAAGTCAAGTATATGGTTATAGAACGCTTTTCAGATATCTATCACAGAGCTTGTCAACGTCAAGGAGGCAAACAAGCCCTCGAATCCTTGCTACACTCTCCTCTTTCAAAAGATGATATCGCTTCCATTCCTGATGATCGTTGGCTGGCCGCGTTCACCATGAAGGTATTCCAATGCGGTATTCAATGGAAAATCGTCCGTGATAAATGGCCGAATTTTGAGGCGCTCTTTTTTCAATTTCGTCTGGAGCCTCTACTCATGCAACCGGAAGAGGCATGGGAAGAAAAAGCCAAGGATCCCAGCATTATTCGTTATTTGCCCAAAGTGATGACCATTCCCGCGAACGCGCAAATGATGCTGGATATTCGCTTAGATCATGGCTCTTTCGGTGAGTGGGTCGCGCAATGGCCACAAGAGCGCATTGTGGATTTATGGTTACATCTTAAAAAACACGGGAAACGCCTTGGTGGAAATACAGGCCCCTATGCATTAAGACAAATGGGCGTTGATACTTTTTTGATGACTAAAGATGTCGAAGCCTATTTACGTGCCACCAATATCGTAGATAGTGGCAGAGAAACTAAGCGAGCACTCTACGCTGCCAATGATGCGTTTAATGAATGGCAGGCACAATCAGGACGCAGTTTCACGGAAATAAGTCAAATTATTGCATTCTCAAGCGGCGATCTGCGCTAATACCGGCATAAGCCACCGTGACAGTGAAACTTTGTGAGCGACACTTGGCGAATTAATCGCCTAGATAAAAAAACGCCGCCTGTTGAACGCATTCAACAGGCGGCGTTATTACTGTCGTTGTGGAGCAATTACAGTAAATTTACGCAATCTTGTGCTATGACCAACTCTTCATTAGTTGGAATCACCAGCGCGACCGCACCTAGAAGCTCAGATTGAGCGATTTGACCTGAACGTCCAAATCGCGCGGCTTCGTTCGCCTGCTCATCTTCAACAAAGCCGAACACTTTTAAGTAGTCCAATACGGCTTTACGTACGGGTAATGAGTTTTCACCAATACCGCCCGTGAAGACAATCGCATTCAAGCCTTCTCCCACAGACACTAAATAAGAACCGATGTATTTCGCCACACGGTATGTGAACACATCAAACGCTAATTGTGCTGCTTTGTCACCTTGCTCTAATGCTTCAATTAGGCCGCGCATATCGCTGGTTTTATCAGATAAACCTAATAGCCCAGATTGTTTATTCAACGTGTTAAAAATCGTATCGTTATCCCACCCTTTACGAATAAGAAATTCAATCACACTTGGGTCTAAATCACCACAACGGGTCCCCATTGCTAATCCAGCTAAGGGCGTGAGTCCCATACTAGTATCAACACTCTCGCCATTTTTCACCGCGGTAATAGACGCGCCGTTACCTAAATGCACGGTAATCAAATTACACTCAAACGCTGGCTTACCCAGTACTTTCGCCGCTTCGCGGCTCACAAAATAATGGCTAGTACCATGGGCACCATAACGGCGAACTTTGTATTCGTCATACACCTTGCTCGGTAATGCATACATAAATGCTTTCGCTGGCATCGTTTGATGAAATGCCGTATCAAAAATCGCAAACTGTGGCAGTGATGGGAATACTTCCATCGCAGCACGAATACCATCAGCATTCGCTTTGTTATGCAATGGCGCCAATTCCGCCAAGTTTTCAATTTCAGTGACAACGTCTTCGGTTACACGCACCGTACCTTTAAACGACTCTCCACCCGCTACAACGCGATGACCAACCGCCACGAACTTATCACTCAGTTCCAACGAATCTAACAGCTTAACAATACGTGTGAAGGCATATTGGTGATGATCACCGCCAGCAGGAATCGCTTCCTCTGTTTTTTCCCCGTGATACTTCCAGCTGATTTCTGCTTCCGGCAGGCCAAAACATTCACCAAGACCGCTGATAACCGCATCGCCCGTATCAGGGTCGATGACCGCAAACTTTAACGATGAGCTACCAGAGTTGATAACCAGCACGTAAGAATTCGACATGGCGCTATATCCTATATTCTGAGTCGGGGTTGAAGCTTGCGCTTCTCCATTTAGTTGTCCCATTATTCAATAATTTTTGAATCTTTCAACTTTGTTTTAGTATTCTCTCTCAATTTACTGTTTATTTTGTTGATCTTTAACAAGCCAATCTTTTATTTACTCCATAAAATAAATGATTACACGGTATTTTTGTATAAAAAAACGCCATATCAATCAAGAGATGGCGTTTTTATTGTGTTTACACATTTATTTTTGCAATATAAATTCTCTAAAATGAAATCATGAATAATATAAACACATGCGCTTTCCATCATGTTCAATGATATTAAATGGCGTTTCATAGATATCGCTAAGAACTTGCTCTTGAATGACTTGCTCTACCGTGCCACTCGCGACAACTTCTCCCTGCTTAAGCGCGATAATGTAATCAGAGTAACACGAAGCAAAGTTAATATCGTGAATGACAATAACGACCGCTTTGTTTAGCTCTTGAGCTAAACGACGAATCGTCGCCATTATTTTGATTGAGTGCTTAATATCTAAATTATTTAATGGCTCATCAAGAAAAACATAATCGGTATCTTGCGCCATGACCATAGCAATAAAGGCCATTTGTCGCTGACCACCGCTCAACGCATCTAGGTATTTATGTTGAATGTCATTTAAATCTAAATACTCAATGGAGCGATCTATCACACGCTGATCTTCTGCGTTGAGTTTGCCTTGAGAGTGAGGAAAACGACCAAACTCAACCAACTCTCGGATGGTAAAACGCATCGTAATTGAGTTGGATTGACGTAATACCGCCAATCTTTTTGCCAGTGCCTTGGTATCCCAATCCACCAGCTCTTGGCTATCAATCCACACTTTACCTTCATCACGAGTCATTAAACGGCTTGCCATAGACAGTACCGTACTTTTACCCGCACCATTGGGTCCGATGATCGATGTGACCTTGCCCTTTTCAAACTCTGCGCTTGCCTGCTTTACTACCGTTTGCTGACCAAAGCGTTTTGTTAGTTTATCTAGAAAAATCATAATTACATCACTTTGTTACGTAGCAGCAATGAAAGAAAATAGATGCCACCAATAAAATTAATAATCACACTCAGTGTGGTATTAAAGGCAAACACCTTTTCAACAACCCATTGACCACTGAGTAAAGCGCACACTGCCATCGCCGAGCTTGCCAACAGCAAAATACGGTGCTGAAAGGTGCGAAACCATTCGCGAGTGAGGTTACTAATCAACAAACCAAAAAATAATATTGGCCCCACTATTGCTGTGGAGATTGAAATCATAACGGCACTCAATAGTAAAACATTGCGCGTGATACGTGGGACATCCACACCTAAGCTGGTCGCATTATCTTGATCAAGCCAAAACACGTCTAACGAACGATGATGACGGTACAATAGCCAAGATACCAAGAGCAGTAATGGTGCACTCCAGTAAACCAGAGAGGTTTTGACGTTATTGAAGCTCGCAAACATCACCGCTTGCAAAGACGCAAAATCATTCGGGCTCATTAACATGGTAAAAAACGATGAGATATTGCTAAATACCGCGCCTATAACCACACCGACAAGCAATAAGACGATTAAATTGGGCTTTTCACCTCGGAAGTAAAAACCAAATAAGAGAATTGAAAATCCCACCATGATGATCGTACTTAACGCGAAGTTAGCGTAGGCATTCATCGTAAAATAGCTGGCCCCACCAAATAAGATGACGACCAATACTTGAATAAGCAGATATAAAGAATCAAACCCCATAATACTGGGGGTTAAAATGCGGTTATTCGTGATGGTCTGAAACGCTATCGATGACTGCGCAATACACATTCCAGCTAAAATCATCGCTAAGACTTTAGGAATACGACGCGATAAAAAGTATTGATAGTTATCCGCATTTAAACCAATCCCTAAAAACAGGCCAATAAATACCAGTGAAATGATCACCAAAAGACATAGCTTCGTTTTATCCTGCACGATGTTGACCTCGTAGAATCATAACCACAAATACACTACCCCCTAAGATACTGATAATCATAGATATCGGCATTTCATGTGGGAAGATAATCAACCGACCAACCACATCACACATTAACACCGTTAACGCGCCCCATAGCGCGGAAATTGGAATATTTCTGCGCATGTTGTCACCGTAAAATGCACTGACTAAGTTCGGAATAATTAACCCTAAAAATGGCAACTGTCCGACAATCATCACAACACTGGCAGACATGATCGACACCAAACAGACACCGATAATCAAAATATGCTGATAGTTAAGTCCTAAGTTCATCGCGAACTCTTTACCCATCCCTACTGCAGAAATACGTTTAGAAAACGCATACCCGACAATGGAAATGGGTAAGGCGATATAAAGAAGCTCGTAATCGCCTTCAAGAATGTTGGCAAAGTTTGCCACCGTCCATCCCATCAGGTTTTGTACTGCATCAAATTGATAGGCAAGAAAGGTAGCCGCTGACGACACAACGTTACCAAAAATAATCCCGATTAAAGGGACAAAGATGGCATTTTTAAACTGGATACGATGGATAAAATGAACAAAAAGAAGGGTACCCGCCATCGCAAATGCAAAAATAACCCATAGGTTATCGCCATCACCAAACACCACTAAGCTCACGACATAACCTAGCATCGCGCACTCAATAGTCCCGGAAGTTGACGGTGCTGCAAACCGGTTTTGACTAACCTGCTGCATAATAAGACCAGCAATACTAAGCCCAGCACCAGAGAGTAAAACCGCGAGCAAACGCGGGATTCGGCTGGTCCATAACAGCTCCCATGCCAAAGAATCCCCTTGAAATAAGCGACTGACGGACATATTGCCCACGCCGATAAAAATTGAACCTAAGCTTAGTATAACGAGCAAAAACAATAACTTTTTCACATAAACCTCAACTAACAAAGCCGCCAGCAAAGAATGCTGGCGGCCATTGACTACATTAGTGTTATTCTATCGCTTGTTGTACATCGTTGATCATTTGCTCTGTCGCGCGTACGCCGGAGATAGACAGATACCAAGCATTAATATCAAGATAGTACATATGGCCATCTTTATACGCTTTCGTCGCTTGCACTAACTTATTCTCAAAGTTTTTATGCGTGTGGCTATCATTTGGATTAACCAGCTTATCGCGGTCAATAATGAACAAGTTATCTGGATTTTTATCACGAATGTATTCGTAAGAAATCAAATCACCATGCGGACCTGTCTTCTCAACACTTGCAGCCGTTTTAAAATCGAATTCATTGAATATCGTCGCAAAACGCGAGTAAGTGCCAAAGGTACTGATATTGCCGCCAGATGCCATCACAACAAGTGCATTGGTCGGGTGAGATTGGTTGTAGTCATGAACGGATTTAAACTGTTTATCTAAATGGGCAATTTCCGCATCGACTTTTGGCTCAACATCGAAGATTTTACCTAGCTTATGCCACTCTTGTTGAGTACGTTGCCAGTAATCGGTGTTGTAACGCGCACCAAACACAAATGTCGGCGCAATTTTTTTGAGCTCATCGTAAGACTTTTCTGCACGCGGGCCGATAATAATTAGATCCGGTTTTGCGCTATAAATCTTTTCGAAATCGGGTTCAAATAACGAACCGGCATCAATGTATTGATCACTACTGTATTTGGTTAAATACTTCGGCATAAACTCGGTTTTTGATACGGCAACCGGGTCAATGCCAAAACTCGTCACTGCATCTAACGCCCCAAAGCCAATCACAACAACACGTTTTGGCGCTTGTTCGACGGTTGTTTCCCCCCATTTATGAGGTACTGTCACGGTACTTGCCTGTACACTGAACGCTGCCACTAAGCCTAACAAAGCGCAGCCAGCTGATATTTTCATAACTTCCCCTTCACCAAACGCAATAGATTTTGATATTGATTCTCATTTAAGAAATGCCAATATACTCGCGCGCACTGACTAGAGCAAGCCTCAGTTGACAGAAAAAAACGTTAATTGCTCATATAACCAGCAGTTTGCGAAAATAAAAGCTACGTTTTATATCAATAGCTAACACATGGTTGGGCAACAGCTTAAAGGTGTTAAAGTTTGTTCACCGGATTTTAGGTGATGAATGGACTGTGCAGGCAATAAAACCCATGAATGTACACCGTCAAGCGGCTCTGAAGCTAACACCATTCCCTGCTCTTGATAAGAAATAAACACGGTCGGAGGTTGGCCATCGCTGCTATAACGCACGACCCATAAACTGTCTCCATCCGATAAACACATCGATGCTTTAAAGGGCGTGTTTATTCCCTTTTCTTTACGCAAATGTTCAATATGATGAATGGTTTCTTGGATGGCCATGAGTGGCGTGTCTTCTAATCCATACGACAACATAAGCAAAAAAATTAGCTCGCTGTCTGTGGTTCCGTTACGCTGTACGTATAGGTATTCAGGCAACAGGCGATCTAACCCCCAACGCAGACATTCGTACTCACCAATCTGTCCGTTATGTAAAAACATCCAGCGATGATGAATAAAAGGATGACAGTTCGCGCGCGACACTTGTGTGCCAGTTGAGGCGCGGACATGGGCCATAAATCGATGGGACGTAATATGATGTGCTAAGGAGCGTAGGTTTTCATCACTCCATGCGGGCAGAACTTCGTGAAATTGGCCAGGCGTCTCCCTATCACTGGTATACCAGCCTAGTCCGAACCCGTCGGCATTCACACGGGTTGGCGCTTTTCGTGCTTCTAAACTTTGGTGAACAAGGGAAAACTCAGGTTCATAAATCAATTGATCAAGATAAATCGGATGACCTTGATAGGCTAGCCAGCGGCACATAGCACACCCCACACATCGTTTCGTTACCGAAAATAGTCGAGCATGTCTACACACCTCATACTACGCTAACTTTTAGTATTGCAGAGGTTTGCTATATTTGCGAAAGATTAGCCTATCAATAAGCCAAATCCGCTGACAGCGGGTAGTGGTAACCACAGACTTAACACACATAACCCTAGAACAACACTTGGAAACATACGCTGATCACAGGTGAAGATATTCAAACGACTCAGAAACGGAGCCATAATAAACAGCCCCAATAATACGGCGATTGAATGAGTGGGGTTTAATACAAACAACGCAAATACCGTAGTCGCCGTGCCTAGCGCCCATACAAAAGGCAGACGCAAGCGTTGGCCTAATGCCATAATAAATACTGTTGTTATCACTAATATTCCCATCATAATTTCACCTATTTACCGTACTAACACAAAAGTATTAATACAAATCATTCTCATTTGCGTTTGATAATAAGTGTCTTTACCGTACATTGCAAGGGGTTTTATGTTGAGTTTTGACTATTCTGTATATAACGCTAAAATACGCGCTATTCAAAGCGTTATGCGCTTCGTTATCACACGTAATCGTGTTTCATTAAGCTCTAAACCAATGGTGGACGTCTATCTTGGCAATCTTGACCCCTTGCCGCGCTGCATGTAAAAATGAAGGTGGTTTATGTACTGGGTGCCATCGCACCATGGATGAGATACTCGATTGGCGCAATTACACACCCGGCGAACGACAAGTCATCATGGATGAACTCAGTGGAAAGAGATACACGCATCCCTGCCCCGCTTGCCATAAATCGGCTTTCTGCGGCATCACCGCTGGGCAACAATCCTGCTGGTGTATGTCAGTAGAGGAACGCGATCCCTGCAGCGCCAATAGCGAGTTATGCCTGTGCCGTTCATGCTTAACTAAGCAATCCTACTAACTACTGCTATCGTTTTCACGAGCCCTCTCATCGCTGCGATAATCATCAAGCCCATATTGCCTTTCATTGTCTTTACTTAGGTCTAAATTCTCTTTACAGCGATCAATCGATTATTCAAAAACCGTGTTATTATTGGTGTATCACGGTTATGTTTACTGATAACGCTGTTTTTCACTTTATGACTCGCAAATGCCTACTATGAATCTTCCATCTTTTACGCTAAAAAACCCGCGCTCGGTGAGTGGCCAAATCTATGAATACTTAAAGAAGTCTATCATTACCTGTGATATTGAACCTGGCGCGAGGGTCTCTGAAAAAGCCATTTCAGATTCATTAAATGTGTCTAGACAGCCAGTACGCGAGGCCTTCATCAAACTCTCAGATTGTGGGTTGATTAATGTGCTGCCCCAACGGGGAAGCTTTGTGACACGTATTCACATCAAATCGGTATTAGATGGTAAATTTGTAAGATCGGCAATCGAATGCGCGGTAGTCAAAAAATTAGCGGAACGTATCAGTTGCAATGAAGTGGACGTGTTGAATCAATTAATTGCCCAGCAAAAACAGGCTGCATCACAAAAAAATGAAATCGCATTCCTAGAATTAGATGATGAATTTCACCGTATGATGGCTGTTTTTGCCGATTGTGAATTAGCGTGGCATACGATAGAAAGCATTAAGCCATCAATGGATCGTGTACGTTATTTAGACATACAAAGATCAACCAGTATGCAAGATAACATTGATGAACATGAAGAAATTGTACTCGCGATCAGTCATAAAAAAGCGGATAAAGCGGCTGAATTACTCGGTGCACATTTAGATAACTTTCCTTATTTGATCAATGACTTGATGACTGAAAAACCGGATTGGTTTATGCAATAGTCATTATATTGTCTCGTTTTTCTACACCAATATATAAAAGAGGGAAAGCATACGCTCTCCCCTTTTATACTTATCATTTAACGATCAGGCGATATTTGATGGCGCGTCTTGACTGCGGTTTTATAAGGCATAAAGTAAAACCCCACGACCGCGATAAGCGCAATCGCCATCACGCTGAGCCACGTGATTCTATAGCCAAAGTGGTCAATCAAGAAGCCAATCACCACAAAGCTTGGCATCACCAGAACACTTCGCAAGGTGACCAGTACGCCTTGAATGCGTCCTCGGTGGCTAGATGGCGAGTTGTTGGCTAAATACACGCCCTCTTTAGTTAAGAGTAAAACTTCGCCTGCAGACAAAAATAACCACGCGACAAAATGCACCGGAATCGTCGGCAAGAGCATCACTAAACCATAGCCGAGGATAAAAAGTAGCCCCGCATAAGCCAGGCTCACCGTAGCCACTTGATTAGACGTCAGCGCCATTAACAACGGTGTGATCATCACCACGACCACACAGGCATACGTCATCAGTTGACCAAACACAATAGGACCTTGCTCCCCCAAAAGGTGGCTTAAATATAAAGGGCTCGCCATTGTCATTTGGTTTAATGCATACCACAATAAACCACACAATACAGTGAAACCAAACAAACGAGGGCGCGCTTTAAGCACGCTCCATACATTACCTTGAACGGGCTGCTCAAGTTCACTGGTATGCTCATGTTCTTGCTCTTTAGGCAGTTTGATATAACGCGCCACAATCACAATACCGACAAAGACCGCTAGCCCATTACCAAAGAAAATCCATTGGGTGTGTGACCAAAATAAGTACCCCGCAATAATTGGTCCTATCGCCGAACCAAAGTTATACGCTAGGTAGCTGAGAGACATCACCGCATCTCGGTTATGGCGATGAGACAAATCCGCCACCAGCGCATTACTCGCCGGTACGGCCACCCCCATCAAAAAGTACGCAACCAATAACCCAGCGGGCACCAAAATCGGCGCATCGGCAACAAAACCACAGGCAAAAATAAATAGAGAACCCAGCAGTTCCCCTGCCACCATGATGTTTTTATGTCCGTACAGATCGGACAATTTCCCGCCTAAAAAGCCACCGAAAAAATACGTTGCCGTCACCCCCATTGCTAAC
Source organism: Vibrio palustris (assembly GCF_024346995.1). Lineage (NCBI taxonomy): Bacteria > Pseudomonadati > Pseudomonadota > Gammaproteobacteria > Vibrionales > Vibrionaceae > Vibrio > Vibrio palustris. The sequence continues at coordinate 345,251 of NZ_AP024888.1, read as the reverse complement.
GAACCAGCCAGTGTGGCTGAGTACCCCAATTTATCGGTAAGTAATAAGACGAGGAAGGGAATGATGAAATTTCCCATGCCCAAAATGACGCGCGCCAGCGCTAAAAAATAAATGTTATGAGGTAAACCTCGATAAATAGAAAGTGAAGAAACCCATTTCTGAATCATATATATCCTGATAAAACTGACACACAGCTGTGTGTTTGAATCGACATAACAAGCACGATAAATGACTGAGTGCATGTAATGTCCTTACTGCCTGCTCGGTGTGATCCGATGGCACGAATATATGATCGTGATAATACGCCGCAATCACATTGGCACTGATGTTTGCACAAGCCAACGTAAAAGAGACGGCGGCGGTTATTCCAACCGCTTCCAAACTTGAATGGACTGTTCGCGTAATTTGTTTAAACGTCGCAAAAAAAGGCCGTTCGCCCTGCTCTGCTTGCGCTTTTTTTAACACCATAGTGAGAGCTTTCGGCTCAACAAAGATGGCGACAGGATTTAACCCAAGATAATTGGCTAACCCTCCCGATACGGTGCAAAATACCTATTCAGATGCCTGTAAGTTTGGACTCATCGACGATAATAAAGTGTTCAGTTCAGTTGCTCGTGACATGGGAAGCCTCCTTGGCGTTATCTATTTATCCATTATGGGGGTGAAGCATACCGCTCGTCGTCATGCTTTCGTTCATCACATGAGTGACGAAGTGATTGGGTAATGGCTATAATGTTATCTATGGGTAATCACAGAAAAACACAATAAATCATCAAGTTATCATATCTTGCTAAAAAAAAGCAACTTAATGCTATGCTTGCCAATCAAGTACACCGAATAGTTATCATTAATAATTCGATTGTCCGCCCTATCGTAGCGAGTGTTCGATGACACTATCTCCCACTCACTTGACTGGCATAGTAACTTGAGATCATAGCCACTTTGGGGTTTTCAGAGGTTAGCGGAAATAAAAAAAGCCTGCATGATAATTCATACAGGCTCTGTAACCTAATAAAGAAAATCTATTTAAGGTTATACAATTAATTCTGCTACCGCTTGCTGCGCGCCAACCGCAATTAAACGCTCGTAACTTGTTTGTACCGCTTGGGCGAAATGTTCGTTCTCACCAAGATCACCAAAAATTGAAGTGATATCTAATAAGGCTCGTACCTTGTCACTGCTCGTCGTTGCGCTGTCACTGACTTTTTTTAGCTCGCTGGCCATCGGATCACGCACATCAATATCGTTGCCCTGCTCATCAACGGCACTGATATATCGCATCCAACCAGCCACGCCTAAAGCAATATGAGGAAAAGGCGTATTTTTTTGTAGCAAGATACTCGCCGATTTTAAAAAACGTTGCGGTAATTTTTGACTACCATCCATTGCGATTTGCCACGTTCGATGCTTTAAATTTGGATTACGGTAACGCTCTAAAAGCGATTCAGCATACCCTTCTAAGTCAGTACCTGCGGGCATAGCTAATGTTGGAGCCTGCTCGTTTAGCATTAATTGCTTTGCAGCTAACGCAAAATTTTTATCGGCGACGGCCGCATCAATAGTGTCATAACCGGCGAGATAACCAAGATAGGCTAAAAATGAGTGGCTGCCATTGAGCATGCGCAATTTCATTTCTTCGTAAGGAATAACGTCCGCAACGAACTCTGCGCCGACTTGATCCCAATCTGGCCGTCCGGCAACAAAATCATCTTCAATGACCCACTGTATAAACGGTTCACACGCAATACCACACGGGTCATCACCACCTAACTCAGTTGCTATTTCTTTTAACGTATCATCGGTTGCCGCGGGCACAATGCGATCGACCATGGAGCAAGGAAACGTGACATGCTCAGTTATCCACTGCGCCAGCTCTGAAGAGCGCAACTGCGCCAGCGCTAACACCGCTTTTTGCACCATGTGTCCATTACCCTGGATATTATCGCACGACAAAACCGTAAACGCGCGGTATCCACTTGCCATGCGCAAACGTAAACCTTCAACAATTAACCCTAACGCGCTCTGCGGCGTATCAGGATAGGCAATATCATGCGCTATAACAGGGTTATTATGATCAAGATCCCCCGTGTTGGGGTCTAGTCCATAACCTTTTTCGGTAATAGTGAGAGTGACGAGTTTGATGGCAGGCGCAGCGAGTTGCTCGACAATGGCTTGGCAACCATCAATTTTATAATGCAGCGCTCGGTTAATAATATTGACTATTTTTAACTCGTTACCTTGGGCGCCTTTTTCTAGGACCGAATATCGATACCCTTGTGCTTTGAGCGTTTGCATTAGTGATTGCTGACTTCGCAGATTAACTTCACAAATTCCCCAGTTAGTCTTGCCTTGCTTAGCTAACTCATCAGTAAGTAATGCTTGGTGAGCGCGATGAAAAGCACCAAACCCAATATGCACCCATTGGGTTTCTAACCACTCTTTAGGGTAAGTTTGCGGGTATTTGTCAGCATCGTTTAAGATACATTGTTTTTCCATAGAGGTTCATTCCTTAGGCGCAGCTACACTGCGCCTTATTTGCTTTGTCATTATGCCGCGGGATAAGCTTCAGAAGTCTTTGCCGTATTCGATGGTGTCGGCTTAATGACGATCCATACTAATACCGCTCCAATCGCAGCAATGACACCGGCTAGAATAAATGCACTATCAAACTTCCCAGTATTTTGTACAATAAACCCAGTAATAATTGGACCTAAAATACCAGATAAACTTCCCACTAGATGAATAAAGCCACTCGCGCCACCAACGTGTTTTTTATGCACCACATCTTGAATGATCGCCCAGTAAATCGCGCCAGTAAGATAGAGGAAGAAGATTGAAATCGACATCATCGCAACGGCTGGATATAAACTGCTCACAGTGCCAGCAAGTGCCACGCAGATTGCCGCTGCAAAGAGTGAGAATGCCAAGACAATTTTACGCGAGAGTAATAACTTACCAGTAATTTTAAGGACTTTATCAGAAATCCAACCACCTAAGGCTAAACCGACAAACCCAATGATCCACGGAATGGTAGTGGTCACACTCATCTCTTTAATATCAAGATGATAAGCCGAAACTAAATAGCTTGGGAACCAACTTAGGAAAAAGAATAAAATGTAGTTATAACAGAAGAAAGCAAATGCCGTGACTAATACGATGGGCTGTTTTAGGTAACTCCACAATGATCCTTCCGCCTCTTCGTCGTCATCAAGGTGAGTCCCATTTTGTACCACTTGCAGCTCACGAATCTCTGCACGTTCTGCATCACTCACACGTTTACTTTGCGAGGGGTTATCCGCGACCACAAAAAACCAGATTGCCATCCATACAATACCGATCGCCCCAATCACCGCAAAGGCAGGACGCCAGCCAAAAGCAAGAGCTAAATAACCGACAATAGGCCCCGCTATCGCGCCGCCAAGTGGCGATCCAGCACTCAATATCCCCATGGCCGTGGCAGCTTGCGTTTTCGGAAACCAACCATTGATCATTTTATTTGCGGCTGAGCAAATCGGCCCCTCTGCCATGCCAAATAAAACTCTTAAAACGATTAAGCTCCAAAAACCGGTAGCAATCGATGTCAACCCACAAAAGAATGACCATAGTCCAACGGCCACTCCCATAACTTTAGTGGCGCCATATTTATCTGCCGCTAAGCCGCCGACAAAGTTAAAAATCGCATAACCAAAAAAGAAACTGCCAAATACAATGCCAAATTGTTCTGGGTTAATGGTCAGATCTTTTTCGATCATGGGAACCGTGATTGAGAGTGCAACCCGGTCTAAGTAGTTAATCATATAGACTAAAAACAGCAGTAGTACGATGACCCATCTCAGTTTTTTAAACATCATAGGGCTCCTGTTATTATTGTTTCGTTGTAGGGATCCACTAATTAAGTGGACGCGTTAAGGTTTCACGTTATTGGTGTTGTTAACTATTATTTTTATTTATATCGATAATGACTTTGCAGCACGCTTTTGCATCGTGTTCAAACAAGGTCATGGCTTGCTCTATATCTGCTAAGTCAAAATGATGAGTAATGATTTTTTCTGGCGCGACTAACCCTTTATCAAACCAGTCTAAAACGGTTGGAAAACGTCGGCTGTTTAGGCGTGATGTAAATACCGAGATTTCTTTACTCGTCAGCGCTTGTTGGGTAATTTCACTGGCACTGTTAGAGAAGCCAAGCAAACCGATACGTGCCGCAGGTGAGGCAAGCGACGCGGCTTCGGCAAAGATTGCAGGATGACACGCACCATCAATAATGATCGTTGGTTTGGTCTCACCTAATAATGATTGCGTTGATGCTTGACTATTATCAATCACTCGGTCTGCGCCATTATCTAAGGCTCTTTGCAGCCTCTCGGGCAAACGCTCCGCGACGATCACTTCTTTGACCTTATAAACATGCTTAAGCGCTTGTACGGCGGTTAATCCCATTGGTCCTGCACCATACACCAAGGCAATATCTTGCTCTGTTGGCTTTAGATAAGCACAAATATTGGCTGCAATAGTAAACGGTTCGACCATGGAGGCGTATTCATCGGCGATAGACTCTGGAAGCTGATAGGCATTACCGGACGGAACGCAAGCATGCTCACTAAACCCACCGTCACGATGCACACCTATCACTTGCAAGGATTCACATACATTAGGTTTACCCACAGAGCATGGATAACATTGCCCACATGCAACAACCGGATCCACAACGACTCTCTCGCCGATTCTTGCTGGGTCAACGCCTTCACCGACGTTGTCGATAACCCCATAGAACTCATGGCCAATGACCCGCGGATATTTTGCGAATGGGTTCTTGCCATGCCAAATTCCCACATCGGAACCACAAATACTGGCTTTACTGACTTTGATTCGAACTTCTCCATCCATCGGGCTGAGTTCGGGGATTTCGTTCAACACCAATGCATTCGGTTTTTCAATAGTGACACTTTTCATTATTTCCTCCTACCAGTTCCATAATGTGCCGTCAGACAAACGAGCGACTGGCAAATACGCTGGGTCGTACGGGTATTTTTTCGCAAGTTCTTCATCAAACCCAATACCAATACCGGGTTCATTACCTGGATGCATATAGCCGTTATCAAAGGTCCAGGTATGCGGGAAGACTTCTAGCATTTCTTCGCTATAACCCATGTACTCTTGCACGCCGAAATTAGGCACCCATAAATCGAAATGTAATGCGGCGGCCATACAAACCGGAGAAAGATCTGACGGGCCATGAGAGCCAGTTCGGACTTGATATAAACCAGCAAAATCGGCGATACGTCGCATCCCCGTGATGCCACCAGCATGGGTTAAGGTTGTGCGGATATAATCAATGAGCTGCTCTTCAATTAACTGCTTGCAATCCCAAATACTATTAAACACTTCACCAGTCGCGATCGGCGTCGTGGTGTGCTGACGAATCAAACGAAAACATTCTTGGTTTTCCGCTGGAGTAGGATCTTCCATCCAGAATAAACGATAAGGTTCTACAGCTTGACCAAAACGTGCGGCTTCTATCGGTGTTAAACGATGATGCATGTCATGAAGAAGGTGTTCTTCAAACCCAAACTCGTTACGAATGGCATCAAACAGTTTCGGTGCAAAATCTAAGTACTTTTCTGTCGACCACATTTGCTCTTCCGGCCAATGACCTTTTGTGGCTGGTTCATAGGCCAGTCCCTTTCCTTTAGATAACCCGTATGACGTCTCCATTCCGGGAATTCCACACTGCGCACGAATGGCTTTGAATCCCATTTCTTTGTGCTTCGCGTAATCTTCGAGAGCTTCGTTAATGGTATGCCCGGTGGCATGACAATAAACCATCACGCCGCTGCGCGATGCGCCACCAAGTAGTTGGTATAAAGGCATTCCTGCCGCTTTCGCTTTGATATCCCATAACGCCATATCAATCGCCGAGATGGCAGACATGGTTACCGGGCCGCGACGCCAATAAGCGCCTTTATAGAAAAACTGCCAAATATCTTCAATGTTGTGCGCATCTCGACCAATCAACTGCGGGCATAAATGATCTTCTAAATAAGAAGCAACAGGCAGTTCACGGCCATTAAGGGTGGCATCGCCTAAACCTGTAATTCCCTCGTCAGTGGTAATTCTTAAAGTGACAAAATTGCGACCGGGGCAAGTCACAAACACCTCTGCTTTAACGATTTTCATAACTCATATCTTCATTAACGGCTTAACATGCCAACTACCATACAAGTATGTGTCGTGAAAAATATCCCAATAGATCACGTTTTTTACATCTTCAAGCTAGACTGTTTTCACTTTGTGATCGTCACTTGAAATATGAAATGACGTTTTATTTTTATGTTAAAACTAGAAAGCACTCACAGAAAATCTACGAGATCGGTGGGGAGTTGACGTGTTACACATGAAGGAACGTGGGAGGAGAATATTTTCTTAACATTTACCAGGACACCCACCGCCGACTGAGTCAGTTAACAGGGGGTGTTCTGGGTTCTTTTTGACTTACGAACCATTCACTAATGATGGTAAGCAACGAATATTATTCGCTAGGTGCGTGACACTGGTATTGAGATTTTCAATGGATTCTTTTTCTGAGAAGTTCGCTCTTTCAGCACTATCAACATGAGCACTAATCCGTTCCATAGACACCGCGCACTCATCCGCATCTTTGACAATCGCGGTGATACTGTCTGCTATTTTTGAACTCGAATCACGCGAACGCATCGATAAGTTACGTACTTCATCAGCCACCACGGCAAAACCCCGGCCTTGTTCTCCGGCTCGTGCCGCTTCAATCGAGGCATTCAGCGCAAGTAAATTAGTCTGCTCAGAAATAGCATTTATTTCTGAAACTAAGTTATGAATATCTTGTATTTGGCTACCAAGCTGGTCCACTTTACTTTTAAAGCTACGAATAAATGCCGCATCATCTTTTGTTGCTTCTGCCGCAAACCGTATATTAGCCATACGTTCAGTCACACTAGTACTGATCACACTGGATTGCTGACTAAGCTCATCAATCACATTTAATAGCTGATCGTTTGATGAGTTCACAGCATTGCTACGATAAGAATGTTCGTTTTGCAGTGCTTGGTGTTCTCTTTCTAACGTATTTAAACGTGAATGACATACTTCAACCTCAGCGAGAGCATCCTGCTGCTGCTTTTTCAACATGGTATTCTCATGCTCATGCTGCCAATGCACATCTCGCAGAGCTTGTAATTGCTCTTCAATTTGCTCGTGTATAGAAGGGGCTGTCCAAGTTTTGATCGGCATCAGTTGTGATAACTGCTGATGAATCGATGCTATGCGTTGTTTGAACTGCAGCGCGCAAGCAACCACATTCACTAATAAAAAAGTGCAAACCAACGTTATAGAACTGGACACATTGAAAGACAAATCGAATATAAACATTGCCACTAGAATAAGAACCACTAGTACAATATTGGCCATGGTGAGCTTTTGAGACAACGAAGACGTGGAGTCCATAATCATTTCCTATGATATTACCCAGATTCCCAATGAGTGACAGCGCAAGATGTCCTCACCCATCAAGAATCACATTAGTAATGTTTAATATAATTCCCAGTGATAATATGTGTACAAATACGTGTCAGGTTCTGCCACAAATTTCAGCTGTTTTTTCTCTACCTTGGTTACGTTAACCAGATATTTAGGCGGCTAGACAATACCAGATTATTCATATATTTACACATAAATATGATATATATCACTCTAAGACAGGAATAAACGATAAGTGATAGATGAGCAATCCTAAATGAGCGTAAAGTTTAGGACCGTGCGAGAGAGAACCACCCTGTTTCTCTTTCAAACAACATGATGTGTAGGTGTAAGCGATAAGCGATAAACGCAAAAACATGACAAAACTACGAGACAACCTAAAATGGGGTCTGTTGATACTGTTTAAGCAAATAACCGCGACGCCAAAATAAAAAATCCGCTTTGTTCAAAACAAAGCGGATTAAGAGCACAAATCTACATGTATTTACAAAGTTCTACACTTTGAATCTCTGAATAATTTGCGTGAGCTGTTGGTTCACCTCAGCGACGGTTTTCATGCCGGATACGGCCTTATCACCATTACTTGCCAAGTTAGAGACAATGTCATTGAGCGCATTCATATTGCGACTGACATCTTGGGTTACGCTCGTTTGCTCTTCTGCAGCCGTCGCAATTTGTGTACTAATATCATTGATTTCAGAGATAGAATGAATCACTTTCTCTAAACCAACATGAACACTCTGCGATTCTTCTGCGGTTTGTTCGCACTGAGCTTTGGTTTGCTCCATCGCAATCACCACTTCTTGGCTACCATTAACCAGTTTTTTCAGCACTTCGCTAATCTGTTCGGTACTTTCTTTCGTACGATTCGCTAGTTTACGAACTTCATCAGCCACCACCGCAAAGCCTCGCCCCTGCTCACCAGCCCTTGCCGCTTCTATCGCCGCATTTAACGCCAACAAATTAGTTTGCTCAGAAATATCCCCAATCACGCCTAATATTTCACTAATATTTTTAGTCTCATCGTTCATCGTATTGACTCGTCGCGACGAGTTATCAACACCACTTATCAGCGAGGTAATATTATTTTGTGATTTCGCGACTAGCTTGCTCGATTCGTTACTTTCATCGTTAGTGCGCTGTGCCAAATTAGCCGCATTAGAAATGTCACTGGCCATTGCCGCGGTAGTCGCGCTCATTTCATCAATCGCCGTAACGACTTGTTCAGTTTCAATCACATGGTTATTGAGAATTTCTGAGTTTTCTTGCGACAGTTTCTCCATATCACCGATATTATCTTGTAGCGTTAAAGTCGCACTACGAATATCGATCATCATGGTTTGTAGCTTATCAACAAACAGGTTAACGCTTTGCGCAATTTGTCCTAAATCATCATCGGTGGTGACATCTAAGCGCTTAGTTAAATCAGCTTCTCCGCTCGATAATCCTTCTATCATCGCTTTTAAAGAAAGAATCGGACGATATATAATTTGGACAACAAAGAACGCGATGATCACACTAAGTAATACTAATATCAAAGTGGTCATGATCGCAGAATTACGTGCGGTGACTAAACTTGCAAAAACATCGGCTTTATTGACGACAATCGCAAAGTACCATTGTTTATTTGCTACGTTAATTTGATGGGAAAAAAGAATTTTTTCCGTGCCATTTGTAAATTCTTGAGTCGTGGACTTTTCGCTAACGAGTGATCCGGAAAGTGGCTTTAACCATGCAACCTCATTACCTTTCATTCCAGGCTTGACCGTCTTAGGATCTGAAGATGCAAGCAATGTTGTATCTTTATTAAAAATGAAAGCCATCGAGCCTTGTTCTTTTGCGATGTCGAGCACCAATTTATTTAAGAACCCGAGTTTCATATCTGCACCGATCATTCCTTGCTTAATACGCTGCACCATACTAATCCAGTAGACATTGGCATCACCTTCATCAGGATAAGGCTCTGTCATCGCGGGCGTTTGGGCATTACGCCCATCTTGATAGTAGCCTTGCTTGCGAATATCACCTTCAAACTTATGATTAGGCCAGCTCGAATTTTCTAGGTTCCAATACGCATAACCGCTATCTTCTAAGCCGATAAATGAGCTACCAGTATTTAAGGTTATCGCAAAAATAGAACTTAAATCGACAAAGTCTTGTGGAGTTTTAGCCGGTAAATCAGAAGACTGGTATCTTTCTCCAAGTCCTTTAAGGCCAGACACCTTTTCACTAATGAACTGTTCAACCAATAATGCTTGATCCACAACCAGTTGCTGGTTTGATTTGATAATTTGAGCTTTAAGCTCTTTTTTTTGCTGACTATAAGACAGATAGTTTGAAATAGTGACGGATATCCCGACCAGCGATAATATCGAAATCATCAATATTGGTTTAAGACCTAGTTTTTTCATCTTACGTCCTGTTGTCATAAAAGATGTAGCCGCGAGAGTATTATATTTATCGGCCTAACCTATTATAAGTTTAATCAAAAAGAATAAATAATGTAAAAAACACCTTTTTTACGAGGTGACCAACATCCTTGTTATTATATTCATATAAAAAAGATCCATAGATAAACGATCGCTTCTACTGCAAGTTACCCTCGCGCATTATTATCATTACGATAAGATTTTACAGCGAATTATGTATCTCCCAACTCTTTTATCCCTTATTTATCATAAGCTATTCGACAGTGTGTGTGACATTGCGATCGCTTGTTCGGGGTAACCACCAAGATAATAACGATGTAATGACTAAAAATACAAACGAGACCCACAAACACGCGCTAAAGCCCCATTGTTGAAATACCCACCCAGAAAGCATTGTGCCAATTAAACGTCCCATGGCATTGGCCATGTAATAGAATCCCACATCAAGTGAAACGCCGTCCTCTTTGGCATAACTAACAATTAAATATGAATGCAAAGAAGAGTTTATCGCAAATACTCCACCAAATACTAATAACCCAATGACGATAATCCACTCTGGATACCACTGCTGTTGCACGCTAAAAGCAATAATTGCAGTTACCAAAGATAGCCCAACGGCCCACTCGAGTGCAGAGCGTCCATCAGGGTTGCGTTCTGTATTACCCCCCATGGTGTAACGAGTAATCTGTGGAGCAAGACTTTGCACTATCCCGTAACCGATGATCCAAAGCGCGAGAAAACCACCGACTTCACTATGGGTCCAATCGAATACCGAGCCGAGATAAATAGGTAAAGCAATAACAAACCACACATCGCGAGCCCCAAATAGAAATAAACGTGCAGCAGACAATACATTTAGGTGTCGGGATTTAGAAAAAATATCAGAAAACTTAGGTTTGCTTTTCGCTTTACCCAGATCAGTGTGTAGCATGGCCAAGCTACCCATAAATACAAAGGTTAAAACCAGAGCCATGACGAGAACCGCATGCTGAAACCCTATCAAAGACAACAAAGCTCCACCAATAAAAAAACCCAGCCCTTTTAACGCATTTTTTGAACCAGTTAGAAGCGCTATCCAACGATATAATGCCCCTTGCGCATTCTTGGGCACTAACGATTTAATCGAGCTTTTGGCACTCATTTTATTGAGATCTTTTGCAATACCAGATAAAGCTTGAGCCGCCATAACCCAAGGGATCGCTAGGCTACTCTCGGGCACCGCCAGCATTAAGAGAGAGACAATTTGTAGCGCTAATCCCACATTCATTGTTCGATTAAGCCCTAATCGTGCGCCTATCCAACCGCCAATAAGATTCGTGACCACACCAAAAAACTCATAGAACAAGAATAAAGAAGCAATCGCAAATGTGGTGTACCCTAAATCGTAAAAGTACAACACGACCAACATACGCAATGCACCATCTGTTATCGTAAAATTCCAATAATTAAACGTTACCAGCATATATTGACGCACTTGATTATCTAACTTATACCACATAATCGCTTCCTGTTAACGGCAACATTCGTCGCGCTCTCTCATGGCATTCAAGCGTTGCATATCCTGTTGGTATTCCAAGCTCACACACGATGAATTCAGTAAGCTTTGAATTTGCTGATTCATCCACCCTGGTAGTTGATTTGCTAAACGATAAAACACCCATTGCCCTTGTCTTGTATCGACTATCACACCATTAGCGCGTAATAGTGCTAAATGGCGAGAAACTTTCGGTTGGCTTTCATTGAGTGCTGCTGTTATTTCAGCGACACACAGCCTCTCTTCTCTCGCAATTAATAATAAGCAGCGCACTCTGGTTTCATCGGCGAGCAATTTGAAAAACTGATGAAGTAGCATCTTTATCATCCATATATACGAATATCCATATATTTAATTTTTATGCCAATAAACACAATACATTACGTCAGAATTCATGAAAGATTCATTAAAATGGAGATAGATAAAAATAGGGAGAACGATCGATAGAAAACATTAACTACAAAAAACAAGGGGAAGCGTGCGCTTCCCCTTATGCTTGTATCCGCGGTAAACGTTACAATTTAAAGCGTTTAACTAATTGGTGAAGGTGCTCCGCCAATTTGGCCAACTCTTTACTCGATGCTGTTGTTTGATCTGAGCCAGCAGAGGTTTGTACTGACAGATCTCGGATGTGGGTAATGTTTTTATCGACACTTTGCGCAACGGTAGCCTGCTCTTCTGCGGCACTAGCAATCGTGGCATTTTGATCATTAATACCCGAAACAAGTACTGAAATCTCTTCAAACGATTCCCCGGCTTCTCGAGCTTTGCCAAGTGTCGTGCCAGCCATCGTGTTACTCTTCGACATGCTCTGTACCGCTTTATCGGTTTGTGAGCTAACCGTACTCATCATATCCTCGATATCGGTCGTTGAGGTTTGTGTACGATGAGCCAATGCTCTCACTTCATCAGCAACAACAGCAAAACCACGTCCATTTTCACCTGCTCGTGCTGCCTCTATCGCCGCGTTCAATGCTAACAAGTTCGTTTGGTCAGCAATTTCACGAATAACACTCAACACTTTACCGATATTTTGGATTTCTTTAGCTAATGACACCACACCCTGTTCCGAATCACCGATTTCATTTTTCAGTAAATCAACAGTTTTTATGGTTTCTGCTATTTTGATCTTCCCTTGTTGAGATTTTTCATCAACGACTTCGGAATTATCTCTTGCCGAATTCGCACTACGGGCTACTTCATCAATCGCCGTAGTCAATTCACTCACCGCGGTGGCAGCGTAATTCACTTCGTCACTTTGTTGAGTAATGTATTGCGAAGACTGGCTAGTTACCGCACTCAATTCTTCCGATGTAGCTGCTAGCTGCTGAGAAGAATCAGAAATCAAGGATAACGCATTTCTCAATTGTGCTTGCATATCCGCAAGCGCCTTAATCATTTGAGCCGCTTCATCTTTGCCGTCATCTTTGAATTTTTCGGTCAAATCACCGGAAGCAATCGTCTTGGCGATTTCTACAGAGCGATTTAAAGGAACAGTTAAACTTTTAGTGTAGAAAATCCCCATGACGCCCATTAGTGCCAGCGTGATAACAATACCAATCGTTAGGGCCATTTTTGATTCTTCAAAACTGACCGTTGCTTTATTGTTATCATCATCCGCACGCTCTTTTTGAAACGCCATATACTTGTCGAGCGTTTTTCTCAATTCAATCGCAGCAGGCATCACAGTCTGATTACGATATTTAATGGATTCTTCCATTTTGTTATCACGAGAAAGAGCAAAAAGTGTCGGTAAGGTTTCCATCATTTTGTCATTAAGAAGACGCACTTCATCGTATAATTTTTTCGATTCAGTCGTATTGGAATACGCTTCCATTCTCTTTTCACTGACATCGTATCGACTAGAGATATCGTCTACCTGCTTAATGAGGCTTTCCACCGTTTGTGTATCCTTGGCATCGGAAATCGTATTAATACGAACTTGCATTAAGAGTATCGCGCTTGCCATATCAGCAACCGTCATAATAGCGGGCATACGATGTTGAGTGAGTACATCTGTGGTATCATTGAGTTTTGATAACTGTGAAGAAGCAAACACTCCCAAGATAATCGTAATTATCCCTATAATTCCGAACAACAACGCTGTTCTGATTCCAATGTTGATATTTCTAATCATTACTTCTCTCCAAGTCGGCATTAAAGGTTTTCAATGCCAGGCGCACCAAACATATATGGTTATTACACATAGTAGAGCGAAGAATAAATCTTCGCCAATAGAATATGTAAGAATTAAAGACTTTTTATATTCATATGATTAAAAGACAAGAGAGCTCACAAATTGGTGTGTCGTGTGAGATGAGCTGTAGCGGGAAAGCTTAAGGGATGAGTACGAAAATGTAGCGTTATAAATGTAAAACAGCGTGTCATATTTTTAAGATAACACGCTGAGTAATAGCACTATTGTGAGTCTTTTGCGCGTATCTCAATAAGTTTCTTACGGAAGAAATGCCACTTGATAAAATGTGAAACGCTCATCACTAATGGGAAAACAATAATCGGCATTATCATATCTTTGGTAGACATTTCATTGGTAAATTTAGTCAGCACAATAAAAATAATCGCAGTAAATAAGCCAAATTTTAATCCTCCGTCAATCAAGGTATATCGCCATTTACCCATATTAACGATTTTTTCTAAGCGAGTTTGCATAGATTGAGACATAAACACTCCTAAAGTAGATTCTTGAGAACTCTACCATAAGCACGTGAAGACTCGAAACGGATCTTATGCTTAATTAGCAGACTCATAGACAGCTATTGCGCCACATCGTGATGGGTAAAATAAAGGTAACGATGTGATTAACCTCAATAAACGTCTTAATAATGGGAAGAATACGAATTTTCTAACGCCATAACAACAAAACTATCATTATTAACTGCTATGATACTCATATGCACACTATTGATTGATTAAATGCAGAGAGTATGACCAATAGATTCTTTTTCCTTACAGGATTTGTAACCCTATCCTTATTACTGACTAGCACCCTGAGTACCGACATCATTGTCCGTTATGCGGATCACCTGTCACTACTCGCATTTCTGCCGAGCGCAGGAATTGGCTGCTACTGTATGCTGGATTATCTACATACTTACTATATGAATACGCGGCATTACCACGCATCTCAAGAAGAAATACACCGCGTACTACGCCAAGTACAAGTTAGAGGCGTGCAATTCAAAGCCCTGTGTAGCGATAATACCGTAATGTTGATCCCCAATAATTTGCCACTTCATCAGACAGCGGATCCAAGTCAACATCACAAGGTGTATGTATTGAAATTAACGGTAGATAATAAACGTAAGGTGATTCATTGTGATGATCGTTTTTTTCGAACGTCAGACGCGATGACTATCGATGTTTTAAACCGTAGTTTTACTCACCCAATACGATGTGTTTACAGTAAATTTAACCTAATTAATCAGCAAGACGAACCTGTTGCGTTAAGTAGTAACATCGTACGCCAACAACTACATTTAGCAATAAGTGGTCACGGATGGTCGCTACGCTGTTAATCACTTGGTTTAAAAAAAGGGCAAACATACGTTTGCCCTTTTAAGTCATCATTTTGCTTTTTAGTGAACATCGATGAGCGCACGCTATAAAGCGTTGAGACCATAGCAAAATGGATTGATTGTTATGTGAGAATACTGTTAATAATCCGCTAAAACGTACATCCACCGGTTTATTTCGATATGAATCTTACCCTATGTCTCTCATACGACATCAGCATGATATCGGTATATTTTTAAGCTAGCCAGTGCATCACACCCGTGACTCGGGACCTACTCACTATTGACCACTCACTGTTATTTTTAGGGTACTGAGTCCAAAAAAGAAAAAAGATTCGGCGTATCAGTGATTTATTATATCACTTCTCTTAAAATGCGGGATTCATCTACTCTAAGGGCAAACGTTAGTATTAGGCGAAAGCTCCCAAGTACATACAACATCTCTGTTTCACACACATACCAAGGTGCTTCTTTGGACATGAATAAGAATATCTATCCATTCATTGCTGACGAAATAAAATTTCACCTAAAAAAACAAGCGATCAGCTATAAACAACTTGGAGACTGCCTGGGCGTTTCTGAAAAGACCATTGCTCGCTCACTCAATAATCATCAATCGTTAAGTATTGAGCGACTGAGTTTGATCAGTAATATTATCAACGTACCTCTATCGAAATTGCTCGCGGTGGCGGAAAAACAGATGTCGCGTGTGCATTACTTTACACAAGAGCAAGATATGCTAATGGCTGAAACTCTCTGCTTATACGATCTGCTCTGCTTACTCTATGATGAATATTGCCGCGAGAGACTCGCACATGCACTTAACTGCACGCTGACCAATGTGAATGACTACTTAATGCAACTAGAGTCTGTAGGGTTGATCGCCATTCATTCGTTAACTAATGTTTCCGTACTAGTCCCCAAGCATACTATGTTTCCTGAACCTTCTCAGTATATCGTTAAAAAACGCCAACATACGCTCAATAAACTCATTCAGTCTTGCCATCAAACAGATAATATTTCAGCATCCATCAAGCTTGTTTATGCTCAGCTAAGTGAAGAGGAATATGTCGCGTTTCTCAGCAACATCAAACAGTATCTTTCACAGCTCGTCACACCAACGTACTATAAGCCACAGTTGAATAAAAAAACCTATACGATCGCATTATTATCAAATGAAACGGTTGAATCCGCTGGGAATATTGCCTACCCACTGTCGTTATCGATGACGACATAAGTGCTTTAGCAACATCGCTACAGCCAAGTCTCCAAGCACCTGTATAAGTAGCTTGTCAGGCAATGATTTTTAATGCAATCTGTTTAACAACAAGCCACAGAGTCAATGGGAGCTGATCGGATAAACGCTTCATCACAATGCTAAATGGCTCTCAATTATTCATGATAAGGATATCGAATGTCTCTGCGCGATCGTTTGCTCGCTCTAACAATAATACTCGCTTGGGGAGTCAACTTTGTAGTGATTAAAGTTGGCTTGCAAGGCATGCCCCCTCTACTTTTAGCGGGGTTACGTTTTCTGCTCGTTGCTTTTCCGGCGGTACTATTTATTCCTCGTCCCCAATTACCCGTTAAATGGCTTTTCCTCTACGGGATGACGATAAGTTTTGGACAATTTGCCTTATTGTTTTGGGCATTAAGTGCGGGGCTTTCCGCAGGACTGGCTTCATTGTTATTGCAAGTACAAGCATTTGTTACCATTTTACTCAGCTCTATATTGTTCAAAGAACGCATTCGCAAACACAATATTATTGCGATGATAGTCGCTATTATAGGTATTACACTCCTCGCGACCGCCCATGAGGTCGGTGATACGTCGATTACTTGGTTTACCCTGGCATTAGTGCTTGGCGCAGCATGTTCTTGGGCGCTAGGAAATATCAACAACAAAGTTATTTTATCGAATTACTCAGTCCCTACGATGTCATTAATTGTATGGAGCGCTATTTTTCCAATGATAGCTTTTTTCTTCACGTCTTATTTCATAGACGGTATCAACGTGATCTTGCCTGCGTTGCATAATATCGCATGGCATAATATTGGCGCGTTATTATATTTATCGTTCATTGCAACCATCGTCGGGTACGGCGGCTGGAGTTACTTATTAAGCCGCTATCAAACCTCGTTAATTGCGCCGCTATCTTTGCTTGTTCCCGTGTTTGGGCTCATGTCAGCCTGGTTGCTACTTGGTGAAACACTCAGCCTGCAGCAATGGATTGGCGCCGTTATCGTCGCTCTAGGCTTACTCTACAATACTTTTGGCGCAAAACTATTGCCAAAAACAAAAACGGTCATCATGGAACAATGAGCCTTAAAAGCTCCACACTCTCATGCCACACGGTAAAAACCACAATATAGATAATAAAAAACCAGCACAGTATGCTGGTTTTTTTATTAATTTGATTTTACGTATTTATTGAACTTGAGATACCCACGTATCCGTCTCAAACCACTTGTGATAGATACGCTGATACGTGCCATCACCTTTAATTTGTTTGATGTAGTTATTCAACACATTTAAGAAGTCTTGATCGCCACGTCGAATCGCCCAGCCTACCGGTTCATAAGTAAAAGGCTTATCTAAGTGAATAATTTTACCTTTATGCTGAGCCGCATACATCGCGTTATAAGGGAAATCGTAAACAAATGCATCCGCTTTATTATTCATCACTTGCAAAACAGCATCCGCAGAGGTATCGAACAAATCGAGTTTCGCATTATAAAGGTACTTTTTCGCGCCCTGCGCACCAGTAGTGCCCATTTGGGTAGTCACTGTATATTTCGAGTTGTTCAAATCACGATAACTATGAATTTTATCTTTCAGTTTCGGGGAGATGAGAACGGTTTGACCCATTTTAATATACGAGTCTGCAAACAAGACATTGAGATTACGTTTTTGGGTCACTGTCATACCCGCAATGAAATCACACTTACCGGTTTTGAGTGCCGGGACAATTCCATCCCATGCTGTATTCACTGGCACAAACTTGACCCCCAACGAGCGCGCTAAATGTTTGCCTAAATCAATATCAAACCCAACATAGCGGCCATCTTTTGACGTCATTTCAAAAGGAATGTAACCCGCCTCAAAACACAGTCTTAATTCACCCGATTTTTGAATGTGATCAATCGTATCGGCTTGAGCAGAAAAGCTCGAAAGTGCCGCGCTTGCGAGCGCTGAGCTCACGAGAAAATGTCGACAATATTGTTGTAATGTATTCGTTGTCATATCTCTTTCAATCCATTTATACACAGAGTTCCTGTTAAGCACTATAAGGTAGCGGAAAATCTCATGTAAATAAACCATGAACCGTCGGTTTACAGCTGCGCCACCCCATACACAATGCTTATATATTATATCGATTTTAAAAAATTGACTGTTTTATCATCAATAAGCGAGGTTGTACTCTCCATAAACATGGAATTCACTGCTATTGACTACGTTGACCACCGCCAAGCCTAGACTGCCAAATAAACATTTGCACAAAAAACAACCAAATCTAAAAAGACGTTCTATCATTAGGGAGTGGATGCACTGAGCACAAAGTAGGGAATGCTATGACTCTAGATACACCTTTATTAACCGATACCCATCATGCAATTTTAAAAAAAATTGGCGAAGATACCTGTAAGTTTTTTGATCAAGCAACTTTTCATTTTTCTGCTAGCACACAATACCCTGCACTATTTGATCTCGACATTATCCCTGCCAATGGGTCTTGTATCTCGCTCACTTCTTGGTGTGATGAGGATAGTGACACCATTGTGATCGGTTTCGGTGATGAAAACTCGGTATTTCAACGTCTCCGACTCACACCAGTAAGCCATGAGCTTTATGAGTATCAACGGGATAACCTGTGTTTTTTTATTGATGGCGTGATCGCGCGCATGATAGAAACCGAGTCGATGACGATTAACTGACTCGCCGATAATCCCTGACATAGGCAGGAGGATATCTCGGTAAAAGGTTTGATTGTCTTACAGGCCTGCAGTAGACTCAGGCTATGGATATGTTACTGCTTTTTAAGTTTTACTTAGTCTTTGGGTTAGCCTTCTTTGCGATTTTTTTCGCGATATTTTTTCGTAACTTAAAAAATAGTCGCATCCGTATTGCCCGCTACCTTCCCATGTTTGCTATTTTTGGCTTACTGCAAGGTTTTCACGTCTGGTCTGATTTCTACCTCTTGTTATATCAACATGAATATCATACGACTGAAAATATCGAAACCTTTCGCGCGATAAAAATATGGGGATCTTTTCTCACCTTGAGCTCCTTTGCTTGGTGCATGATGGATTATACCCATTGGCAACGTGTGACCTTCATACGTAATACGATGTTAATCGTACTCGTGATTTTTTCCATTGGGTTGATTTATCGCTATCACCAACTCAACTACACATTGTTTATTGAACAAACTCTCAACCAAATTCGATGGATCTTTGGGATGGGCTCGAGCGTACTGGCTGGTGCAACTGTCTATACCTATGCAAAACATATTGAGGAAGATGGTTATGGCAGTGCCCCTCCTTTTCAATGGTTAGGTATCGCTCTTATTTGCTACGGATGTAGTGTAGGTTTTATCAGTGAATCGATGAGTATTTGGTTTCAGAGCCTACGCTTAATCTGTGCATACGGTATGCTCATTGCGCTGTGGTATGCGTTACGTGTATTTGATGAAGAGCGCGATAAGCAGCTGCAAACCACCGTGCAAACCTCTCAACAAGACGCCAAACTCATTGAGCTTGGTGAGCTAACGTCGGCCGTTGCCCATGAAATAAAAACCCCTTTAAGTAGCGCATTAATGAGCTGTGACCTATTAGAAATGCAGCTCAGTGATAACGAGCAGTACTCTCGGCAGATCAACCGGATTCGCTATGGTCTAGCCCGCGCGTCAGAAATCAGCCAAGAAGTTCTTAATTATGCTCACCACAAACAAATCAAACGGATCCCTCTGTCGTTACACAAAGTGATCGAGTCCGCCATCTCGCTCAACCAGTTCCGTTTAGAGGATTTTACGCTGGATATTTCATTAGATGATAAGCTTGAAATTTCTGGTGACGCTGGGCTATTAGAAGAAGTATTTAGCAATATTATTAGTAATGCCGTTGATGCCAGCCAGCATGATAAAATTCTGCATGTGTATGGCTACCAAGATAAGTTATCCGCGATCGTACAATTATCCGACCACGGAGGGGGTATGCCAGAGACACTATTAGCAAAAGCCACCCAACCGTTTTTTACGACCAAAGAAAAAGGCGATGGTACCGGTATGGGCCTGGCGCTATGTAAACAAACGATTTTACAGCATAATGGTGAACTGCGCTTATCCAATAATCCACATGGCTTAGTGGTCGAAGTGCGGTTACCGAGGAATACATTATGACGTTACAACTTCTACTCGCTGAGGATGACCCTCAACTACGTGAAGTATTACAAGAAGCCCTTACTATTGAAGGATTTGAGGTGATTGCCTGTAACAATGCCGAGGACGCGCTTGATAAAGCCGCTGAGCAATCCTTTGATCTTGCTCTGTTCGATGTAGTGATGGGGGGAATGACCGGAATTGACGCGCTGACACAACTCCGCCGTCTACAGCCAAATATTGGTGTGATAGTGACCACGGCCTTTGCCACCGTCAATCTCGCTGTCGATGCCATGAAAAAAGGCGCCGATGAGTTTTTAACCAAACCATTTAATTTGGCGGCATTGTCGGTAACGCTCAAACGTGTACATGCAGAGCACGCTCCAAAAGCGAACATTGATGAAAGTGACCATGATTCGATTTTTAGCGCCCTATCGAATCCGATTCGTCGCTCAGTCGTAAAACAACTTAAGATCCACCGTAAACTTAAGTTTATGGATTTATGTCGTGTCGTCGGCATAGAAGATCACACCAAGTTCAACTTTCACTTACGACAACTCGTCAATAGCGGCTTGGTCGTCAAAGAAGAAGGCCGAGTCTACTCGCTGACCGACCAAGGCTTACAAATTTATTCGACTTTACTACAATAAACTGTGGGACAATAAAGCGCACTTATGTGCTCTTTATTGTCTCGCTAATCACCGCGGGCTTAATACCATTGCTGCTGGTGGAGCATATGAACGACTGTCGGCGTGGTCAGTTCATCAATAGGCAAACTTTGCGACAATCGCTCACGAATATCAGTACTGCGAATCGGCAGTGTTTGTGGGCAAGCCATCACACTCCATTGATTCAAAATGTCGTCAGCGTGTGCAAATTGCCCAAATTTAAACAAATTGTCTGGCCCGATAATGAACGTAAACTCATCGCTCGGATATTGTTGCTGTAATGCCGAGAGTAACGCATAAGTCGTCACACTTTGCCCAGGCTCTAGTAACGTTTCTTCAATGCGAGACAAGGCAACATGACTGAGTCCAAGATCGCCAATAAAGGCATTAATCAATTCGCAACGACTGGAATAATCCAGCATATTTTTTCCCCACGCATGGGAAATACTTGGAATCAGCAAAACGCGATCAAAATGGCTTAATCGCTCAATCACGCTTTTATGCCCCAAAGACGGTGGATTGAATGCACTACCGAAGACAGCAATTTTTGGCATAGTTTCCTCTAAACAATGAGAATGCAGTTTTCTCTGTTTTCTAATTCAATGATTAAGGTATGATAATACGATATTTTTGTATTACATGCAGGAAGAAAAAGGAAGAGTAATGGAACAAATTATACGTGAAGAGATGCATGTTCTGGCAAGCATCGAACCTAAATTTGAAATTGAGCGTCGTGTTAACTTCATCAAAGGCAAATTGCGAGAAGCAGGCTGTCGCACTTTGGTTCTCGGTATCAGTGGCGGCGTTGATTCCACTACTTGTGGTCGTCTCGCTCAGTTAGCCATTGACCAATTAAACCAAGAAACCGACAGTCAAGATTATCGTTTTATCGCCGTACGTCTGCCTTATGGCGAACAAAAAGATGAAGAAGAAGCACAATTAGCGCTCTCTTTTATCAAGCCAACCCATTCTGTGGCGGTTAACGTAAAACCCGGTGTGGATGGCATTCATGCGTCAACTCGCACTGCATTGGCAGATACCGATCTTCTTCCTAGTGACGAATCGAAAGTCGACTTTGTTAAAGGTAACGTCAAAGCCCGCGCACGTATGGTCGCGCAATATGAAATCGCAGGTTATACCGGCGGGCTGGTCATCGGTACTGACCACTCAGCAGAAAATGTGACAGGGTTCTACACCAAATATGGTGACGGTGCCTGTGATATCGCCCCACTGTTTGGCTTGAATAAACGCCAAGTTCGTCAAGTAGGAGCAGCGCTTGGCGCGCCACAAGTGCTAGTGGATAAAACGCCGACAGCCGATTTAGAAGAGCTGTCACCACAAAAAGCCGATGAAGAAGCACTCAGCTTGACTTACGATCAAATTGATGACTTTTTGGAAGGTAAACCCGTACCAGATGCAGTCATTGAGCGAATTGTCGCTATTTATACCGCCACTCAGCATAAGCGCCAACCGATCCCAACTATTTATGATTAAACGGTGAATCGTCACGGTTGCGGTGGCGTAACGTAACTTGTTTAAAAAAGCCCATGGCGGATAGACTTTCCACCATGGGCTTTTTATATCTCTGCGCGGCACGCCATTGAAAAGCCACGTGTTGATCCAACTGCGCACAGCATGAACAGGATAGAGTGTGAAATAACTCAAATTTTTGATGATCATTTTGTTTATCTGTATAAAACTTGATTTTACAACCGTCTTTTCTGCCTAAGTCATTAGACAATCACTCTCGAATTCTGCCTTTTTTAAGAGAGTAAACTTATGTTATATCTGCAGTTCTTTTTTCTGCTTTGTATGCTTTATATTGGCTCACGTTACGGGGGCATCGGCTTAGGCGTTGTCTCAGGAATTGGGTTGGTCATCGAAGTCTTCGTCTTCCATATGCCCCCGACCTCTCCACCGATTACGGTAATGCTGATTATTCTTGCCGTGGTGACCTGCGCCTCTATTTTGGAAGCGGCAGGCGGATTAAAATATATGCTCCAAATTGCCGAACGCTTGCTAAGGAAGAATCCAAAGCGGGTAACGTTAATCGCGCCTTTCGTGACCTATTTTATGACGTTCATGCTCGGTACAGGCCATGCCGTGTACTCGATTATGCCCATCATTGGAGATGTGGCATTAAAAAATAATATTCGTCCAGAACGGCCAATGGCCGCCGCCTCTGTCGCTTCACAAGTTGGGATTACGGCCTCGCCTATCTCAGCTGCGGTGGTATATTACTTAGCTCAACTGTCGGATATTAATCATCACATTACTTTGCTTTCGATATTAATGGTCACCATCCCTTCAACTCTATTTGGGGTACTATTAATGTCACTCTACAGCATGCGCCGTGGTAAAGATCTTGAATGTGATCCCGAATACCAAGCCAAACTGCAAGACCCGCAATTTAAAGCACGGATAGAAAGCACTACTGCGACAACGCTCAATGAAACGCTGCCTACCTCTGCACGTAATGCCGTACTCCTATTTATATTGGCACTATTGTCTATTGTATTCATCGCGATGTGGCCAGGAGTGCGCACCATTGTTGATGGCTCTTCGCCCATAAAAATGACGGTCATCATTCAGATGATGATGCTGTGTTTTGGCGGCATAATCTTATTGGTCACGAAAATGGATCCCAAAAAAGTACCGAACGGCGTGGTATTTAAATCCGGAATGGTAGCAGCCATCGCTATTTATGGCATTGCCTGGATGTCAGATACCTATTTCCAATATGCGATGCCACAATTTAAAGCTGGCATTATTGATATGGTGACAGATTATCCGTGGACATTTGCATTGGCGCTGTTCATTGTCTCCGTCGTTGTCAACTCACAGGCCGCCGTAGCTCGTATGATGTTACCCGTAGGATTAGGACTTGGATTACCGCCCGCCTTAGTGATCGGGTTAATGCCTGCGCTTTATGGGTACTTTTTCATTCCTAATTACCCATCCGATATTGCCACGGTGAACTTTGATACTACAGGCACAACCAAAATAGGAAAATGGTATTTTAATCATTCGTTTATGGCTGTTGGTTTAATTGCAGTGGTAAGTGGTTCATGCATGGGATACCTCTTAGGCCAAATCGTGATCGGATGAGACCAATGCACGCCAAAATATACACCACTACAAATATTCTCCTATAAATGCACAAAAGGCGAAGCCATGCTTCGCCTTTGTATAGACAGTGCTTGTTCATTCACGCTGCGTTAAGGTACTTCTTGTCCCATTGATGCGGTCCAAATTTCATACCACTGTTCGCGTGTCATTTCTAATGATAAGGAATCGACCGCATTTTTTACGCGTTCAATTTTGCCTGATCCCAAAACAGGTAACGGCTTAGAAGGCAAGCGACGAATCCACGCATAAATCACTTGTGAAATATTGTCTGCGCCTATCTCTTCACCAACAGAAGTTAATGCATTGACAACTCGGCGAGTCCGCGCATCATAACTATTGGCAAATAACTCGCCTTGGGCTAAGCAAGACCACGCCATTGGACGTACCCGTGCTTGTTGTAATTGATCAAGTGTCCCATCGTGGGCAACGTCAAAGTTTAGCGGATTTATCTCCACTTGATTAGTGACCAAGGGAAGATCCAAGCGAGACTGCAACAAAGAAAACTGCGAAGGCTCAAAGTTGGAGACACCAAACGCACCGACTTTGCCACTCTGATGTAGGTGATGAAAAACATCGGCAACTTCATCCGCATCCATAAGTACATCAGGACGATGGATTAACAATACATCCAATTTATCCACGCCTAATAAACGCAAAGAATTCTCAACAGATTGCTGAATATGCGTAGCGCTCGTATCATAATGCTTGATCTTACGCTGTGGCTGTTTGTCTGTTAATAGCTGAATATCACATTTGGTCACAATCTGCAGTTGTTCTCTTAAGGCTGGCTTAATAGACAGCACTTCACCAAACATCTGCTCAGCTTCATACAACCCGTATACGTCAGCATGATCGACAGTCGTGATCCCTAACTCCATATGCTGTTGTAGAAAAGCTAACCGTTCTTGAGTGCTCATGTTCCAATCAGTGTAACGCCAGTACCCTTGTACTAATTCTGATAATTCGGGCCCATTTGGCGCCATTGTCACTTGTTCTACCATTCAATACTCCTTTTATTCCATTGCATCATAAAGGGCCAAACTCAGCGGTACAATGGTCATCGCATTAAATTGCTTTCACTATCACACTCACTCACATGTTTCCCTATCGATCTCTTTAAAAAACAAAAAAGCATGCGAAAACGCATGCTTTTTTTTTTGACAATATGGGTAATAAGTTTGCTTAAAATTTGTAGCCCACAGACGCCATAAACACCAAAGGATTAATATCGACATTCGTGCTGTGTTCATCACCGGCGACTTTATAATGAGCGGTGGTTCTGATGTCGGTATACCATACTGCAGCATTCACTAACCAGTGTTCATTTACCTGGTAATCGACACCGATATCTAATGCCGCACCCCAAGAGTTATCAAGATCTAAATCGCTTAGGCCCGCATCTTTACCTGTATCATTGAAGCTGTTGTCGTAAAAATTGGTGAAATTGACACCAACACCTGCATATGGCTGCCATTTAGCTGCTGGTTCATTAAAATAATAATTAACCATTAACGTTGGTGGCAATTGTTTCGTTGTGGCTACTTCACCTAAACCGCCAAAGTCCGTTGAAATATCATGTTCAAAAGGAGTGGCACCAAGCAGTTCAAGGCTGATGTGATCTGTCAGCATATAGTCGATAGTTAGACCAAGCTGAGCAGCAGAATTTACTTTTAGCCCATCGTTAGAGTCTAAAATATCATCACTTGAATCCAATGGAACAACCGCTGCGAGACCCGCTCGCACGAAGATATCACCTTGTTGATGAGCGAGAACATTAGCTGAAAAGAGAGCAGAGATGACAGCTAATCCACATAATGTTTTTTTCATGATTTCCTTTCCTTATTTGGAGAGCTAGGATAATTGTCTTTACAGGAAATGAGGCTAACACATAAAAACCACACTATTTTGATGGAAATCAATTTGTATCAAGTTATGAAAAAAAATGAGCATTTATGATGCATTCATCCGAAAACAAGCAATGCATTGACACATTCTGGCTACCCAGTATTTATGATGACACCGACAAGCCAACAACGCTTTTATAAAAAATATCCTCACTAGAACATAGGCCCTAACCTCTCATTTTTCATAGAAATGCGCGAAACACCCAACCACTCACCAAAATACGCTACTTAGACATTTATTTTTTTTCGAATTACTTCTATATATTATTCGATAGATTTCTTTCATACATGACACGCTATTTTATTTGCAGAGCTATTTATGATCAGGCCACGTAGGCTTAAGTAAAGGGATAAGTAAAGGGATAAGTAAATTATGTGGTTCAATAAAAAAAAATCGGCTGACGCGCTAAACAAAAAAGTAGAATGCGATGAGCAACGTAATGAGTTAGATGCGATCAAAGAACACACCGCTTATATTGAATTTAAACCCGACGGCACCATCATTGATGCCAACCAACATTTTCTTGATGCCTCTGGTTATACACTGTCTGAAATTGTGGGTAAACACCATAAAATTTTTTGTGATAGTCAGTATGTGGCCTCTTCAGAATATCGAGCATTTTGGGATAAGCTCGCCAGCGGCCAAGGGCATCATGGCACCTTTAAGCGTTTTCGAAAAAACGGCGAAGCACTCGCACTAGAAGCCAACTACTTTCCTGTTACTAACCTTCAAAACAAAGTGGTTAAGGTGATTAAAATTTGTAGTGACGTGACTGAGTCTGCTAATGATCTCAGTGCCAAAAATGCGATTCTCCAGGCCTTAGACAAATCATTAGCGGTGATTGAATTTACTACCGACGGTACAATACTCACTGCTAATCAAAACTTTCTTGATACCGTTGGCTACAGCTTACATGACGTGGTTAACCAACATCATAAGATTTTTTGTTTCGATGACTTCTACCAAGAAAATCCCGACTTTTGGAGCCGTTTAAAACGCGGAGAGCACTTTACCGGGCGTTTTAAACGTAAAGATGCGAACGATAAAGTCATTTGGTTAGAAGCGACTTATAACCCTATCTTAGATCGCCACGGTAAAGCCTATAAAGTGATTAAATTTGCTTCCGATATTAGTAAAAGCGTGGAATTATCTACGCAAGCGGTAGAAATGGCCGCAGCAATTTCAGAAGAAACCTCACACATTACCGATTCTGCAATCCAAGTTTTAAATGATGCCGTGGCCACCTCGCATACCGTCGCTGAAAAAGTTAAAGGGGCCAGCGACCTAGGTGAAGACCTCATGGAGCAGTCAAAAAATATTAATGATATTGTGACAACTATTAATGGTATCGCAGGACAAACCAACCTTCTGGCGTTAAACGCGGCTATTGAAGCGGCGCGCGCTGGCGAGACAGGCCGCGGCTTTGCCGTAGTCGCCGATGAAGTCCGTAAGCTTGCGTCGCGAACCTCTTCGGCGACAGAAGAAATTTCCAGTGTAGTTGGAGAGAATACCGAACTTATCAAAAACATGGGCGCGTACCTAAAGGCCGTCAACGACGTCGCGCTACAAGGCGAAGGCGATATTCATACGGTACAACATGGCTTACAAGATGTCGGCCAGGGTGTAGCTCGCTTTGTCGAGATCGTTGATCGCTTACGTCAAGATTAATCTACGCAGATAAGATGAGGTCATGGTGAGGTACAAATCATGACAAACTAGCAGAGCCATCAGTTTTTAAACATTAAGTAAAAAAAATTGCAAATAACACTAGTAATTTTCAGCAAGGCCTGTATAGTGACAACCAGCTCTTACAAATGAGCTATTAGAAAGTGAAAATTAAGTACAAGTGTTATCCCAGTTTTACTTCGATATATTTCGATGCTCCGGCGATTGCTTCTCCTTCATGATCCAGATAATAGCGTTTGTCACAGCATTCATATACAATTTAAAATATACCGAGGTATTTCTATGTCTAAAATGACTGGTTCAGTAAAATGGTTCAACGAAACTAAAGGTTTCGGTTTCATCACTCAAGACAACGGCGGCGATGACGTGTTTGTTCACTTCAACTCTATCGTAGCAGACGGCTTTAAAACTCTTGCTGAAGGTCAAAAAGTAAGCTTTGACCTAGAACAAGGTAAAAAAGGCCCTCAAGCAGCTAACGTTGTTGGTCAATAAGCTCTCAGCTTATTAAGCCTAAAAGAATTCGATGGTGTGGTCTTTGACCGCACCATTTTTTTTCTAAAACTGACTCATCTGCATCCCCACTTGTCTGTCTACGACCTTCTCTTACCCTGCTGAGAACATCTACGCTGATTCGTACTCAGCGATAATCTCACTGACTTAACCTCACTCTAAGTTAGCTCTATAAGAAATAACCGCCATAACTAGCGACTGAGCATCCAAATAACCCATCAAGCTTACGTATTCTACGGCCTAAGTTTGCTAGCCCTTTTCGTTATATAGATTAAATGATTGATCAACTATCATAGATTCTTCTATTGGTTTTTAGGGGGTGGAAAGGCTTGCTCATTAATCTCAGCACGTACTCGCGGAAAACTTTCAGGGAAGTTGTGCTGAATATAGCCAATCATCGCTTCTCGAACGTGACACCGTAAATCCCAGGCCACTGGCGAGTTTCTTGCCGTCATGAGTAAACGAATCGTCATGGTCTTCTCAGAACAATCGATCACTTGAAAGGCTTTACCTGTCTTATCCCACATATCCGTACCTTCGAGCACTTCTTCAAAATAATTTCTCAATGGTTCCAGTGGCATAGAGTAATCCACATACAAGTTAACCGAACCTAGAATTTGGGCAGTATTCCTCGTCCAGTTTTGAAATGCATTTTCTGTAAAATAGGTGATCGGTAGAACCAACCGACGTAAATCCCAAATTTTTACCACAACATACGTTAGGTTAATTTCTTCTATCCACCCCCACTCGCCCTCAACCACCACAGCATCATCGATTTTTATCGGTTGAGTAAACGCGATTTGAATGCCAGAAAACAAGTTGGCCAATGTTTTTTGCAAGGCAAAACCAATGATAATACCTGCTACACCTGCACCAGTAAGGATGGTCGTACCGTACTGACGAACGCTATCAAAGTTAAGTAAAATCATTCCTAGTGCTAAAATGGTAATAATCACTAACGCCACTTTTTTTACGTAGATGATTTGCGTACGTGCTTTACGCGCTTTGAGATTATCCGCGTGTGAGATGTCGTAACGTTTGAATAACACATCTTCGACCACTTTTACCAAACTGGTGGCAATCATCGCGAAAGATAACACTATAATAATTTGTAAGATCTCTTCTAATACCTTCACCTCCCCTGTAGAAAGAGGTAGCCTATCAGAACCAAGGTGCAATAAAATAGCGGGGACAAATAAGAACCAGCGAGGCCGTAAATGCTGCTGTAACGAGTTGAAGACAAAGCGATTACTTCGCTTAGTATTGTATTTTAACGCCAATAGCACCGCAAAACGCACCACCAAGCCGGCCACCAGCGCGACGACGATCAGCGTAAAAGTAGATAGGTAAGGGTAAGCATTTAAGACTGGTGTGATTTCATAATTCATATTTTAACTCTATGCCCGGATCGGCAAACAAGCAAGTTTATATGTGCTACTCCACACGCTCTTCCTAATATCAAAATTGTGTACACTGGCATGAACGTAAAAACCGCCCCAGATAACTGGAGCGGCTAACACAACACCTACTCGATGAAGCAGGAACCTCTAAGCGTCTAGAAAACTGGTCATCGCTTCAAGTGTCTCTTGTGAATATGGCGCACGAAGTCTTAAACCAGACTCACCTTGCGGCGTTTGTACCACCACTGGCTTAGCATGAGTAAACTCTCGGAAACCATGTAGACCATGATATGCCCCGATACCTGAACCGCCAACACCACCAAATGGTAAATCATTGAGCGATGCATGTGTCATCACATCATTAATCACTAAAGCGCCAGAGGTAGTATGCTGAGCAAACTTATCTTGATTCGCAGAGTTATCGCTAAAGAGATACGCCGCTAACGGTCGGTCATGGGCATTGATATACTCAATCGTATCATCAAGCTGTGTATAGGTTTTGACTGGAAATAATGGGCCGAAGATTTCCTCTTGCATGACATCCATCTCTTCGGTAACGCCAAAGATCAGGTGTATCGCCATCTTGCGAGTCTTCGTATCGTAATCTGGTTCGCCTTGCGGCGCTAAAGACACAACATTGGCTCCCTTGTCACGCGCGTCATCTAACATCGCAACTAAACGTGCAAAGTGGCGATCGGTAATAATCGTGGTGTAATCCTCATTATCTATCATAGATGGGAAGCTCTGCTCGATAAACTCGGCTGAAGCGGCTTGAAATGCCGACTCACTGCCTTCAGGGATCATTATATAATCCGGTGACATACAAATTTGACCCGTATTGAAGGTTTTCACTGTGAGCGTTCGGGCTGCCGCTATGGTGATATCATAGTCGCTATCAACAACCACTGGCGATTTGCCACCAAGCTCCAATGTGACTGGCACTAAATTCTCCGCAGCAGCACGCATAATATGCTTGCCGACTGCTCCGCTTCCAGTAAAGACAAGATGATCAAAGGGCAAAGCACTGAATGCTTTACCCACATCAGCGCCACCTGTTACTACTGTTAATTCTTGTGGGTCAAAGTATTGTGCAACCAACTCTTTCAGTAAAGCCGATGTTCTTGGAGTCAGTTCAGATGGCTTAAGCATAGCGCGGTTACCCGCTGCAAATATGCTCGCCAATGGTCCAAACGCAAGATTGAGAGGGAAATTCCAAGGACTAATCACGCCAACTACCCCCACAGGTTGTTGTTGTATCCACGCTTGAATTCCCCCATCGATATCATCAACGTGCTCAGGTTTGATCCATTCGTCAAGGTGATCATGAGAATGTTTAAGAGCTCCAATAGCGCTCATGATATCGGCAAGGACAGATTGATAGTGACTACGGTGACCGAAATCATCACTCATTGCACCGCACAGTGCGGTATAATTGTCTTTAAGAAGGGCGATAGATTTTTTTAAGCGCTGCTTACGAGTAGAGATGTCCGCCGGCCCCGCATCAATATGTGCTGTTTTCATTGTACGTAACATAGAGTGTAATTCTGACATGCTGTGCTCCTAAATTCGCAAGTAATGCTTAGATAACTCATCTTATCTAATCAATTGTTATATTACCTTAACTGAAAACGGCATAAAGATTGTTATAGAATCTAGTCAGAGCCCTTAATAATGTCAAAATTATGTTTAATTGATAAATAACAATAAATACGCCAAAAAAATAAAAACAACATAAAATCAATGGTTAATAGTAAAAAAAACAAAGGCCCACTCATAAGATTAGTCATGTCATATTTTATATCCCAACAAACTATAACGAAATTTCTATAATTTGTATAAACAGGTATATACAGTATTTATTACCATTCATTTTTTATAGAATAAGTATTATTTAAACCTTGTAACCTTTAGAAATAAATAATGAAATGTGCATTTGTCATGTGAAAGAAAAAATATTAGGCCAATTACGAGTCGGTAATAATATCGCTCTCGAGAGATGTTTATGGTGTACTTACACACCATGATTTACACGTCTTTTTCAACCAATTTTCCTTGCTTTGAGGCCGATAAACAGTGTTTATCTGCGTTAATACGCGCTGCTTTTTTTGATCTTTTTCAGTATACTCGCCGTATCATAAATCGTGGCATGCGTGCTCCCTTTGCCCAACCGAATGCAATAAAGGATTATTATGAAACCCGCTGTTTTAGTGATTGATGTACAAGCCGCTTTATTTGACCCTCAACCGCGACCTTTTGACGCACAATCAGTTATCGTGCGTATTAACGCGGTGACGCAATGGGCACGTAACGAAGGTTATCCGGTCATTTTTATTCAACACGACGAACCTGGTACCGTTATCTCGTTAGAGAGTAATGGATGGCAGCTACAATCCGATCTTCATATCACGGATCGTGATCACCGTATTAATAAGCAAACACCAGATTCGTTTTTACGCACGCCATTACACCCATTACTTGAGCAACTAGAGGTGTCACAACTTATTGTTTGTGGCTACGCTACCGAGTTTTGTGTGGATACCACCACACGCCGTGCCGCTGGCTTAGGTTACCCTGTAACACTTATCGCCGATGCGCATACCACTCATGATAAAACACACGCCAGTGGAGAAGTGATTCGCCAACATCACAATGCGACCTTGCCAAGTATCGGCAGCTTTGGCGTCACTATCAAAGCCGTGCCAACCGCGCAGCTTATTGGTAATAACGTTCGCTGATGACGTTGCTGAAATAGGCATTAGTGGTATTGGTGGCGAATACAGCGATAGATTACCTTCTATCATAGCGATGATTCGCCACATGCCATCGGTTTACCATACCGCCCGCTCTTCTCTCTAGGAGCCATTATGTTGACTGACCAGCAACTTAGCACGTTCGAGCCTGCACTTTTTGAGTATATTCAAACCGTGATGCAGCAAGATATTGCCCATAATATCCAACATGTATTACGAGTAGTGAAAACGGCAAAAGCATTATGCCGTCAAGAACAGGGGCAACTCGCGATTGTGCTGCCCGCTGCGTATTTGCATGATTGCTTTTCTTTCGCGAAAAATCATCCGGATAAAGCAAAAAGCTCAACCATAGCCGCTGATCGAGCGGTCGAGTTTCTACTTTCTATTGATTATCCTCAGGCTTATCATGATGACATTCATCATGCAATTGTTGCTCATAGCTATAGTGCGCACGTCACTCCACGGACTCGAGAAGCACAAATCGTACAGGATGCTGATCGTTTAGATGCTCTGGGGGCGATTGGCGTGGCACGGTGTATTCAAGTCAATACACAGCTCGAGAATGAGTTTTATTCCAGCAACGACCCTTTTTGTCAGTCACGCTCTGCTGATGATCGCCAATTTGCTATTGATCACTTTTATACCAAACTACTCAAGTTACAACATACCATGCATACCCAATCTGCCCAGCAAGAAGCCGCTCAACGCACCCAATTCATGCATCTTTATTTACAACAACTTAGCAGTGAAATTACTCAAGAAGACTAATTCATTGACTTGCTAGAACGTCTTTGTCACCAAACTTACCCAACTCGCGACATTGTCTATAAACCAGGTTAAGTACGTGGGGATAGACCATTGACTCCGCTCATCATGCTTACCTCAATACCAATACAGACAGATTTAACAAAGAATTAATTTAAATAATTACTTTATAAATCATAAAGATAAATAGAAAACGCCAATTAAAAACCATAAAAACCATAAGCGCCATAATTTTGTCGTTCTAAATTGCTCTGGCTCGCATTTCGAAAAACACAACTTCTTTAAGGTAACCGACAAGAAACATTCGGTTAACTAAACATCATCTAACTGCACACAATGCATTGATTAATTGACGGTGTTTCTTAACAACCATAACAAGGTTTAAAGCAGGAGCATTTAAACCAAGCCCGTTCCAGTGAAGGCGATACTGTCACCCTACATGATCGGCCGCCTCGCTATGGAAATGGACAATATTAAAAGGAACGATTTATGTTGAAAGCGAGCAAACTGGTCATCGCCACTTTGATTACCACCTCTGCATTGATGACATTCAATAGTGCAAACGCAGCTAATTACCCACCTAAAACCATTAATATGGTCGCGCCAAGCGGTGCCGGTGGCGGATGGGATCTAACGATCCGTACAGTCGCGAAGACGCTTAAAGATACGGGCATAGTGAAAAGTAATCTTCCGGTCACCAATAGACCTGGTGGCGGTGGTGCCGTCAATCTTGCCTATATGCAAACTCAAAAAGGCAAAGGCAATTTAATCTCGGTGTATTCACCACCGATCTTACTGACAAACCTCACTGGCTTAACCCAATTTAGCTATAAAGATACCACCCCAATTGCTCGATTGATTACTGACTATGCGGCATTTGTGGTACCAGAAAACTCCCGATATAAATCCATCAAAGACGTGATGGATGCCCTCAAAAAAGATCCTAAATCGGTCAAAATTGGCGGGACTTCTGCGGCTGGCTCCATGGATCATATCCAGTTTTTATTAGTGGCTAAAGCCGCTGGTGTTAAAAACCTGCGTCAAATTGATTATGTCTCTTTTCAAGATGGCAGCCTTGTCGCTCAAGCGCTTGGCGGCCATGTGGATTTAATCTCGACTGGCCTTGGAGATGTCGCTGGGTTAGTGAAAAGTGGCAAATTACATGCCTTAGCGCAAACCGCTGACAAACGTGTCGGCGAAGGCGCTATTGCCAAAATCCCGACTGTTAAAGAAAGTGGTATCGATGTCACT
Organism: Vibrio palustris; assembly: GCF_024346995.1. Taxonomy (NCBI): domain Bacteria; kingdom Pseudomonadati; phylum Pseudomonadota; class Gammaproteobacteria; order Vibrionales; family Vibrionaceae; genus Vibrio; species Vibrio palustris. Next base: position 310,801 of record NZ_AP024888.1, on the reverse strand, counting down.
TTTGAAAACTGGCGCGGTTTATTTGGCCCTAAAGACATGCCACAAGCCGCCGTCACCTACTGGCGTGACGCGATTAAAAAGATGGTCAAGACTGATGAGTGGAAAGCCGCGGTGAAACGCAATGGCTGGGACAACGCTTATCAAAATGATACGCAATTCAAGGCGTTCTTAGGCAAAACCAATCAGCAGTACAAGACACTTATCAAAGAAGTGTTTGGCCGCTAATTACACACTACACCATGCCTCTTAATTAGGATAAAAGCGGTCGCCATACCGCTTTTTGCTCTCTTCATTCGAGTAATCTCTACGGGTAATTTTATGTCTCAACCTAAACACAGTACGGCGCCCAAAACCGAGAATTGGGACGGCGCGACAGGCCTTTTCAGTATTATTTTTGGCGGCGCTTATGGTGGCTATGCTCTTGCCCTCCCACAGCCGATGTTTGGCAATCCTTACGAAGCGATTTTTATGCCGTTAGCGATCGCTGCCATTGCTATTTTGATTGGTGCTCTACTGATAATAAAAGGCGGTATTCGTCCCTCATTATATGCTTGGCGCGCTTTGCGTAACGAAAGTCCCACGTTAAAAACCAATCGCCGAAAAATTGCGGTTACCTGTTTAATCAGTTTGGGCTACGCCGCCACATTTGATCATTTAGGCTATGTGATCAGCACCTGCTTTTTTATGTTTGCCATTTTATGGGTGACCAGTGGTGTCCGTCACTGGCAAAGAAATATCATCATCGCATTGGCTTTTTCATTGGGCGTCTATTTAATTTTTAATAAGTTACTCGCCGTCAATCTGCCTTCTTTTCCATTTTTCAATTAACGGAGCTCAATCATGACAGATATCTTTGCAAATTTGCTCGATGGTTTTGGTACCGCTCTGCAACCTTATTACCTGCTTTTAATCACCTTTGGCGGTATCTTAGGCACAATCATCGGTATGTTACCAGGGCTTGGCCCTGCAACCGGCGTCGCAGTATTACTGCCGATGACCTTCTCAATGGGCCCCACTGCCTCGCTTATCACTATGACAGGGGTCTATATCGGTGCGATGTTTGGTGGCTCGCGTAGCTCCATTTTGATCAATACCCCGGGGGATGGTGCGGCACTGGCGGCCACCTTTGATGGTTATCCGATGGCAATGAAAGGTCGGGCTGAATCGGCGCTCGCGATTTCTGCTATCGCCTCCCTAATTGGCGGCACGATTGCCGCCGTGTTAATGACTTTACTCGCTGAACCGGTAGCAAGCTTTGCGATAAAATTCGGCCCAGCGGAATATTTTTTACTGATGGTCGCGGCACTGACCATGACGATTTCAATGTCCAAGGGCAACATGCTCAAAGGCTTTTTGTCGATGTGCTTAGGTCTCGCTATTTCCACGGTTGGCATTGACGGTCAATCCGGTCTACAGCGTTTTACGTTTGGTAGTTTAGAGTTGCAAACCGGCATTGATTTTTTAGTTGTCATCATCGGTATTTACGCCATGGGCGAAGTCTTTAAAAGTTTTAAAACCTTGTCTGAGGGCAGTAAAAACGTACAAACCCAATTCAAACGAATCTGGATCAATAAGCAAGAATGGCAGCGCTCTAAATGGCCGATTTTACGCAGTGCCCCCGTCGGGTTCATTATCGGTGCGTTACCGGGCGCTGGCGGTACCATGGCGTCACTGATGTGTTATAACAATGAAAAACAGCTTTCTAAGCATAAAAAAGAGTTTGGGCATGGGGCGATTGAAGGGCTTGCGGCACCAGAGTCCGCTAACAATGCGGCTTCTATTGGCGCAATGATCCCCATGCTATCGCTCGGCGTGCCAGGTTCAGGCACCACCGCCGTTATGATGGGCGCACTGTTAATGTTAGGCATTCAACCTGGGCCGTTGCTTTTTGCTCAACATCCCGATACCGCTTGGGGTCTCATTGCGAGTATGTTTGTGGCCAACATCATTCTAGCGTTTGTCAATATTCCTCTAGCTGGCGTGTTAGTACGCTTGTTAGCCATCCCAGCGCAAGTGCTCTACCCTATAGTGCTGGGGCTCGCATTTGTTGGCTGCTATGCCATCAGTGCCTCCGTGATGGATTTCTATATCTTGATCATTTTAGGTATTGCTGGGGTGATGATGGGCCGAGTAAACATTCCCACCGCGCCGATGATTTTAGCGGCCATTGTCGGAAGCCAAATGGAACAATCATTTCGACAAGCGTTTCGTATCGCCGACCAAAATTTAAGTACATTCACCCATTCTGGCATTTCTCAAGCCTTGTTAGGCGTGATTGCGTTATCAGTATTGTGGCCATTGGTGACCTTTTTCAGACACAGAAAAGCACCGACATCCGCACCGCAACAATGACAAACGACGTGACGATATAGGTAATCCGCTTATTTCGTCACGGCTAAATTGCTGATAGTTCAAATCATATGCCCAAACTCTGTTTGGGCATTTTTTATTTCCAAGCGACTTTTTACCGACCACGCTCTCAAACAATGCAAGCAATCATAGTGAAGCACGTTATTTTGTTTTATTGTGCCGGATCTCGATTTTTTAAAGTTATTACCCCATGAGTCCAGTCACTTTTCGTAGTAAAATCTTCGTCTTATTATTTGGCTTCGTCATCGTTCAACTGGTCGTCATTGTTTGGCATTTTGATAACACCCTTTACCAATCTATCAAACACCAAGTCGGCACTCGCGCATTAATTCAAGCCAAAGAAATTGCTTCCGACCCAGAGCTCATCAAGTACGTCGAACAAAATAATAGCCAAGCAATCACCACACTGATCCAGCGTTTAGCCAAAATTTCCGATGCCAGCTTCATTGTCGTTGGTAACAAGCAAGGAATTCGTTTGGCTCACCCAAAGCAAAATAGAATTGGTCAACCCATGCAAGGCGGCGATAACGCGGGTGTGCTTGAGCGTGGCAAGTCATATATCACCTTACGCGAAGGGAGCCTTGGCTACGGGCTACGCGGCAAAACCCCCATTTTTGATAGTGACCATCACATTATTGGTGTCGTTTCCGTCGGCTATCTACTTAACCGTTTTGATCAATGGCTCGATGTTTATATGCAACCATTGCTGATCGAAATACTGGTCGTGTTAATGCTCACCCTAATCGCCTCTTGGATGTTTTCTCGGCATATCCAAAAACAAATGAACGGTATGGAGCCTGAGCAAATTGCGCTAGCACTGAACCTACAACACTCTATTTTAAGCTCAGTCTATGAAGGGGTTATTGCGATTGACGCCAAAGGCCAGTTTCTCGCCATCAATGATTCTGCTCGTAAAGTTTTGAATATTGAGCATGACATGCACCACTTGAAAAACCGGCAGTTAATCGAGTTTGTCGCCCGTTCTGAGTTCTTTTTTCGCCCTCCCTTAACGTGCAACTTACACGATGAGATACTGCTACTCAACGGCCACAGCTTTATTGCCAATCGCATCGCAATTTTCGAGCGGCAACGTTTGATTGGCTGGGTGATCAGTTTTCGCGCCAAAGATGAAATATACTCGTTAACCGCGGATCTCACGCAAATTAAACAGTACACGGATCATTTGCGTGTACAACGCCATGAGTTTTCTAACCGGCTCGCCACTATTGCCGGATTAATCCAGTTAGGGAAAATTGACGAAGTACAAACACTGATTGCCAATGAAAATACCAATAAACAGCAAGTCATCGATTTTATCTCGCAACGGATACACCTTTCGCAAGTGGCTGGCTTATTGTTAGGGAAATCGTTTCGAGCGAAGGAGCTGGGTTTATCATTGGAGCTTGATCCAACCTGTCAGCTGCACTCGCTACACTGCTCACTGAGTGAAACGGAATTATGTGCCATATTAGGTAACCTCATCGATAATGCGTTTGAAAGTACGATAAAAAACCCCGTGACTTCAGGAGTTGTCGACGTATTGCTTTCGGACGCGGGGCAAGATCTGATCATTGAAGTCACAGATAATGGTCAAGGCCTACAAACCGATAATATCGACAGTATTTTCAAAAAAGGCATCACCAGTAAAGCGGACAAACACCAACACGGCATTGGTCTTTACTTGGTCAATCAGTATGTCCAACAGGCTAACGGATTTATTACTATCGATGACGCCGAACCACAGGGCTGTATTTTTTCAATCTTCATTGCCAATCATCCCATAACAGAACACGGAAGCTCAAAGGGACAACATTATGAATAAGCTGGACGTTCTCATCATTGAAGACGACATTAAAATCGCTGAAATTCACAGCCAAATGCTCAAACAAACCACGCGCTTTCGTCCCGTTGCGATAGCCGAAACCTTTAAAATGGCAAAGGTTATGGTGAAAGTCCACCAGCCGAAACTGATCATTCTCGATAATTATTTACCCGATGGCTCTGGTATAGAATTCTTTCGTGAAATGGTGGCTGATAAATCAACCAGTAAAATCGATGTTATTTTAATCACTGCCGCTGATGAAATTAATACGGTTAAAGCCGCCATGAAGCTTGGGTGTTTTGATTATCTTCTTAAGCCCGTTTCCTACACCCGTTTACAAGAAACGCTGGAACGTTACTTATCCCTTCATAGTGCGATGAACGCCTATGACAATGTAGAGCAGCGGCAAATTGATGATTTATTTAATATCAAACTGCGCGATAAACCCCAGCAAGCCTTACCTAAAGGTATCGAAAGCATTACATTAGACAAAATTAAACGTGTGTTTTCTCAGCATATTGGCCGTAAGTTTACGGCATTGCAGTTGAGTGAAGCCGTCGGCATTGGCAAAACCACTGCACGGCGCTACCTAGAGTATTGCGCGGCTAATGGCTTACTCAGTGCTGAAAACGAATACGGTAAAGTCGGCCGCCCCGAGCGAGTGTATGTCAAAAATCATTAGCAGCATATCCAATAATTAGTCATAAAAAAGCGCTGGTCATGACCAGCGCTTTGATGTTGTCGCGCGAGTATTATTGCCCTGAGACTTTACCCAGTTTAATCCACGTATCAATCACGGTATCCGGGTTAAGCGAGACCGAACTGATGCCCTGCTCCATCAGCCATTCGGCTAAATCGTCATGATCAGAAGGTCCCTGACCACAGATGCCGACATATTTACCGGCTTTGATCGCGGCATCAATCGACATCTTCAGCATCACTTTCACCGCCGGATTACGCTCATCAAATAAATGGGCAACATCACCAGAATCCCGATCAAGCCCCAGTGTCAGCTGAGTCATGTCGTTGGATCCAATAGAGAAGCCGTCAAAGTATTTAAGAAACTCTTCGGCCAGTACTGCATTGGATGGCAGTTCACACATCATGATCACTTTCAGCCCCTGCTCACCACGGCGTAAACCGAATTTAGCAAGCAGATCGATAACCGATGCCGCCTCACTGGGTGTCCGTACAAACGGGATCATGATTTCCACGTTTTTCAGCCCCATCTCGTTACGCACACGCTTCACAGCCTGAGTTTCTAGTTCAAAACACTCTTCGAACACAGGCGAGATGTAGCGTGACGCACCACGAAAGCCGAGCATCGGATTTTCTTCGTGAGGTTCATGGTGACTACCGCCGAGCAGATTACTGTATTCGTTTGACTTAAAATCAGACATCCGCACAATCACACGTTTTGGCCAGAAAGCCGCAGCGATGGTTGCAATGCCTTCAGTGAGTTTACTAACGTAGAAATCGACCGGATCTTTGTAACCGCGAATACGCTCGTTGATCTCTGCTTTGAGCTCATCACTCTGCGCGTCAAAATTCAGCAAAGCTTTCGGGTGAATACCGATCATTTTATTGATGATAAATTCCAAGCGTGCCAACCCCACTCCTTCATTGGGGATTTGCGCAAAATCAAAGGCGCGATCGGGGTTACCCACATTCATCATAACTTTGGTCGGCAACAGCGGTAATTCGTCGACAGAAGAACGGCGCACTTCAAAGTCGAGTAATCCTTGGTAAACATAACCTGTTTCGCCTTCTGAACACGAAACGGTCACCGTGGCTCCATCACTTAAAGTACTCGTGGCGTTCCCGCAACCAACGATAGCCGGAATACCTAATTCACGGGCAATGATGGCAGCGTGACAGGTACGACCGCCCCGGTTCGTCACAATCGCAGAGGCTATCTTCATCACCGGCTCCCAGTCTGGATCCGTCATGTCGGTTACCAGAATATCGCCTTTTTGCACCAGTGACATCTGATCTAGCGAATCGACCAAACGTAGCGTACCACTACCGATACGCTGACCAATCGCCCGGCCTTCAATCAATACGTCTGCTGTATTGTTAAGCTCGTAACGTTCGATAATATTCTGTCCGTTTTGCGAGCAAATCGTTTCTGGACGAGCTTGAACAATGTACATTTTACCGTCAATACCATCTTTGGCCCACTCAATATCCATAGGACGCTGGTAGTGCCTCTCGATGATCATTGCCTGTTTAGCCAGTTCTTTGATCTCATCATCAGTCAGTGAGAACTCACGACGTTCTTGTTCTGAAGTATCAACAATTTCAACCTGCTTACCAATTGCTTGGTCTTCAGAGTAGATCATTTTAATCTGCTTCGATCCAAAGGTTTTCTTCACGATCGGCGCCTGGCTGGTTTCAAGTAGCGGTTTATGCACGTAAAATTCGTCAGGATTCACCGCCCCCTGCACCACCATTTCACCGAGCCCCCAAGCTGATGTAATGAAAACAACTTGATCAAAACCTGACTCGGTATCAAGCGTAAACATCACCCCCGAAGAGGCTTTATCCGAGCGCACCATACGCTGGATGCCGGCAGAGAGAGCAATGCCTCGGTGGTCAAAGCCCTGGTGCACACGATACGAGATGGCACGGTCGTTAAATAGCGACGCGTATACATGCTTGGTCGCTTCCAGAACCGAGTCAATCCCTTTCACGTTTAGGAAAGTCTCCTGCTGACCAGCAAATGAGGCATCCGGCAGATCTTCGGCGGTTGCCGAAGAACGCACGGCTACAGACAATTCAGGGTTACCTTCCACCAATGTTTCGTAATTATCGCGGATATCACGTTCTAGATCGGCCGGAAAAGGCGCGTCCAGAATCCATTGACGAATGGTCGTTCCCGTTTTACGCAACGCATCAAAATCGTTGGTATCCAGATCATCGAGCAATTGGTGTATACGATGGTCTAAGCCTTCAAAATCAAGGAACTGATTGAATGCATACGAGGTGGTCGCAAAACCATTAGGGACTGAAACACCAGCATTGGCTAGGTTAGATACCATTTCACCAAGTGATGCGTTTTTTCCGCCGACTTTGTCGACATCTTCCATGGACAGGCCATCATACCAGAGCGTGTTTTTTTGCATGTCTTTCTCCAGAAACAGTGCAACTTTGTAGGGTGGCAATCGATCACGCATCAACTTTATAAAAATCCAAAGGAAATTTTCAAAGCTGTGGGCGGCGTAATAGCATGCCGGGTTTTATTATCGTTATTATGGTTACTATCTAATCAGGTTATTTTTAAGTTTTAAACAAAAATGCAAACAGAAAGTCAAAGTCGTGATGTATTCTACGTTTCCGATGGTACCGCCATCACTTGCGAAACGATCGGCCACGTTGTGCTCGGGCAATTCCCGTTTCGCGCCAATGAGCAAACCTTCCCGTTTATTGAATCCAACGACAAACTCAGCGATCTTATCAGGCAAATTGAGCTCTCGTTTGCCCGCAACGGGGTACGCCCGCTCGTATTTTTTTCTATAGTGGTGCCTGAGCTACGCGAACGTCTGTGCAATGCGCCCGCTTACTGCTATGACGTGCTAGGCAGCATAGTGCAGAATATTAAAGATGATACTCACATGGAGCCAGTACCACAGCTACAGCGCTCACGCAGTGTTGGTAAAGACACCAATACCTATTTTGAACGAATTGCGGCTATCGAGTATACGCTGGCACATGATGATGGGGTGTCACTCAAAGGGCTAGAACAGGCGGATATTATTCTGCTCGGTGTCTCGCGCAGCGGCAAAACACCGACCAGCCTCTACATGGCCATGCAATTTGGTTTGCGTGTGGTCAATTATCCGTTTATTGCCGATGATATCCGTGCGCTGCGTTTGCTACCTATATTTGAAATGCACCGTCACAAACTGTTTGGCCTGACGATTGACGCCGAGCGTCTGACCGAGATTCGTGAAAATCGTATGGCGGGCAGCACCTACGCCAGTAACCAGCAGTGCCAGACAGAACTCGCCACCGTAGAAAACTTGTTCCGTCGTGAAGCAGTCCCATACATCAATACGTCATCACTGTCGGTGGAGGAAATTTCCGCCCGTATCCTGGAAAAATCCGGCCTCAAACGGCGTCTATTCTGATGATTGTAGAGAACGAGAGGTTTTTTGCTGGCATCGCTAATAGGCAATACACATCGGCGTATTGGCGATCGGGTCTTTGATTACTTTGGCTTTGAGTGAGAATACCTGTTCTAATAATGCTTCGGTGAAGACTTGCTCTGGCGCGCCTTGTGTTACAAGCTGGCCTTGCTTTAATACCACCAAATGATCGCAATATCGGCATGCCTGATTGAGATCGTGTAACACCACAATCACGGTTTTACCTTGCTCGTTCATCGCACGCATGATTTTCATCAACTCAGTTTGATGAGAAAGATCTAAATAAGTGGTGGGTTCATCCAGCATCACGATATTGGTATCTTGCGCTAATATCATCGCAATCCACGCTCGCTGTCGTTGGCCGCCAGAGAGCGATTCAACCGATTGCTTAGCAAGCTCGGTTGTACCGGTTTCCTGCATGGCTTGCGCCACTTTCGCTTGGTCTTCTTTGCCCAACTTGCCCCAATGAGACAAATATGGCGAGCGCCCATACTCAACTAACCGTTGCACATTGATGCCTTCTGGCGTCACCAATACCTGCGGTAACAGTGACATTTCCTGAGCTAACTGTTTATCGTGATAGCGATTGAGTGGCGTGCCATTAAGCCGCACCTCGCCTTGGGTTGGCTTGTTAATTCGGGCTAACGCTTTCAGCAGAGTGGATTTTCCGCAGCCGTTGGGACCAATTAATGCGGTAATTTTTCCTTTGGGCAACGTTAGGTTTAACTCTTCAATGATTACGGTATCACCATACGATACTTGCAGATTTTTCGCTTCGATCATGACCAACCTTTATAACGCTGTAAAAGAAAAATAAAATACGGTGCACCGATCAATGACGTCAGTACTCCAGCGGGCAATTCTACGGGCGGATGAATGCCGCGCGCCAGTGTGTCGGCAAGCAACACCATCAGTGCGCCGAGTAATGCCGCACTTGGTGCTAATAATTTATGATTGTGACCAAACATCATTCTAGCCAGATGTGGGGCCAGCAAACCGACAAAACTAATCGTACCGCATACCGACACACTAATACTGGCGAGTAAGACGGCACTGATCAATGCCATCGCTTGTAGGCGTTTAGGGTTAACCCCTAGTGACATAGCGGTCTCCTCCCCTAAGCCCATCACATCCAATCGCCACGCCAGCCATAATGCCAATGGCAATATAATGGCTAATGTCGCCCAAATATACGGTACTTGGGTCCAGTTTCGTCCCCATAAGCTGCCGGTTAACCACACCATCGCACTGTTAATCTCGACCGGATGCACAATCATTAAGAAATCGATGCCACTGGCTAAAAACGCACTAATAGACAGGCCAATCAACGCCAATCGGGCTGGTGTCGGCTGCAATTTATAGCCAATCAGTAATATGACTGTGGCCGCGACTAATCCGCCGAATAACGCGCAGAGTGGCAGGTAATACAAAGGTGCATCAGGATAAAATACCAATAGCAGCGTTGCTGCCAACCCGGCCCCAGAGCTGATACCCATTAAGTCTGGAGAGGCTAGAGGGTTACGGATCACTCCTTGTACCAACATGCCTGATAAACCTAAGCCCGCCCCAACGCCAACGGCTAATACGATTCGTGGTAATCGGTATTGATTAATAATGAAATCAAACTCCCCACCGTTTAATAACGTATGAGTGATTTGTGCAACCGATAACTGAGTCGCTCCGGTGATTAACCCGCTAATCCCGATGACCAAGACACATAGACTCAGTGTGATAAGTTTCCATTGGTGGTTCATGATTTCCCCCTCATGGCTAAAATCACGAAAAATGGAGTTCCGAGTAATGCGGTGAGCACGCCCACTGGTGTTTCCGCCGGAAACGCAATGGCTCTTGAAAAGCTGTCAGCCCATACGATAAGCCCAGCACCGAGCAGAGCACAAGCAGGTAGTAACATCAGAAAATTATAGCCAACGACACGTCTTGCAATATGAGGGATAAGCATCCCGACAAACCCGATGGAACCGGCGATTGCGACACTTGATGCGGTCAGCAATACCACCGCAAGGCATGTGACTAAACACGTTCGCCTAATATTGAGACCGAGACTGGTCGCGACATCATTCCCTAATGCCAACAAATTAAGGTTTTTAGCCACATAAGCAGCCAACATGAGGCCAACAAGGCTAGCAGGCCACAGTGAATGCCACTGAGCCCACCCGGCTGAAGATAAAGAGCCCGCGAGCCAATTGATCACACTGTAGGCTTTATCATCGGCCAATATTACTGCAGCCCGCGTGATGCCAATCAATAAGGCACTTATCGCCATACCCGCTAATACCAGTTTTAATGGGTGTGGTCGTTGTGAAAAAAACCCGCCTAAACTCATCACCAATGCCCCACTGACAACGCCACCTAATGCCGCGACAACCAAACTTGGTAAATCACTCAAGATGGGAACTCCAATGGTGGCGAGCGCCATACAACACGCCGCGCCTGCATTAATTCCTAATATTGAAGGGGACGCCAACGCATTACGGCTTAACCCCTGCATAAGTGCGCCTGCTATGGCTAAATTGGCACCGATCATAAGCCCTGTTAATAATCTAGGCATACGAATGGAGGCGAGAATTTGCTGCTGCATATTCGTGGGATCAAACGCCAAAAGGTATCCAGTTAAGTCATCCCAAGTGAGCAGAAAACTCGACCAAGAGAGTAACGAAAATACGCTGCCCGAAAGCAAGAAAATCATTAATAAAAGCCAAATCAAAATTGGCATTGCAGGACATCGCATGAAATTAAGCTATTACTCATTAGAAAGAAGGCACGCTCATCAACGCACATTAACCGCGTTTATGAATTAAGAGGGGACAGATATTAACTGTAAGGCAAATAACAATCAATTTCATTTATAATCTGTCATGCCAGCTCGCCAGTGACACTTGATATAATATGTTCCCATAACGTTCAGCACATCACGCAATCACAACTATTCACCCGTTAAATTCTCAACCGCTCACAAATAAATTGACGAGATGTATTAAATGAGAATGATTACTATAACTATTGAATGTATACTGCCGCCCAAATATTATCATAGCCATACACCTATTATGCATATTGATGCATTTCATTTAGAGCTCAGACATGAAATTTATTGTTAATACCATTACACGCAGCTTAGTCTTAGTACTGGGCATCAATAGTTACGCTTTCGCCGACGAGCCAACACAAGACAATACTAATGCTGATGACACCGTGGTTATTGTTGGTCAGCAACACTCTTATTTAAATCCACAAGTTAGCACCGCGACCAAAACGGATATTGATCCTCTTGATACACCCAATACGGTCAATGTTATCAATCACCAGTTTTTACAAGATATCCGTGCGACTTCTCTGGCCGATGCCTATGGCTATACAACAGGATTAACACGATCAGGCGTCAATGCCGATAGCTTTACCTTGCGTGGTATGCCTGCCGATCTCAATACCATTCAAGTGAATGGTCTACCCGGCTTAGCATCACGATTTGGTTCTCCAACCACTGCCAACGTTGAACAAGTAGAAATACTTAAAGGCCCGGCTTCTATTATGTATGGCCAAATACAGCCGGGTGGCATGATCAATATCATCACCAAAAAGCCTCAAGACGAAGCCGCAATTAACTATGATATCTCTAGCCGCACTTATGATACTGGGGTAAGCGGCTTTGGTGACGACAACGGTTTTACTGGCACTATTGATGCTACCGGCCCAATCAATGCCAGTAAAACTTGGTTATATCGTATGATCATCAGTAGCGAAGACACTGATTCTTATCGTAATGATGTCGACGAGCACAACTATTACCTCTTTCCAACGTTCACTTATCGCCCATCAGCATTGACAGAGCTGACCTTCGGTTTAGAGCTACAATCAGAAAAACGCGTCGCTGATAACGGCATTGTCGCATTAAATAATAATATTCATCACGTTGCGCCTATCGATACGCACTATCAAGCCGCTGGTGATTCTGATGACGACAAAGGCACCGCCGCTTTTGCAACCTTTAAAACGGCGTTAGTTAATGATTTTGATCTGACTATTCAGTGGCGCAGTGTATGGCACGAAGATACGCGTGATTTGTATGAAACGCGAGACATCAACGATGTCACGCAGCAAGTTAGCGTGCGCGACCGCTCCCAAGTCAATAAACGTGAGTATCACTTTGTCGATGCACGTACCACCGGTAGTGTATGGACGGGTAATATTGAGCATCAATTGTTATTGGGGACCAATATTGGCTTTGAGAAAAAAGACTTCTTACGTGAAACCTACGCCACCACACAAGTCGATTTTATCAACCCACAAGATCCGACAGAGCGTAACGAAAATAAATACAAACAAGATCACCGTATTACCGAATACACTAACTACAGTTTATACGCACAAGATACCATTTACCTCAATCAAGATTGGACGCTAATGGGCGGCTTACGCTATAGCCGTCAGGATGTCGATTTTGACTACGTCAGTAAATCTACTACGGACACTCAATCGACCGATGCCTTGGTGTCGCAAGCCGGCATTGTCTATAAAATTGTCGATGGTACCTCGCTCTACGCCAGCTATGGAGAGAGTTTCAATCCAAACAGCGTCGAGAAAAAAGACGCGAATGATGATGCGTTTGATCCAGAAAAAGGCCGCCAGTACGAAATCGGTACTAAGACCAATCTTCTTAATGACAAGACCAACCTAACCGTCGCATATTTCGATATTAAGAAAACCAATGTGGTTGATAAAAACGATGCTGGTGATTATGAATTACTTGGCCAAATTCGTAGCAAAGGAATAGAAACTGAAATGCTGGCGATGCCGGTCGATAATTGGCAGATCAAACTCGGTTATGCGTATGTCGATTCTGAAGTGGCGGATAATCCAGATGCAGCGATTCAAGGTAACCGTACGCCAATGAGTGCTTATCATGATGCCTATGTTTGGACTCGATATAACTTCCCATATGAAGTGGCTGGCGGGATCATTGGGACAACTCTTGGCGCAAACTATGAAAGTGCCCGTTACACCAGTGAAGACCCAGCAGATCGCGTTAAACTGCCATCCTACGTTACGGTCGATCTCGGTGTGCATTACGATATTAATCAATACCGAGCATCGCTCAACATCGGCAACCTTTTTGATGAAACGTATTACGTGGGCGGCAAAGATAGTCATCGCTTATATACCGGTGATCCGCGTACTCTCACACTCAGCTTTTCCGGTAAGTTTTAATGAAGTGGTATAGATTCATTCAAACTGGTCTCCTTGCGCTGTGTTTATGCACGGCGCAAGGCGCGATTGCCAGCGATGCACTCACTGCCGTCAAACATCTCGATAACCCACGAGTCGTCGCGCTTGAATACTCGTTTGTCGACGCACTGGCGGCTATCGGGGTCTCTCCTGTCGGGGTGGCTGACGATCAAAACCCACATCGGATTATTCCGCAAGTCAGACGCCTGATTAAACCGTGGACATCGGTTGGCATGCGTTCGCAACCGAATTTAGAGGTTATCGCTCAACTCAAGCCAGACTTAATTATTGCTGATGCGTATCGACACAAAATAAGTCTGCATGATCTTTCACAAATCGCGCCGACCATTTTGCTTAAAAGCCGTGGCGAAACTTATCAAGAGAGTTTGGATGCAGCCCTAAAAATCGGCAAAGTACTTGGCAAAGAAAACGCTATGCGACAGCGCCTTGCCAAACATCACGCATTAATGAATCAGTATAAAGGCACGTTTACTCACCAAGGTTTAGTGCAATTTGCGAACGTTAACGACCGTGGTATGTGGATGCACGGCCCAACATCGTTCACAGGTAGCTTACTGACGTATCTTGGCCTGCAACCTGCTCTTCCAAACCTACAAAATAGCCACCTGATGGAAGCCAACTTAGAGGTATTACTCAAGGTCAACCCGGACTGGCTATTTTACAGTCAAACAACCCACACTACTGTATTTGATAGCTGGCAAACAAATCCACTCTTTAAGCTTTTGAAAGTAAGCAAGAGTGGACAAGCAATACAAGTCTCGCCACAACTGTGGTCACTCAACCGTGGCATGCTCGCCGCAGAAGGGATAGCTAAACAGCTTGATGACATTTTTAAGCAGAAAAGCGAATAGAGAAACGACTTAACTTAGATAAGAGAATCTCTACCACGCTAACAACATAATGATAGCAACACACCCATGATCACAACATGATCATGAGTGTGTTACTCACTACACTTATCGTCGCAGGCGCTTAGCATAGCAGCATTCAGTAATACTTATTTTAAACGCACCCAAAAGTGCGTGTATTATTTGTTTATTGCCAATCAAAAATCACTTTGCTGGAATACAATCAGGACACCCACAATATTCATATCTCCAATTCTGCAAAGGCTGGATTGCCACGCCTCTATTCTGCCTAAAAGACGCAAACATAAAGTAATGCACCCATTTCCCTAACAAACTCTAGAACTACTTGCGAATTCAAACATCACATCACTATGAAAACGGTAGGACGGCACTTAGAACATTGCTTATTTATAATATGGGTGTCTTGTTTATTTTGTACGTGCTACATGTTCCCAAAATTTCTGAGCCATTAATTTTGCCTTGGTCTCTGCCTCATAAACTGGATATTTGGTTCGTGTCATTAAGCCGATTAGGTTAAGCAAAATTAACTTCATATTGTTGATTAAGTAAAACACATCACCTACTGTATGATTATTAGCTTTAATATCATATCTACCATCTTTATGAGCAAGAGCCTTATCACGTAAAGGAGCTATTTTTTTAGCTTCCTCAGATACAAGTAACCCCTTAATTAAGAAAATGCAATCTTGAAAATGAGCATCAAATTTGGCTTCACGATCAGTCTTAAAGCTTTGATGCCAACTTTTGTCAGTTTCCCCGATATCAATCGTTTTGGGTGGTGCGACATAATACCGTTTTAAATGCTTAAGGTTAGTTTTGTCGTCAGCAAGCTTTTCTAGTAAACCATATAGGCTCAGGTTGCTTGAGTTAGGTGATTTGTCAAATAACCAAGCGTGCAACTCAACCATCAAAGAGGCGTATAGAGTATCTTGGATAGCTAAAATACCACCTCGAACTTCTGGTTCAAGACTAGATAAAGACTGATATTGTTCAATAGAAACAGCAAGTAACTCTTTCCGTTCCAATAGACTTAAGTAGCCAATTACAGCGGAGTCTACCTGCTTCTGAAATTTTGCCACTTGCTCTGATCTCATTATTATCCTCTAAGTACATAACGCTTAAAGCATGGGCGCTGCTTTTTCGCGTCCCTTGCCTTTACTTGTTACTTTTGACTTGATGTAAGCCTCAACGACATCAAATCCTGGCTTTTTAGTCAGAACTGTTTTCTCAATATTACGGCAGTAATTACCAATAGCCATTGGAGAAGTTGCGTCTATGAAACTAACACCTTCATGACCACCTGATAACAACGATTCAAAGTATTCACGTTGAGGTTCTATCAAGCGCAAGTGCATATCAAAGTTACTTCTCTTTCGACTCTTATCGTTATTTTTCCTAGCTCGCAATTCATCAATACCAACATGCAATAAAACGTATGCATCGGGAAAATCTAGTAGGCTTTGCAGAAATGCTTTTGAATAAAAGTCTAAAACCTCATTCACAGGCTGAAAATTCAGATCATCGAATATCCAGTTATACCAAACTGGCTGCAAATGATCTCCATCCAAAATGGCTACTTTTCCTAACTCTGACTCTGTTTTCGCTAATTCCCAACGTTTTACTTGCATCCGAAAGTACCAATCATCTGGCTCATTAGATGAACGCTCAAATAACTCATTCACTTCAGGTATTCGGACATATCCGTATTCCCTTTCCATATAATTGGAAGCAGTACTCTTGCCAATTCCACTAGCGCCTTCGAGACATATTATGGTCATTTAGCTTCCTTGAAAGTAACATTTTAATAGTGCGCATGTGCGTTTGCGCTGTACATAAGAGTTCAAAAAAATTACCTATAAAATGCTGTTTTAAATAAACTTTTAAGACATATCCCAAAGTGGCTCAAAATACAAATGCGCGCATGCGCGTTATATCATTTATCCACAGCGCGTTATTCTGGCTGATAAATTGGTTAATGATTGATCTTAATACACTTTCATTGACACTACTATGACAAACCAAGCAAAAAAACACTATTCAGGGCATAAAAACGGTAGGTTGTGTTTGGCGATGTAGCTTTATCACTTAACCGTTTTTGTTTTAAACTCCGGCTAATTTGCGATGAACCAAAAAAAGCGCCCCAATCGGAGCGCTTTGATTTCAATCTAGGTTTATTGCCAATCAAGAATCACTTTGCCGGAAGCGCCGCTACGCATGGCATCAAAGCCTTGTTGGAAGTCATCAATCTTGAAATGATGCGTGATGATTGGCGTCAAATCGAGCCTTGATTGAATCAGGCTTGCTATCTATAGTATGGGTGTCTTGTTTATTTTTATTATAAGTAATCATAATAGCGTTCCGCAGTTTGGAGTCTCAGCAAACTACCTTGATAGAACTCTGATTTGGAATCCGGATTTTTATCTACTATATTATTAATTACCTTATAGAGCCAGTCATCACCATGTTTAATATCTATTGTTATATGTTCATTGTAATAATGAACGTCATCAGTTAGTAATCCTAGACGATAACAACCTTTTACCAACTTCATATATTGTGGTGGGTCTAAGACCTCAGTCATGGCCATAACTCCCAATAGTTTATAATATTGAGAGCGATTAACGGCTCCTAGCATAAAAGCATTGTGACCAGCTAATCCAGCTTCGTTGTACATATCTATATAGTGATTATTAGGAAGTTCTATATCTTGACGACTGAGCACATCTTTGTATAAGTTAACATGAGTGAAATAGTTATCCCCATGTCCTACTTCATCCCATAAATTTTCACTAATGGTACCTCTAGTACTTTGTTCTGAACCAATAAGAGTATATGCAACCAAATCAAAAAAATTAAATTAAGTGCACTATCACTTTTTAAGAAAATCCCTAACTGCTCCTTAGAAGCTGACTTTTCCAAAAAATCAAATAAAGGGTGATGTGATGCAATATGACTTGTCCAAACTGATTTTAGATAATCACCAAATGTTTCATATTCTTCACTAAAAGTCATTCTAGGAGAAGATTTAAATTCAAATGCTAACCAGCTACTTTCAATCTTACTACGTATTTGACACACGACAGGGTTAAACTGTCTTTCTGCAGGTAAAGATAATGGATTGGTCAAATTAATCTGATAAATCATAAATAACGCATTTTGAGCAACTTTAGTTGCTTCACTATCGTTTAAAGAATACGCATCATTCAGTATTATTTCGATTTCCAATGAAAGTTCATCAGGTAAAAATTTGGAAACATCTCCAGTATTTAAATATTCTCTAAGCTTTTCCGAAAAACCATACTTATCATTATTAAGTGATGATTCAACATACATTTTGTTAAACACTTTACTTTCCTTCGTTAATGATTTTGATTTTTAAATATAACTACAAAGCACATCCAAATATCAAACATTATTCATAACTATTGTGTAAATAATATTTAACATTGATTTAAATCAATAATAATCGAACTTATGATTCTTATTAAGAATAACGATAAGAGTTATTTATTCCATACTGATATATAGACGGATGATTGAGTGTACTAATTAGTAAAATAGAATTCGTATCTTTATGGATCAGAACGAAAATAATACAGTTATTTCATCAAAACTTTTGTTTATTAGTGTATTGTGTGCGTATACTGGTGTGCTATCTAGTAACAATTAGGAGGAATGTATGCCCTACATGATGTTAACTTTGGCTGCTATGTTCTGGGGAGGAAACTATGTCATTGGTCATGTCTTAGTTTCAGAAGCTGATCCAATACTGATGACAGAATCCAGATGGCTTATAACAGCAATTTTATTATCGGTTCTTTACTCTTCTCATATAAAAAGTGATTACCTAAAGATTAAAAAGTCATTTTTTTCAATATTATTACTTTCAATTTTTGGACAAGTTTTATTTCCGCTCACTCTTTACATTGGGTTACAAACAACAACATCACTTAATGCTGCGATTTATATGTCAGCAACTCCATGTATGGTTTTAATTATCAATAGATTCATTTTTAAGGATACTGTTAGCAGAAATAACATAATAGGTGTTTTGTTGAGCACGCTGGGGGTTATTTATCTGATATTGAAAGGAAATATAACAAATTCAAACTTTTTAAATACCATAAACGTTGGTGATGTATGGGCTATGGGATCAGCAATGAGTTGGGCCTTTTATTGCTCATTTCTACGTATTAAAGATAAAACCATAAGTAGCAATGCATTTGTCACGACCAGTTCGGTATTGGGTGCTGTAATCCTGTCGCCTATAGTGTGGTACTACAGTACAACTCAGCAACAAATGAACCTTGAGTCCTACACTCAAGGATCATTTTGGCTTGGTCTTATGTACTTAGTTGTTTTCCCATCTTGGCTATCTTATGTTTTTTGGAATAAGGGGATCGGTGAAATAGGAGCAACACGCGGTGAAATATATACACACATTATTCCTTTATCAGGAGGGGTATTCAGCGTCCTTTTCCTAGGAGTAGGACTGGAGCCATTTCATCTTGTGAGTGCCATTTTTATTGCGTTAGGTATCTGGTTTTGTTCAAAAAAAGAAAAAGCTAATGTGAAAGAAATTAACTGGGACACACACCATTAACTACTTGTGTCAAAGATGCTAACCTTAAAAATCAGCAGGTAAAGTCTCGTAAAGCCTATTCAAAGATGAATGGGGTTATTGGTATCGGTGGAGTAATGGTTGTTGGAGCAGAAAAGCGAGTGTAGGAGTCGAGAGAAACAAATTAGGTTGCCGCTGCCTACTGATTTAACGTTGTATTTATTATGAAATCAGTAGCCCCACCATTCGTTTCTTACCCAGCTTAGTTTTTGCATTATTGAGTTCTTTGGTGGAACCAATCCAAGCTCTAGGCTTTTTTTCTAGTTCAGTGCAAAGTGTTAAACACTCTTGTTGAGGCAGGGACAACCGTTCAAGAATGGCGGGCATGCGGTTATCAATATGCCCACGCTTATCTTCTCTCATTTGCCTACCGACCCAATCAACTAATTCAATATAATCCATTAAACGAAATGGGATCCCCTGATGTTTATCTTGGTGTTCATGTCCCATAAAATTTGCGAGTGATGGTGTGTTGGTTTCGTTCTGTTTTAAGCTGGTTAAACGTGCTTTTATTGAGGTATGATCAGATTGCTCTGGGGAATCTGCCATTTTTGCTCTTATAGGATTAAGATCGACATAAGCCATGGCGGAAAGCAACGCTTTCTCGTCGAGTAAGGCTTGAGACTTAAACCGCCCCTCCCAAAATCGACCTGTGCATTGGTCTTCTTTGTTAGCCTGTACGGCAATGTCATAGTTAAGTTCTTTCATAAACCAGCTTAAGGAATACAAACGGTGTCGCCAAGTCTCAATCAGCTGATCACACGTGTGTGATTCGGCTTTGGACTTGATCTGGCTTGTCAGCCATCGATGAATAATGGCAGGTGTTTGATGTTCACTGCACCAACGCTCCACGACTTCAAGATCAGAAAGGGCGAGAGCGGCTTCTCTATCAACAAATGCCACGAGGTGGTAATGATTGCTCATGATGGCGTAAGAGCAAATACGAATGCAGTATATCGAGGCGAGGAACAACATACGCTGTTCAACCCATTCTCGGCGGTGTTCGTAAGATTGGCCCGTGAAAGTATCATTACCACAAAGAAAGGATCGGCGTACACAACGCGAGACGCAGTGGTAGTAAGGCGTCATTTCAGGGCAAATAAGTTGAGATCTGGCTGTTGTCATTCGTTCACTCCAAGAATACAAGCGTGAGCAAGCATGACAATTTGTTGATGAAGACGATATAAAACGAGTGAAAACTTACGACCGAAATCAAAGAAATACAGGGGAATCAGAGTGGCTTATTGGGCATATGTTAGGGTGTGTGTCCTCATAAATTTACGCGAGACGCAGTGGTAGTAAGGCGTCATTTCAGGGCAAATAAGTTGAGATCTGGCCGTTGTCATTCGTTCACTCCAAGAATACAAGCGTGAGCAAGCATGACAATTTGTTGATGAAGACGATATAAAACGAGTGAAAACTTACGACCGAAATCAAAGAAATACAGGGGGATCAGAGTGGCTTATTGGGCATATGTTAGGGTGTGTGTCCTCATAAATTTTTGATGTATCACTGACGCCAATTCTGCAAAGGCTCAATATCCCATCCGATCATTGGCTCATCATTACAAGCGAATTCGAGCAGCACACGCATATAGCGGTAGGCAAAGAAAGTAACCTAACACGTTACTATCAAAATTGTGATTATCAACACCGACCGAAAATCACCCAAACCAAAAAGCTACTGGCTTAACCACTTCACGCACACCATTAGTATGTAATGGCTGGATTGCCACGCCTCTATTCTGCCTAAAAGACGCAAACATAAAGTAAAGCATCCATTTCCCTAATAAACTCTAGAACTACTTGCGAATTCAAACACCACATCAAAATGAACGTTACGATGAAAGCGAAAACATTGCTCATTTATAGTATGGGTGTCTTGTTTATTGGACGATTTGCGCTATTCGCATTGCTCGCTTCCATGAACTTATCGCCCGCCACAGCGGAAAAATTTGAACGCCAGTGAAAATTTTATCCTAAGCCCGTAACGGGCTGGCTGCTGGCGTTTGTTATTTGTTTTTATGATGAATAGAAGAATTCGAGAATATTAGACCCATCTACAACATAGTCAGCAGAACTATTTTTATCTTGCTGATTTGCTATAACTCTAACCGTTGTTAGACCAAGCGCTTGCCCGCCGATTATATCCGCCCGTTCTCTATCTCCCACCATCCATATGTCTTTACTTGCTTCCACATTAAGCTTTTTAAGGGCAAGTTCGAATATTTTAGCATTAGGTTTACGAAAACTAATTTCACTGGACCAAACAACTGCGTCAAAAAATTTAGCAAGTCCCTTTTCTCTAAGCCCTTCATCAAAGACGTCAACAGGACCTGTCATATTTGATACTAAACACAGAGGTATCTGCCTGTCTTTTAAGTACTTTAATAAAGGGATGCTATATGGTTTAACGGTACAGCCTCTCACAAACGCCTTCAAATGCGCACGACATAAGCGTTCGATTTCGTATGAGCTAAAGTTGAGTCCTATAGAAATAGAAGCTTGCTGCCATATATCAAGCCAATGCGGTTGGTTCGTATTATTGTTTGTATACAACTTTGCGATACATCTATCAATCTCGTCACCCAACGCATTTAACTGCTTAATATCCAATTCCAAATCATCGCATATTGAAGATCCTTCAATACTTGTAAGCCCATCGGTTAAGGAAATATCAGTTGTTAGAGTATTCCCTAAGTCAAACATTACTGCCTGAATTTTTGTCATAAATAAGCCCTTATTCACTGCTAGCTTATGAAGGATACGTATGTCATTGGAATGTAACTATCACAGACAAATAACGCCGCTCACAGCGGCGAGCGAAGCGAGTCCGGTAGCCGAAGGCTACGAACTGCTGGGCTTTGTTATGATTCACGGCAAAATTACATTGGTGCGATAGCTTGAAAAGCCATGCGTAACTCATCAACATCTTTAAATCTAATAGACTTATCACTACTAAGGCCTATATCAATAAAAGCACGCACATTCTCTGGTAACTTTTCAGTCTTACTCTTTCCGGTTAAGACGTAATATAAAATACGAGTCAACGCGTATGTTTCATGCAAGATGCTATAACTATCAAATCCTTCTGTTACTAGGCTTGGATCATTATAGTAGCCTTTAAAATCCGTATTTTCAGAAGTTAGTTCGCTATCAACGATTTTCACCAGACCAAAATCCGCTATTTTCACTACAGCCACATCATCATATTCTTTGAGTAGAATATTTTTAGGGCTAATATCCCTGTGCAAAATATTTTTAGAATGTATGTACGAGAAAGCTCTGAGTATTTGCAACCCTAACTTAACGCGATCTTGAAACGATAACTTGGAATTGTTTTTTAAAATATACTTATCCAATGAGTTGTCCATAAACTCCATAATGTACTCATTGTTTTTCTCATTGTATCCATAAACTTCTAGAACATATGGTGAGCTTAGCATACTCATTTGTTCGTACTCTCGCTTAAACCTTTCAATTTCCTTTGCATTTAGATCTTTCTTTGCCCGCTTTAAAGCAAAGTTTTTATTATAGAAACTGTCAAAATACTTATAGACATTTGCATAAGACCCACTACCTAGAGCCTTTAAATCAGCGGTCTTATTTTTGTTCTCAATTTTCACTGAGCTTTGTGGAAAAAATATTGGGATAGTGTAATAAATCTCTAGCTTTTCAGTATAAGAGGGGATTGCACTCCCACCGCTCTTACTTAGAAAGCTCTTACAAAAAGTAAGTCTATCTCGATGGTACTCCTCAATATAGAATGCATATTCAGAGTTCTTCAAAGATCTCTCTAAAGCTTCAATCGTCTCTATAGATCTAATGAGCTCCCTACTCGGGTCTGCCCAGAAGTGAGCCGTGTCTTCATCTGTTGGAAGCCTATTATTCATCGAGTCAAAAAGACTAGTGACGCTAGAGTGAAGAGTAGAGAATAAAATTCTTAACTTGTCATTATTTATTGATTCGTAAAGATCTTCGAATTCATTATTCAAAATATCAAAGAGCTTTCTGTAGTGACTCTCTATGGCATTATCTGCATTCATTAATATTATAAAACCTGTCTCTAATTGAACCATAACATTTTAATAGTGCGCATGCGCGTTTGCGCTGTACATGAAAGTTCAAAAAATTACCTATAAATGGCTGTTTTAAATAAACTTTTAAAACATATCCCAAAGCAAATAAAAATACAAATTCGAGCATGCGCATTATATCATTTATCCACAGCGCGTTATTCTGGCTGATAAATTGGTTAATTATTGATCTTAATACACTTGCATTGACACTACTATGACAAACCAAGCAAAAAAACAATATTCAGGCCATAAAAACAGGCATGCAATTGGCAAACATCAAAATAAACTGCATGTTTATACAGTAAAAGGCAATTTATCCACAAGGAGTACTCGATGTCTTCCAGTCGATTTATCAATTATCTCAGAAGCGAGTTGCGTGTATAGGGCTACGGCATAAAAACGGTAAGTTGTGTTTGGCGATGTAGCTTTATCACTTACAACCGCTTTGTTTTAAGTGCCCGCTAATTGGCGATGCCCCAAAAAAAAAGCGCCCCTTTCGGAGCGCTTTGATTTCAATATAGGTTTATTGCCAATCAAGAATGACTTTGCCGGAAGCGCCGCTGCGCATGGCGTCGAAGCCTTGTTGGAAATCATCAATCTTGAAATGATGCGTGATGATTGGTGTCAAATCGAGCCCTGATTGAATCAGGCTTGCCATCTTGTACCAGGTTTCAAACATTTCACGGCCGTAGATGCCTTTGATAACCAGCCCTTTGAAGATGACTTTGGTCCAATCGATCGCCATATCCGATGGTGGAATGCCAAGCAGAGCAATGCGGCCGCCGTGGTTCATGCCTTCAAGCATAGAATTGAACGCACTTGGCACGCCGGACATTTCTAAGCCAACATCAAACCCTTCGGTCATATTAAGCTCAGCCATGACCTCTTCGAGTTTTTGCTCTGCAACATTCACCGCGCGCGTAACACCCATTTTACGGGCTAGATCTAGGCGGTATTCGTTAACATCAGTAATCACCACATGGCGAGCACCCACATGTTTGGCGACGGCGGCGGCCATAATGCCAATAGGACCTGCGCCTGTGATGAGAACATCTTCGCCGACCAAATCAAACGACAATGCGGTATGAACGGCATTGCCAAATGGGTCAAAGATTGAGGCTAAATCATCGGAAATTTCATCAGGAATTTTAAACGCGTTAAACGCCGGGATCACCAAATACTCAGCAAAGGCACCTTCACGGTTGACCCCAACTCCAATGGTATTACGGCATAAATGTGTACGGCCGCCACGACAGTTACGGCAGTGCCCACAGGTAATATGCCCTTCCCCAGACACGCGGTCACCTAACTCAAAGCCGCGTACGTCAGTGCCAATTTCAACCACTTCGCCCACGTATTCATGACCGACCACCATCGGTACCGGAATGGTGTTTTGTGACCACTCATCCCAGTTATAAATGTGTACATCGGTACCACAAATCGCCGTTTTACGGATTTTAATCAGCAAATCGTTGTGACCTAATTGTGGCTTGTCCACTTCGGTCATCCAAATGCCTGGTTCCGGTTTTAATTTAGAAAGTGCTTTAATTTTCATGGTTATTTAGCCTTAAATGATCGCCATCGCTTGGCCTACTTCAATAAAGGCATCGATGGCTTGATCTAACTGTTCACGGCTATGGGCCGCTGACATTTGGGTGCGAATACGTGCTTGGCCTTTTGGTACCACAGGGAATGAGAATCCGGTGACGTAAATGCCTTTTTCTAGCGCACGTTCGGCAAATTCTGCGGCAATTTTTGCATCACCAAGCATAACTGGAATGATGGCGTGATCGGCCCCCGCGAGCGTGAATCCCGCCTCGGTCATCCGCGTGCGAAAATGCGTTGCGTTATCCCATAATTGAGCGCGCAGGTGGTTACTTTCTGCTAAGAGATCTAAAACACGAATGGACGCAGAGACAATCGCTGGCGCCACAGAGTTAGAAAATAGGTATGGACGAGAGCGTTGACGCAACCAGTCAATCACCTCTTTTTTACCGGACGTGTAACCGCCTGATGCGCCGCCCATGGCTTTGCCCAGCGTACCGGTAATGATATCGATGCGATCAATCACATCGTGATATTCGTGTGTACCACGACCATTCGCGCCCATAAAGCCGACAGCGTGTGAATCATCCACCATTACTAGTGCATTATATTTATCCGCTAAATCACAAATCGCCGGTAGGTTTGCCACCACACCGTCCATGGAGAATACCCCGTCAGTGACGATCAATTTGTGGCGCACACCCGCTTCATCTGCGGCGATCAGTTGCTGTTCAAGCTCGGCCATGTCGTTATTTGGGTAACGGAAACGTTTCGCTTTACATAAACGCACCCCATCGATGATTGACGCATGGTTTAAAGCATCGGAGATAATCGCGTCGTTACCATCAAGCAAGGTTTCAAACAAACCGGTGTTGGCATCAAAACATGAGGTATACAAGATTGTGTCTTCTTGGCCTAGAAAGGTCGAAAGCTTATTTTCTAATTCTTTGTGTGAATCTTGCGTACCGCAAATGAAACGAACCGATGCCATACCGAAACCGTGTTCGTCCATGCCGACTTTTGCCGCTTTAATCAATTCAGGGTGATTGGCCAGACCTAAATAGTTATTCGCGCAAAAATTAAGGACTTCTTGTCCTGTTGAGATATGAACCGCTGCACTTTGCTGTGAGGTGATAATACGCTCAGATTTGTACAACCCGTCCGCTTTAACTTCCTCAAGCTGTTCACGGATTTGTTGGTAAAAAGCAGAAGACATGACGTATTCCTTTTAAATGGTCGTTCAGTGGCAAGTCTGCGTGGCGATAGCCAGCATTAATGCGTTAAGTGTAATTCATGGCTACCTTAGAGATTATACCTCGTGATGGAAAATGATTTGTGAATTACAGGCACAAGTTGTAAGCTCCCCAGATGGCAGACGCAAATCATCAATAAAGCTCGCCACAGCCTAGATATAATCAACGTCTGAATGTGAGTACTACATAGCAATGTGGTGCACTCCTTTTTGATAGCCATAGAGTCTCTTGCCATGAATCAAACCAAACTGATTGGATTATTGCCCGATTTAGCCAGCTTTATTCTGGTGGTGAATGAAGGCAGCTTTACGGCCGCCGCGCAGCAACTAGGAGTCACGCCGTCCGCCTTGAGTAAATTAATTACTCGCCTTGAAAAAGCGCTGTCGGTGAAATTGATTGAACGTTCCACTCGGCAGCTACATATTACCCAAGCAGGGCAAAAAATTTACGACCAATGTTTGGTGATGATGAATGCCGCCCAGCAAGTGGTTGAATTATCGAGTGTTGATCATTCGATGCCCTCTGGCGCGCTCACTGTCGCCGCACCAGAAGCGTTTCTTAACTCGGTGTTGCAACCACTCGTATTACCCTTTTTAAGCGAATTTCCGCATATTGAACTGAAATTACGGGCGTTGGATGGAAAGATTGATGTGTTTCGCGACAATATTGATATTGCCTTCAAATTGACCGACAAACCTGATGAAAATTTAGTATTAAAAGAATTATGTAAAACCGAACTGGTTTTGTGTGCCAGCACGGATTACTTAGCAAGACGTGGCGTACCGACTCACCCAACCGATTTAGCCGAACACGATTGCTTGTATTTAGCTGAAACCTCGCAAGATCACATTTGGAATTTTTATAAGGAAGACACCACCCATACAGTGGCGGTATCGGGCCGTTATGCGGTCAACCAAGCACAAATGCGCCTCAATGGAGTGAAGGAAGGCTTAGGGATCGGGATTTTTCATGATTTTGTCGTGCAAGATGCGCTCGCCAATGGCGATATTGTTCCGGTGCTCACCGATTGGACGCTAACCAGCAACTATCACGGTGCTGTTGCAATGCAATATCCGCAAACGAAATATATGCCAGCAAGGCTGCGTGCTTTCATCGATTACGTCATGGCACATTTACAACCAAAGCTTAATACCCGTATTCAACTCAATGATGACAAGTAACAAAACGCGAAGTTCAGCCGCGCATTCATCCCCAAAAAGCCAAAGAAGCTCCCCCCTTCTTTGGCTGACTCAGGCGCTTGCCCTATCCAATATTCTCGCTGTGGATTATCGTGTTTTACGGTGATATTCATTACGCAAGCTACTGATTTTACGCATATCAGATTTTGCTTGGTCTAAATGACCGGCATCGAGTTGTTTATTTACGCCTTTTAACGCTTGATTAAGCTTTGTGAGACCTTCTTTGTAGGCTTTGGGGTTGTCACCTTGATAATCGGCCTGCTTTGCTTTGGTGACAAGCGAAGACATTTCAGTCACTGATTGTTTCATATCCGCTATGCTGTCAGCTTGAATCGCGTCACCATACGAATTTTTTATCAGCTTCATGGTGTCACCGACGTCCGCATTGGCAAGCACGCCAAAACTGACACTGGCCCCCAAGAGTAAAACACTTAATATTTTTAACATCGCGGTTTCCTTGTCTTATATGATCAATTACGGCTACCGCTTACAATACGTTATTCAAAATGTAATTCAAACTCATCAATCGGGGTACGCCCTCTTAATTGCAAGAAATCTAAGAACTGACGCGGGCTGTGAGTGATGATTTTTTCGGCTGGAATGTTAACCTCATTAATAAGCGCGAGGACTTCGTCGAACCCACCGATGTATGAGCAAAAGTGTGCATCACTACCCGTCGTAATAAACGCGCCTTTTTGTTGTGCGATTTTGGCAATCTCATAACAGCGTGGTTTACTCCCCACACGGCTATGGCCTTGTAAGCTGCTGTTATTGAGCTCAATCGCGACATTATATTGAACCGCGCACTCAACCACGGCGGCAAAATCAAAGTCATAATTAGGGTTGCCTAAATGTCCGAGAGCATCCACACGTCCTTGCTTAATCACATTCATCAACATCTCGGTTTGTTGCTCCTGACTTCCCGCTCTCACCACCGGCTCGTGCAAGCTACCAATCATCCAATCTAGACGTTGGTCAACCATCTCTGGTGTATCCACATCACCTTGTTGATTCATGATATTCGCTTCCACTCCACGCACTATCCCAACGCCCTCAAGAAAGCGAGGAAGTATTTTTTGATTGGCAAAAAACCAATGATGAGGGGCACCGGGCATCTCAGAGGCATGATCTGTGGTACAAAATAACGCAATTCCGCGCTCATTGGCAGCGCGTGCGTTTTCAATCAAGGTGCTATACGCGTGGCCACTGGCGTAAGTATGAGTATGGGTATCTACAGCAATTTTCATTATTTTATCCTTCCATGTGTATGGGAAAAGTGTATCAGTGGAGCTGGCTTTTACCAAAGCACACTGTGTTTTCTCTCATCCTAAATACAAAACATTGCATTGCTGTGTCGCCCCCCCAATCAATGCAACATTTTTGTCAGTTACACAGAAGACTCGCCTAGTTCACCTTTTCTCTCGTTACTTTTGCAACCTACATCCTGTGAACAATACTTAGTGTCACTAACCCAATATAGAGCCGGACCATGCCATTACGCCGATATCCTTTAAGTATTCATATCAGCACATTGTTTTTAATCCTTATGACTTTTTTCAGCGCGGTTCTCATCTTTGTGAGCTTTCAATATACCCATACTCTGTTACAAGGTAGCGCGAAAGCATTAAGCCTAGAAAATAGTAAAAAGATTGAATCTGAGCTGCATGAAAATATGGCGCCAATTTTTTCGACTCTAGATTTCATGGCGTATAGTAGCGTCGTACATGGCGACGACCTCGGGGCTGCAAAGTGGCGCTGGCTAGCCGCCGTTCATCAATCCTTTCTGCGTAACTCGGCTTTAGTCGCGGTTTATTTTGGTAGTGATAATGGTGACTTCACCATGATTCGGCCTTTGTTTGATCAACAAGCAAGACAAAAATTTCAAGCCCCTAAAACGGCCATACTGTACCTGAATAAAACCAAACTGGATGGCACCAGTGAAGTGTTCTTTTTTAATGATAAAATTCAACAAATTGATTTTCATAACAGCACGGATAACGTGTTCGATCCGCGCTCACGTCCTTGGTATAAAGCCAGTGTCGATAGCAACCGTATATCGATAACACAACCTTACTTTTTTTATTTTCTACAATCTTATGGTATTACGCTCTCACGAAGCTCTGCCGATGGTAAGCATGTGGTCGGCGCCGATTTCACGTTAGATTCTCTCTCGAGCAAACTGACCTCGATGGCCAAATATCCTGCTTCAAAAATGATTATCTTTGACAGTCATTCATTACCTATCGCTGAGCATAATACCAACCTCAGGCTCAATGAGCACAAAAGCGACTATAAGGCCGCACTGCGCGATAGTATCTTCCATGATATTTTCAATCGCGCGAGCCCACGTACGATTTATGAAGACCGAGAGTATGATGGCGAAATGTGGTCGGTATCATTAACGCCAATCCGCATTACTCCAGATATGGAAGTGCGCCTAGCAGAAGCCGTGCGCCATAATGATATCCTCTCGAAGCTGCTTTTGGTGCGTGATACGCAAGTTGCGCTCGCGATTGGGTTGCTCTTCGTCTGTTTCGTCATCGTTTTGTTTGTATCACGACGTATCGCTAAACCAATGAAACGCTTAGTGCAATTAACAGGCAATATTGCACATTTCGATTTTAAAAAGACACATTACCCACATACCATGATTACCGAGCTGAATGAGTTAACGCATTCGATCCAGCTAATGGAGCATACCTTAAGTGATTTGATCAAGCTGCTTCATGAAACCGCAGCAAATAATGACTTTGATTCACTCGCCAAAACCATTACGCAACAAAGCTATATAATCACCAAAGCTGAAACCATCATTTTATATTCATACGAAGAAGAGACGTCACATTTTTCGGTGGTCGCTAACCACGCGATTATTCCTTTTAAAATTGACTTAGACGTATTGCTTAATAGCACCCCTTGGATTTTCTCTGATTTACGACAAGGGAATACTGTACATTTAAAACGTGACGACAACTTATTAAGACGTTTTCATAACCAGCTTTTCAATTCAGATATTTACCTCTTTCCATTACTGAACAGAGAAGGTCAATTAATTGGCGTTCTCAATGTGGGGTACGAGCGCGGTGTTGAGAAACCTTACCTTGAAAAGCATGCATTTTTACGCGAATTGCTGAGCTTTGCTGAAATTGCCAAAGATAATATTGATAATATGCAGCAACAAAAAGATATGTTGGATTCGTTCGTCGAACTGATTGCCTCTGCGATTGATACCAAATCGCCCTTTACCAGCGGCCACTGCCAGCGAGTGCCTTATATAACCCAAGCCTTAGCTCAAGTAGCGGATGAAGACCAAAAATATTTCCCACAATTTATGATGAGTAAAGACCGTTGGACAGAGTTGAAGCTCGCCTCTTGGCTCCATGATTGCGGCAAAATCACGACGCCAGAATATGTCATCGATAAAGCCACCAAATTAGAAACCATCCATGATCGTATCCATGAAATACGCACGCGAGTCGAAGTCTTAAAAAGCCAAGCAGAAGCCGACTACTGGCGCAATTTATATCAAGGCGGTAGCAAAGCACAACTGGATAAACAATTAGCTCAAACACTTACCGAGCTCGATGAAGACTTTGCGTTTATTGCAGAGTGCAATCAAGGCAGTGAACAATTATCGGATGCTGCGGTTGAACGTTTACAGGTGATTGCTAAGCGTCGCTGGAAGCGCACAATTGATGATCGCAGCGGAATTTCTTGGCTAGAACAACAACGTGTAAACACCGAATCACAAGCCCTACCCGTGATGGAACCTCTGCTAAGTGATAAAGAGTCCCACCGCATACCATGGGTAAATACTCAGGTGCACTTTACCGAGCAACAGTCGTTTAATTTGAAACCAGGGGAACTACGCTACAATCGTGGCGAGCTGTATAACTTATCCATTCGTTCTGGCACTTTAACGCCTGAAGAGCGCTTCATCATTAACGATCATATTATTCAAACAATAATGATGCTAAAAAAATTACCATACCCCAAATACTTACGCCAAGTTCCTGAAATTGCTGGCGGTCATCATGAGCATGTAAACGGTCAAGGCTATCCTCAGGGGTTAAGTGAGAAAGATATGTCGGTACAGGCAAGGATTATGGCCATTGCGGATGTGTTTGAAGCCTTAACCTCATCGGACAGACCCTATAAAAAGGCCAAAACGTTGAGTGAGTCTCTGGCCATCATGACGCATATGGCCACGTCAGGACATCTAGATCCTAAGTTATATTTGCTGTTTTTGGAACAAGAGGTCTACTTAGAATATGCGGCTAATCACCTCGACAACACACAGTGCGATCTGGTTGATAAGGCAGCATTGATAAAGAAAACAAAAGATTACATACGTGAACAATGAACATAACGTAATGAAATCATTAACGGTATCCATTGGTGCTCGATCATTTATTAAGCAGCTGTGGATATTTTTTTTATTTTAGTTGCCTAAAATCAAACAGTGCTCAAGATTTTCACTGGAAAGTTCTGATATATAACCAAGAATAGTTGATGTATGTCAAAGAGTCGTAGACAATACTGGTTTAGGTCTGTCTACTTTGGATTAAAGTCGGTAACGAAAACTCTGTTCATCAGAGTTTATTGGTTTTGCCTATATCATTGATAGAGACAGCCTACTTTAGCTTTGTGTATTGTGCTGCTACGTTGAAGCTCAATGCTTGATACCTCGTTTTTAAGGGAAAGATGATGGTAATACCAGATAACAGTAGCATCGTAATTTTTGGTGCCTCGGGAGATTTAACTTACCGGAAACTAATTCCGGCGCTTTATCACTTGTACGCGAGCAACCAACTTCCTGAATCCTTCGCAATTCTTGGAGTGAGCCGTACCGAATACAGTGACGAGTCATACCGAGAAAAATTGAAACGCTCCATGCAAGAGCTTGAAAAAACGGAGCCAGAGACGTTAGAAAAGTTTTGTGAACATATTCACTACCAATCACTTAATACATCAGAAGAACAAGAATACGCGAAACTAAAAGATCGCCTTGAAAGTCTCTCTGAGCATTATAAGTTTGAGCAAATCAATACGCTTTTCTACTTGGCCACACCTCCAAGCCTATATGGTGTCATTCCTGGTTGCCTAGCCGCGCATAACTTAAACGATGAATCCACAGGGTGGAAACGTATCATTGTTGAAAAACCATTCGGCTATGATCTTGAATCTGCTCAGTCACTCGATATTGAAATACATCGCCATTTCTCTGAAAGCCAAATCTACCGTATCGATCATTACCTAGGTAAAGAAACCGTACAGAACCTACTGGTACTGCGTTTTGCTAACGGTATGTTTGAACCACTGTGGAACCGTAATTTTATTGATTACGTTGAGATCACCGGCTCAGAGTTCTTAGGCGTTGAAGGTCGTGGTGGCTACTACGATAACTCAGGCGCGGTACGTGATATGTTCCAAAACCATTTGCTACAAGTCTTAGCAATGGTGACGATGGAGCCACCATCAGAAATCGATTCTAACTCCATTCGTAATGAAGTTAACAAAGTTCTTCAGAGCGTACAGCCACTGTCGGAACAAGATTTACGCACCAATCTAGTATTGGGGCAATACACTGAATCGAATGTTCGTGGTCAGTCCTTGAAAGGCTACCGTGAAGAAGAAGGTGTCGCTGAAGACTCTCGCACTGAGACGTACATGGCTCTGAAAATGTTTATCAACAACTGGCGTTGGAATGGTGTGCCTTTCTACGTGCGTTCAGGTAAGCGTTTACCGACTCGTGTGACTGAAGTAGCCATTCACTTCAAACGTACGCCACACCCAGCCTTTGATAAAACAGCACCAGAGAACAAACTGATCATCCGTATTCAGCCTGATGAAGGCATTTTGATGAACTTTGGTCTTAAAGAGCCGGGGGCAGGTTTCAAAGCAAAAGAAGTCGCGATGGACTTCCACTATGCCTCGTTAGAAGAAACCAAAATGCTAACGGCTTATGAGCGCCTTCTACTGGATTCACTCAATGGTGATGCAACTCTGTTTGCTCGTACCGATGCAGTTGAAGCATGTTGGAAGTTCGTTCAACCTATTCTTGACTTCAAACAAGACCCACAAGCGCTGTATGGATATGCTAGTGGTACGTGGGGACCTAAAGAAGCGGACGATTTACTTAAACGTGATGGTCGCGATTGGCGTTTCCCGTGTAAGAACTTAACTAATACGGATTATTGTGAATTATGATTAAACCAAGAATTTTTCCATCAGCCTCTCAGGTTGTCGAAAACCTCGCAGATACAATGAAAGCCTATAGTGAACAAGGCCAACCTGTTCACATCTCATTGTCTGGCGGTAGCACGCCTAAGATGTTGTTCAAATTGCTCGCAACAGACGCTTACGCAACCAGCATCCAATGGAAAAACCTGCATTTCTGGTGGGGTGATGAGCGTTGCGTGGCGCCTGATGACGCGGAAAGCAACTTTGGCGAAGCGAATACTTTGCTGTTTACCCAAGTTGATATTCCTGCTGAAAACATTCATCGCATTAAAGGCGAAGACGATCCAGAGCAAGAAGCGAATCGTTTTGCGAAAGAAATGGCGGATACCGTGCCAACAAAAGATGGCACTCCTGTCTTTGATTGGATCCTACTCGGCGTTGGTCCTGATGGACATACTGCTTCTTTGTTCCCGAATAAAACGGATTACAATGATGACGGTTTAGCGTGTGTAGCGAGCCATCCAGAATCTGGACAAAAACGCATTTCAAAAACAGCCAAAGTACTAGAAGCTGCAAAACGTATTAGCTACCTAGTTCTTGGCGCTGGTAAACAAGATATTGTGCAAGAAATTCATACTACTCCGTCTGCAGAACTTCCATATCCTGCGGCTAAAATCCAGTCAAAAATTGGAGATACGGAGTGGTTTTTAGATAGTGATGCAGCAGCAAAAATTGCGTGAGGAGAAACAAAAATGAAAGGTGATATCGGTGTAATTGGCCTAGCAGTGATGGGTCAAAACCTTATCCTAAACATGAATGACCATGGCTTTAAAGTGGTTGCGCATAACCGTACAGCTGCAAAAGTGGATGAATTCCTAGAAGGACCAGCAAAAGATACCAACATTGTTGGCGCGCATACACTTGAAGAGTTAGTAGACAAATTAGAAAAACCGCGCAAAGTGATGTTAATGGTACGTGCTGGCGCAGTCGTTGACACGTTTATCGATAACTTGGTTCCTCTATTGGACAAAG
Source organism: Vibrio palustris (assembly GCF_024346995.1). Lineage (NCBI taxonomy): Bacteria > Pseudomonadati > Pseudomonadota > Gammaproteobacteria > Vibrionales > Vibrionaceae > Vibrio > Vibrio palustris. The sequence continues at coordinate 276,416 of NZ_AP024888.1, read as the reverse complement.
GCGACATCATCATTGATGGTGGTAATACGAACTACCCAGACACTAACCGTCGTGTTGCTTCTCTACGTGAGAAAGGCATCCACTTTATCGGTACTGGAGTTTCTGGTGGTGAAGAAGGCGCACGTTTCGGTCCTTCGATCATGCCAGGTGGCTCACCAGAAGCATGGGAAGCCGTGAAGCCTATCTTCCAAGGTATTTCAGCAAAAACAGACGCTGGTGAACCATGTTGTGATTGGGTTGGTAACGATGGTGCTGGTCACTTCGTAAAAATGGTTCATAACGGTATCGAATACGGTGACATGCAGTTGATCACTGAAGCATACCAATTCATGAAAGATGGTCTTGGCCTGAGCGGCGATGAAATGCAAGCCGTATTCGCTGACTGGAATAAAACCGAACTAGATAGCTACCTTGTGGAAATCACTGCCGACATCTTGGGTTACAAAGATGAGCAAGGCAACCCTCTGGTTGATAGCATCCTAGATACTGCTGGTCAAAAAGGTACTGGTAAGTGGACAGGCATCAACGCATTGGACATGGGCATCCCATTGACGCTAATTTCTGAGTCAGTATTCTCTCGTTGCCTATCTGCATTGAAAGATCAACGTGTGGCTGCCGAGAAACTGTTTGGTAGCAAAGACACTACCGTTGAAGGTGATAAGCAAGAGTGGATTGATGCACTACGTCAAGCCCTACTCGCGTCAAAAATCATCTCTTACACGCAAGGCTTTATGCTAATGCGTGAAGCGTCTAACGAAAATAACTGGGATCTAAACTACGGTAACGTGGCTCTTATGTGGCGTGGTGGCTGTATCATCCGTTCTGCATTCTTAGGTAACATTCGTGATGCGTACGCAAAAGATCCAGAACTGGCTTTCCTAGGCTCTGACGAGTACTTCAAAGGAATCTTAGATAACTGTTTAGCGGCATGGCGTAAAGTGGCAGCGAAATCGATGGAAGTCGGTATTCCAATGCCTTGTACTACTTCAGCACTTAGCTTCCTAGACGGTTACACCACAGCTCGTTTGCCAGCCAACTTGCTACAAGCTCAACGTGACTACTTCGGCGCACACACTTACGAGCGTCTCGATCGTCCACGTGGTGAGTTCTTCCACACTAACTGGACAGGTACAGGCGGCGATACTGCTTCTACTACCTACGACGTATAAACCTCTAATACTAGAGAGTCATTTTCTAGTTTAAACGGTAATATACAACCAAAGGAGGATGCTAAATTATTTAGCATCCTCTATTTTTTGTCTATCACCTTATTTGAGGATTCAGTCTATGACATTCAATTACTACTACGTAATCAAACCCTCAGCACTTAAAATGGCCAATACGCTTGCCCATAAATATAAAGTGCCAGACGATCCTCATCAAATACGCCAACACTGGGTTGCTCTTGCACAGCAACGAGGTGGACTTGGTACTTGTGAAGCCTAAGAGATAGACAAAAAAAGGAACGCAATAAGCGTTCCTTTTGATTCTTTGATACATTATTACGTTCGCTAGCGCACTTTAAATTGCGCTACAACACCAGACAAGTTTTGAGAAGTCCCACCTAAACTATCACTGATCGAATGCGTGCTAGAGGCATTCTCATTTAACTCCGTAATCAATTCCTGAATCTGTGCCATATTACGGCTAATTTCAGCAGTGACATGGCTTTGCTCTTCTGCGGAGGTGGCCATTAACGTATTCAAATCATTAATGTCCATGACCGATTGCGTCATGGTATTCAACGACTCCATCACTTGATTGGTATTATTCGCTGTCGCTTCACAACTGCTGCGTGTGGATTCCATTTTGACGACAACATCATCAGTTGTACCACGTAGCTGACTAAGCATGGTGTTGATTTTACCTGTACTATCTTGAGTCCGGCTGGCTAGGGCACGCACTTCGTCCGCCACTACAGCAAAACCTCGTCCCTGCTCCCCTGCACGTGCCGCTTCAATCGCAGCGTTAAGTGCCAGTAAATTAGTTTGGTCAGCAATGTCACCGATAACCTCAAGTACTTGCTCAATCTGTCGAGTGTCTGCGCTCATCGTCGCAATAGTCTCAGACATTCCTGTTACATCCGCTTCCAGTGCATTAACGCTGTCCACCGCTTGATTAATCACGACTTTCGATTCAGCAGCATAAGAACTCGTGGTCTCAGTTAATTTCGCCGCGTCAGTCGCACTCTGCGCAATAGACCCTGCTGTGGCATTCATTTCTTCAATTGCCGTGATCACCTGCTCGGTTTCTACTGTATGCGCGTCTAGCGCCGTCACATTCGCGCGAGCCTGTGTCCCTAATTGAGACACAGCATTATCAATATCCACTGACGATTTAGAAACATCAATAAACATCGTCTGTAACTGAGCAATGAATTGATTGATTGAGTCACTGATTTGACCGATTTCATCTTTTGATGCCACCTCGAGACGCTGGGTTAAATCCCCATTACCTTGTGATAGTTCAGCGACAACCGTTTTGAGTTGAAGCAACGGTTTAAAGGCCAAGGATAAAATAATCACACCAATACTTATCACAACAATTGCGCACACAATCAATGCAATAGTGATTTTCCAATTGAGCTTATTCGTATTGGCTTGAATTCGGTCGTTACTAATATAACCGTTCAACTCCCATGACTGTCCTGCCACATCAATCGGTAGACTGATTTTAGTGAGATCGCCCGGCTGTTTATTACTGAAAATAGGAATATTATTAGGGGAAATGAGCTCAACATAACTGCCTTCTCGAGCATAAGAGGTCAAAGTGCCTTGCAGCTTACTTAAATCTACCGTGAAAAAATCAAATGATTCATCTTCACGCAGGATAGAAATGGTTAACGTCGGTTTGTTACCTTCCATAGTAACAGGAGAGATTTTTATGGGTTGGGATTGGTTATCGGCAATCTTCACATACGGCGTTGCTTTATCGTCATCCATATTTCCGGCGGCGTCAAACGCATACCCATTGACCACTTTAATAACACGATAAAAGCCAGAGCTTTTTTGCGTCTCAGCAATATCCATCATGCTAAAATGCAACGTTTTTGCTAACTTAATTTTGGAATTTAGCTCATTGCCAATTTTTTTATTAACTAAGTTTATATTGTGTTTGATACTTTGTGTTTCCGTGCGCTCAATATAATGACTAATATAAAAATTAACACTGAGGTAAGAAACGAGAATAGTGATGAAGATAATGGCTACTATTACTGCTATTATTTTATTTTTAAACGAAAAATTTCGCATAACACCTTAGATCCTTCAAAGTGATTACTGGGATTTTCCCACATTTTTGTGACATCTGAATATAAATAACGGTCTATTATTCTAATTATCCATCGTATGCTATGCGAGCTTGCCAAGAGTTGCAAATCTTTAAAGCAAATAATTCACTTTGCAAAAAATCTTTTGATTGTAAAAATTCACTCCATATTATGGGGTGATAGCCACAAAATTTTTCTTTGAAAAATAGGTGAGCACGGTCACCAAAGATTGGGGATTCACCCTATCGACTCTTTATTATCTCGTATTATGGTGATTTACATTCAGTTATAGATTTAATGGTTGCATGTCAGCGTAATTCACTTTAAATTTATAGCCATCTAAACGTCTGTAATGACAATCAGGTTGAATCAGAGGAAGTAACATGTCAAAAAACAACATCAGTATTCTCGATGGCGGTATGAGTCGTGAGCTTGAAAAACTCGGCGCCCCGTTTCGTCAACCAGAATGGTCTGCTCTGGCACTGATTGAAACGCCAGATCTCGTGCGTGATGCGCATCAAGCCTTCATTAATGCTGGCTCTCAAGTTGTAACAACAAACAGCTATGCTCTTGTGCCTTTCCATATCGGCGAACAACGTTTTAAAGAAGAAGCTCAGCAGCTTGCCGCACGTTCTGGCGAAATGGCACGCCAAGCGGTCAACCACACTAATAACCAAGCACTCGTCGCAGGTTCGTTACCGCCGTTGTTTGGATCTTATCGTGCGGATCTGTTTCAAGCCGAGCATGTTGAAACGATTGCGACACCGTTAATCGAAGGCCTCGCACCTTATATTGATGTTTGGTTAAATGAAACACAAAGCTTGATTGCAGAGCCAAAAGCGATCAATTCATTATTGAAGAAACTGGGATATAGCGATAAACCACTCTGGGTAGCGTTTACCTTAGAAGATGAAGCTGAGACAGATATTCCGCGCTTACGCTCGGGAGAGAGTGTTGAAGAAGCCGTTATAGCGATGGCCAATGAAGGCGTGTCGGCTATCCTCTTTAACTGTTGTCAACCAGAAGTGATTAGTGCGGCTATTCGCATTTCGAAAGAAACCCTGCATCGTTTAGGCCAATCAGATATCCAATTAGGCGCTTACGCTAATGCCTTTGGGCCTCAGTCAAAAGACGCAGCCGCCAATGAAGAATTAGATGTGGTTCGTGACGATCTAACACCACCAGCGTATGTCAACTGGACACAGCAATGGGCCGATGATGGCGCAACGTTGCTCGGTGGCTGCTGTGGAATTGGGGTTGAACACATTGCCAAGCTAAAACAACACTTCGATAAATAGAACGTGTTACTCTACTGAGGTCAGGCGTTCCCTGGCCTCGTTATTTGTTCGAGTCGGTTATTGTTATATCGGAGCTGATAACCCGACGCTCGTATACTTTTATCCATCATTGTCTTACTCACCTCTCGTTACCAACCCCCACTCCTTGCCTCTGCGATCGTTATGCTTTTAACAAGTTTTGTCGATATTGATGCCACCACGCCAACTTAATACGTGTTGCATTCGTCTACCTATTTTTAACATTCTCCTGCCAAAACCTAGTTATTCTTCCCAAATAAATTAAGCCTTACTGTAATAATACTTAATAATGAGACACTTTTTAGTCATTTGTTATGCAATTTTTAGAATATAATTAATCGAAATCAAAGTTCTTATATGTCCTTTACGCTATTTTCCTTTCTGCCATGGGGCCAGCCCCCACACCATTAAAACAATTAGCAAGGATTGTGTATGTATCGCTTTTACCGAACGCAAAGTGTCGGATTTCAGCTCCGTTTAATTATATCGTTGTGCTTATTATGCGCGTTTTCGGCCATCGCGACTTGGGTGTATCAAGATGCTGATGAGTTACTATTAAAGTCGGTTCTAAGAGAACAACAATCTCGTATCGAGGCTCTCGCCGAAAGCTTGTCTGGTCAATTTGATGCTTATCTTACGACGAGTAAAAAATTAGAATCAACATTTCAAAATGGCTATTTGCATGGCTTATCAAGTAAGCAAGTACGGGTGTCGTTTCACGGTCATAATGTCTATGACCTCTCCATCGATGAACACAGCTTAATTGGTAACTATACGTTGGTTGACCGTTTTACTCGCGATACTGGCGCGATAGCAACAGTATTTGCACCTGTAGGACAAGACTGGCTCCGCGTGTCTACTTCATTGAAAAATCAAAACGGGCAACGTGCAGTCGGGACATTGTTGGGAACCGACCATCCGGCTTATAACAAGCTAATGAGCGGACAAAGCTACTACGCGGCCGTTTCATTATTTGGTCAGAAATACATCACCTACTATGCCCCTATGCGTAATTCACAAGGTCAAACGACCGCTATTATTTGCATTGGCTTGCCTATCGATACAGTGGCTCAGTCGATTTTCACTTCACTCAATAATATCAAATGGGGAAAAACGGGATATACGCTAGTTGTCGATGGCTCCGCACATAATCTGGGGCATTATTTATCGGCGCCAGCTTCTGCTCGCAGTGATACCCCTATCCAAGAATACATTGATTCAGATAATCACACGCCCTTTGCGAATATATTCTCACAAAGCAACGGGACGGTTGTCTTCCCTTATCAGCATGGCGAACAATCTGGGGAAAAATATCTCGTATATGCAGAGGTAAAAGGTTGGAACTGGAAGCTACTCGGCGGCACGTTCATTTCTGAGATTACCGAGGACAGCAATACCCTTCTGACGCACATTTTTATTGTTTCTCTGGTTGTCGGATTGCTCACTTTGTGTCTCATTTCTTGGTTTATCGTCAAATTAACGCGACCGCTTACTCGCGTTTCAGGATACATGGAACAACTAAAATCGGGCTATATCAGTTTGGATATTCATGCTCAAGATGAGGGGACTAAAAACGAAGTTGCGCGCCTGCATAATAATGTGACCGCCATGGCGACACGCCTACGTGAATTAGTCGAAGACATCAAACATACCAGTAGTGAAGTCAATAATAATGCCGACAATGTCGAAGCGGATGCTTCAGAAAACCTTAAGCATAGCCATGCTCAACAAGCTCAAGTGGAACAAATGGTGGCAGCAATAGAAGAAATGGCCACATCAGCTCAAGAAGTCGCCTCACAAGTCGAAAGTATCGCTGAAAATGTGCGTCAAGCGGATATCAATGCTCAATCTGGCTCACAAGTCGTTGATTCTGTTCACTCGGATATCACCGAATTAAATGAGCAACTAAGACAGTCGTCCCAAGCGATTGAACAAGTCAGCCTCGATAGCCAAAGCATTCAAACCGTGACGACTATGATTGATGGCATTGCGGAACAAACCAACTTATTAGCACTCAATGCCGCCATAGAGGCCGCGCGCGCAGGAGAACAAGGGCGAGGGTTTGCCGTTGTCGCTGATGAGGTGAGAACGCTGGCAAGCCGAACTCAAGAGTCAGTCAAAAATGTCGTTAGCATCATCGAGACATTAAATACTTCAACGCACCGAGCTGTCGCCTTAATGCACTCGAGCCAAGAAAGTGCGACTCGTGTACTTGCGTCGGCTGAGCAGGCAGGTGATGCATTATCGTTGATCACCACACAGGTCAATGATATTACCCAACAAGCCGATACGATTGCCGCAACTGCCGAGGAGCAAGCGAATGTCTCTCAAGAAATTGCAGTGAATGCATCAGAGATTAGTGATTTAAATCGAACCACGCATGCGATCAGTGAACAAACGACTGAGCGCGCCAAAATCCTTGCTGGGCAAGCGGCTCACTTGAATGAAAAAATGGATTACTTCCACTAGTTATCACGCCAAGTTAGCGAGGATAACGGTCGCAAACCTCGTGCAACGACAGCCAAACACAGTGTTTGGCTGTTTTTGTTCACTCGTACAGGTTAAGCGCTCATGGCCAGTAACGATTCGCCCATTAAGCATTTAACGTTTTCAATAGATGCATCACCAAAATGCTGTTTTGTCGTCGCAAATAGACGTTCTAGGGTTTCTTTACCAAAATGATATCCACGATCAGCAGAAACGATATGATGGAATACCAAGCGTAATAAGGCGATAAACTCTTCATTCATCAACGCTTCTTGCCAACTTTCCACAAATGTATCTAAACTGTGTGAAAAATCTAAATGGCTGACCATAATATTAAAAATACGATCGTCTAACGATGATGCGAAATCCGTTTTTTTAGGAAAGTGGTGACTAATGCCAGTACGTGAAATACCTGTTTGTTGGCTCAGCGTGGTATATGACATTTTGTCATAACCAAGTCTTATCAGTTGATCAACAACCGCATCCATAATCGTTTGAACGGTAACTTCCGTATCTTCTTTGCTACGCTTTGGCATTGTATAAGCTCTATTTGAATAATGATAAATGATGATCAGCTGACCAAGGAAACGGATTCCGTTTGTTACCCTCTTGGCTCCACTGATTCACTTCCGACGATGACAAATACTTGTGTGATTAACCACAATCAAGAGTGATGTTTTTGTCAATATATTCTCATTATTGATACTATAAGAAACTAATCCCTTATTAAAGAGTTATTTCTAAGTATATCCATTTAACTAGTTCATTCATTGCAGGTTTTACTGTTTGGCAATCGTCCAATACGAGAGTAAAATAACCTTGTTTTTTATGGGAGGATTGTGTCATGAGTACAGAAAATTATGTAGAAGAAGAAGTATGTGAAGCATGTGGTTGTGCCGGAGAAGTCGGCTATATCATTAATGAAGGCGACGAGATCGCTTCAGTTTCTGTATTTGCTAGCGACAAAGCGACACTGCAACAAGAGTTTGAAAAATACGTTTCATTAGCGAAAGAAGTCAATGAAAACGTGACTTATGAAATTGATCCCACTTCAAATAATGAGACCGAGCTGCACGCAAACTTCACTTTTGAAGTCAGTGCTGAAAAGATAATTTTTGAATTAAGATCACGTTCTTTGGTTCGTTAATCATTGTAACCAAACGTTGTGCATTATGGCTGATTGTCCCAAGCCTGGTCAGGTAGGTTCCGTCAGCTTATTTTTTCATACCTTCACTGACGCCACATTCCGCTTCATACGGTTTATTTGCTATCATTGAAGTATTAAATACGTTTGGGATGTACAGTCAATGCGACGACACCATATCATTCTCATGAGCCTATTATTGCTCGTTAGCTCTACTGTAACGTCACAAGTTTTAGATCGCTACCATATTCTCAATTATTTAGATAACTACGGTAACCTTGATCTACGTAACAAACCGTTTACGGCTTTACCTGCAGGTTTACTCCTCAAAGGTAACCTAAACATTGCAAAAACGCCGATGAAAACCCTACCTGAAGGACTCAACATACAAGGCAGTTTGGATGCATCTAACAGCGCTTTAATTAAAGTTCCTCGTAGCGTGGTGATCCGCGGTTACGCCAATTTTCTTGGTAGCCAGCTTCGCTCTTGGCCGCGCGGGATTAAAGTCGGCGGTTATCTTAATTTTACCGACACACCACTAGCAAAATTGCCTGCAAGACTCAGAGTGAAAGGGGATTTAAGTGTCATCCGTACCCCTATGACAGAGCTACCCAACGGTATTGTAGTGCAAGGTGATCTCTACATTGGTGGGTCAAAAATTACGGCCTTCCCAGATAAGATGACCGTTAATGGGAATATATTTTTAGGCGGAAATCGTATCAGTCATTGGCCAAAACAACTGACACTCGGCGGAGCGGTTGCGCCATAAGGTAGATAATTGTTGCCATTAGCCCAAGATATTTATCACGCCTTACCAGCAAAGTGAGCAATGACCACGCTAAATAGCTCGGCCGCATCAATAAAAAAAAGAGAAGCAATGCTTCTCTTTTTATTCTCTATTACTTATTCATATGCCAGCGTCACTGCCCTACACTCGCCCCTCCAGACCCGTTGATATCCATTCTGTCTTTACGAATGATTCTTACGGTTACGAACTGGGTTCGCATAACTATCAAGCAAGTAAGGGTGCGCTTCTTTAGGTAACTGCGCTAATTTCTTATCTAAAATCGCTTTGACGTCTTCAGGAACATCATCCCGCTGTGGATCGTTAGCCAAATAGTGAATAGGAAATAATTTATAATGTTCGTGTATCTGACGGTCAATTTCTTCTGCGAGTAGTTCCGGAGTATCACAATGCTGCTCAATCACATCACCAAAAGTCACATGCACACGACCTTTTTCTCCAATAATGCCCTGAATAATACTTTCAATATCTTCAAACTCACGTTTTTCATAGGCACCTGTTTCTGCCTTCTCATACAACTCACGTGCTTTCGATACGTCACATGGATCATACTCGTATGAAATAGAGACCGGCACAATTTTCAATAAGCGTGCGTAGTCACCAAAATCAATTTTTTGTTTACGCCCTTCCACATGGAACATTTTTAAAATCGCAGGATCGGTATAATCATTACCGTCTTTTGCACGCCCTTCCTTTTGCGCTATCCATACCGAATTGCTGGTATCAAGAGAATGCTTAATGTAGGACGACAATGTTGAGAGTGCTTTCATCATCTCACGCGGACCTTTCATCGAACGCTTAACAATAAAACTCTTATTGAGCCTCATAAGTTCAGTTGCACAAGGTTTGCTCAGTAAGTTGTCACCAATAGCAATGCGTACCGTGCGATGGCCATGAGAATATAAGCCATAGTTCACCAGTGCAGGATCCATGGCGATATCGCGATGGTTGGAAATGAACAAATAAGACGTTTCTTTATCTAACTTATCCAAACCACTGTATGTAACGCCTTCTGTGGTATGGCTTAACGTTAGATCCATGTACTTTTTCACTTCAAGTTGTATTGCTTCAACTGAAGTCAGTTTGGCCCATTTGAATTTCAAGTACATTTTTACCAATGGGCTCATCAAAGATTTCACCCAACTTGGCTGGCGTTCGAAACGATGCTGCAAAATTGCCGAGATAAACTCTTCATCGTTGATCAACCTGCTTAACGCAGCAGGAATTTCGTCATCATTGTAAGGACGAATATCAGAATATGGATCAGTGTTTGTTGTCATTGTTTTTTTACATCAAAGTTTTTTATAGCAAAAATAAATAAGCGGCCCAATTCTATCTACACTTGCTCGCTTTTATCGCTTGCACAAAGATAGAATTAAACAGGTCGTACCAAAAAGATAAGTTTCAATTCGTATCGAGTTGGTTTTTCTTTAAAGAAGCGGTACTCTAGCGGCCTTAGCACCACGAGGTACTCTATGAACTACGCGATTCAGTCTGACACTCGCCATTTCCCTATATTACACGTTACTGCACGTAAGCGAGCGAGCAAACACAGCTTAATTCACGTCCAACACGGCCTATTGCTTTGCCGTTTAGGCAAATATGATTACGCCATTGAAGCAGGGCAAAGCTTTTGGATACCGTTAGATTGCTTGTGTGCACTCACCTGTTTTCCGAACACAACGTATACACGTGTCGATTTTTCGGTCCGTCTACGCGATGAATTCCCCCGTCAAGCTGGTTATGTTAAACCGACTGACTTAAGCGCATCTGTTTTAGATAGGCTGCAACAGGTAGACCGTGATGACTCACTATTTGTTCCATTAACACAAATATTGAAAGCCGAAGTAACTCACTTGGTACCGCAATTATCACAGAGTCAATTAACCAACTCCATGTCAACTTGGACACCAGATTGCTTTACTGGCTTAACCCAAGAGCAGCATATGGTATTACTTGTCAGAGAAGCGATCAAACGAAAACAGTCAGGGCAATCAACAGAAGCGATAATACAAGACCTTTTTGGCGATAACCAAGACTTCGCCGATCAATGGATGCAAGTGATTGCTCAGCGACTTCTGTAAGAAAATGTGCCAAAAATCCCCTAAATAAAGAAAAAAAGCAGCATAATGCTGCTTTTTTCTTTTTATAAACATTAGGCTTTAGTGAGATCACTCAATGCTTGAGCAGTATCATGAATAACAGTCATATTTCGGCTGATTTCATGACAAGTCGAGCTTTGTTCATCAACCGCGGCTGCGACTCTAACCATATGCTCGCTAATTCGAGTAATTTGTTCAGTCACTTCTGACAAAGATTCGTCCGATCGCACCGTGACTTCTTTGCCTTTTTCTGCACGCGCCAATCCTTGAGAAACTAAGTTCACCGCATTATCAACATTCTTGCTCAATTGGTTAATGAGCGTTTGAATTTGCTCGGTTGAATTTTGTGTTTTCCCCGCTAAATTACGAACTTCATCCGCGACCACAGCAAAACCACGACCTTGCTCACCTGCTCGTGCAGCTTCAATTGCCGCATTCAACGCCAATAAATTCGTTTGTTCAGCAATAGCATTAATCACATTGATGATCTGCGTAATATCTTCACTACTGCTAGCGACTTTGCTTACCGCATCGCTGGTCTGAGATATTTCCTCCGCTAAAACGGTCGACTCTGACACTACATTCCCCAATAAAACTTTAACTTCCGAGACCGATACTACGGTTTCTTGAGCACTATCGGATGCAATTGTAGCAATGTTACTCACTTCACCAATGGTGGTATTCATGCCATCAACCGATGCGGAAACACTTTCGATTTCCCGATTCTGTGTTTCGGTACTGTCTTTGATACGCTGAGCTCGATTGAGCATATTCGCTTCGATCTCTTCACGTTTTTTTGCCATATCATTAAGCGCTTTGGTAACAGAATCGTGCTCGCTACGCGGTTCCAAATGAATGGAGAAGTCACCGCTGGCAATCGCATTACACATCCGATTAATGCCACTGTAAGAATCTAGTACCTCGGCTAAATTATTGACTAGCGTGTCGATTTCATCTTTGCATTGATCAATACGTTTCAATGTTAGATTGGTCACATCCCCTGCTGCAATCTTCTGTGCTTTATCCGTTAAGTTGTTCACTCGGTTACTAATCGAACGCACAAAATAGAATGACAATAATGCAATCAATACCGCTCCTGCGATAGCCATCGCCAATGTACGATAGATATTCTTATACAACGGTGCCATCAGGCTATCAACTTTCGTCACCTGAATCAGCATCCAATCTCCCTCTTCGATCGTCGACATGGTATAAAAAGCCTCAACATCATTAACTGGATCTTGAGCAACTTTCAGCGAACTCTTGTGTTCATGATCACGGGGAGTCGCAATCCAATCAGAGAGAATCGTGTTATAAGGTGTATCTTGAATCGCTTTTGTCTTCAATCCTTCATCTAGCGTTGCAGTAATGACCTTGTTTTCACGGCTCAAGAGAATATAGTCATTACCCGATTCAGCTTTTAAGCGATCCAATAAATCACCGATGTACGCTAATCCACGATCCACGCCCGCAATACCGACAAATTTTCCGTCTATCACAATCGGATAAACCTGTTCGACCAGCATGGTTCCTTCGTAATTATACGGCTCGGTAATCAATCCTTGCGCTTTACCACTTTTCAAAAACCGTTGCTTAAGGCCGTTATAATATAAGCCTGTCTCCATTAACGTCAGAGGGGCAACTTGCAAGGAATCTTTGTCGCGGTACCAATATGGAATAAACCGGCCTTGTTCACTTTGTCCAGCCGCAACTTGAGTATTATCTCGGTACTGCGCATCATTGCCATCACCGTTTGGTTCATAACCAAAATACGAACCTGTATAAATAGGGTTATTTTTCAAAACATTACGCGCATAAGCACTGGATGCTTCGCGTTGGCCATACAAGCCTGAACTTTGTGATTCAGCCATTACTTTGGCAGTTTGTACCGCTAATCGGTTATCCATCAAAAGCATTTGTGCGGTACTGTTAGCGTCACTCATTAAAGAGTTTTTAGCACGTTCCTTTGCAATATTTAACTCATTCACCGCATTGATCCATATAACCGCAAACACAATTAGAATGGTTGGAACCACCCAAAATAATAATAAGCGACCTTTTAACTGGCTAAGAAAACGGGGTGAATTAGACATAGGCAACGACCTCTCAAGTATCAGTACATAGCGATATTTACTATGGTGACAAAAGTATAGAAACATCATTTGTATTCAGGAGCTAAATATGCATGTCTAATATCACAATTTTGGCACTAAATATTATTTGATTACATGAGAATTCGTCGTCACAGCAGTGGCAACTATAGCGTTATGCTCTAGACTTACAGTCTGATATCTTTGAATAAGTTGATAAAAATGACAATTAACAAGCTCCGCCTCTGCGGAACTACTTTCATCGCCTTACTGCTAATGGGGATGTCCTCGTTTGCCAATGCCAATAACTGGTATTCTGAACGCGATGATTTTCAGCACACAGGGGCTTCGTTTGTCATTGGGGCAGCGTCAGAAGTTTACTTTGATAACTTACTCTATAGTAACGCGACATGTATGGCGGTTGGCGTGGCAAAAGAAGTACGTGATGAAATTGCTTACAATGGATTCAGTCGCAGCGATATTGGCTACGACTTGGTGGGATGTGTCACAGGAACCGTGCTATCGCGGTTTGTAATGCGTGGGTTGTCTCTGTCTGCAAGTAGTGATCGGTTATCGCTAAATTATCAATTGGAATTTTAGAGGCACATAAGCCAAACGACTTATATGCCTCGATTCTTTGAACCAAAGCGGAGCCTTAGATACGCTCACGCCTACGCTTTACTCAGCGACGACAATAACGTCAGTTTTCGGTACACAACAACACGCTAATGCCATACCCTGCTGACGTTCTTCTTCGCTTAAGGCAGGCGCTTCAGGCTGCGCGACTTCACCCGATTTAACATGCACGAGACAAGCCCCACAAGTACCAGCACGGCAGCTATAATCCAAAAACAATCCAGCACCTTCCGCTTGATCTAACAGCGTTTGCTGATTATTGCCTGATATTTGTTGCTGGTTAATCGTTAATGTCAGTTCTTGAAACGGCTCTGCGACTTTTTTTACTACACCAAACGACTCTTGGTGATATGCGCTTTCAGGTAAACCTTTTTTCACGAGTAAGTGATGGGCTTTTTGCATAAACCCTTCTGGTCCGCACACATACACTTGGCGCTTGGTAAGATAATGAATTGGCTTAATATGAGACAGAGATAAGCGGCCTTTCAGGCCATGCCAATCCGCATCCGGCTGAGTTAAACAGAGTTGTACCGTTAACCCAGGGTGCAGCTGATTGAGTTCGCCAAGTTCATCAAAACATGGGATATCAGCTTTGCTGCGGCATTGATGGAAAAACACCACATCGTTCAATTGATTACGATCCGCCAAATACCGGACGATAGACAACATTGGCGTCACGCCACTGCCCGCTGACAACAGCAGTAATGGCTGTGTGAGCGATGCGTCTTTAGGCAAATGGAAGCTACCTTCAGGCTCCCCAGCAACTAACGTGTCTCCGACATGCAAATGGTCCATGAGCCAATTCGATACCCGCCCCCCTTCCACACGTTTGACAGAAATAGCCAATCGTTCTGGACGTGTTGGACTTGAAGACAACGAATAATGGCGTGTCACTGTTTTACCATCAATATGCAGCTCAATCGGTAATGATTGCCCTGGATGATAATGAAAGGTTTTGCCACTCTTAGGCTGAAGCCAAAAGGTAACAAAATCTTGGGCCATCGTTTCACGTGCCACGCATGTCATTTTGTGTTTGCCGATATTATGATCGGCATAGCTCATGGGTTCGTGGTACTCCAACACCTCTATCTCATCATCAAGGCTTATCATACCTTCATTCAACGCAACTAAATTTTGCCCAAAATCAACGCCACCATTTGCATTCTCACGAAAGCTTAATAAGGTTTTTAGCGGCTCTTTACTAGCGCGAAACTGGCCGTTCTTGGTATCCACCGTCGTCATTACGCAGCGTTCACACGGTTTTACCGATAAAAACTCCACATCACCAATACGAATTCGCTTCCAACTGTCTTCAATAAATGGCGTCGTGCCTGCCACCACCAGATTGGTTCGAAATTGAGTCATATCGTGAATGTCTGAACTGCGTCGATTAAGTTCATCGAGCGACCCTTGACTGATCACTAATAGTGGATAGCCATCAGCAAAACTCACGTTGTGACCGATCTTCTGGCGAAAACGTTGCGATTGCTCCCCAGTAAATAATAACTGTACCGGCTGACCCAACACTTCGCTGAACCATTGATTGGCCTGCTCATTAGTCGAATAAGCCGTAAATGTATCTTTCCATACGTTAGTACTTACTTCGTTATAGTCTAACTCTTGATAACGGATTGTTAGCGGGCGCGCAACCAAATTTGGTGCTGAAAAGAGTAAGCCATCGGGCAGTAACGCAGAACGCACTGTGACCATTTGGGGATGACGGCGCGCGGTTAACATACCGCCATCTGGATATGCCAGCATAAAACGCCGATCGAAACTGAGCCCTTGTTTCTCTACCCAAGCCTGAGACATGGTGATTCCGCCGACAGATTTTACTGGGAATACATTAATATGAGAAAGCTTGTTGGTGGGCATTATTCGTCCTTTTTATGCGGGTTTATCAGTATCATAAGATAAAGTACACTGAGTTGCACTAGGAGGATGGTGTAAAAGCTGCGCGACGAAACTCGGCGAAAAAAGCCAAAATTAATCAGTGCAATCGTTTTCGCTTTCCTCTATCATCCTGTCGCCTAAGCCTTACTGTTTTCCGAAAAACACTTAAATCTTAGGCTCCACATTGCTAATTTTTATTGCTGCAGGGAGCTATTATGACAACACTTACGATTACCCGTCCTGACGACTGGCATGTTCACCTCCGTGATGGAGAGGTGCTAAGCGATACCGTGCGCGATATCAGCCGCTACAATGGACGTGGATTAATCATGCCCAACTTGGTTCCCCCTGTTATCAACATCGAGCGAGCACAAGCCTACTACGACCGTATTATGGCACAAAGCCCTGCCAATTCTTTTACCCCGTTAATGACGCTTTATCTGACCGATAACACGACCCCAGAAGATATTTACGCTGCAAAATCCTCTGGTTTGGTTGTTGCGTGTAAGCTCTACCCTGCTGGCGCAACGACGAACTCTGATTCTGGCGTTACGTCGGTTAAGAATATTTATCCGGTATTAGAAGCCATGCAAGACGCTGGGTTATTACTGTTGATCCACGGTGAAGTCACGCATAATGAGATTGATATTTTCGATCGCGAAAAAGCTTTTCTAGACAACGTCATGACCCCACTGGTACAAGACTTCCCGCACTTATCGATTGTCATGGAACACATCACCACTGCAGATGCCGTCGAATTTGTGAAGCACGCCGGTGACAATGTTGCTGCCACCATCACTGCCCATCACTTATTATTTAACCGCAATCATATGTTAGTCGGTGGCATTCGTCCGCATTTTTATTGTCTGCCAATACTTAAACGCGCGACGCACCAAGATGCACTGATTCATGCCGCGACCTCGGGGAGTAAGAAATTTTTCTTAGGCACCGATTCGGCGCCGCATGCAAAAGGTCTTAAAGAGAGTGCCTGTGGATGTGCCGGTTTATATACCGCTCATGCCGCACTTGAAATGTATGCCGAAGTATTTGAGAAAGCAGGAAAACTTGAAAATCTAGAAGCGTTTGCCAGTCATAATGGTGCAGATTTTTATGGACTACCTCGTAACCAAGATACCGTAACGTTAGAGAAAAAACCTTGGACCGTGCCGACTGAAATGCAATTTGGCGCCAGTGTCGTGGTGCCGATGCGCGCCGGAGAAACCGTGCAGTGGACAGTCACTACCGACTAAGTGACACTTACCGCCGTAAATGATGTTGACACATAGACAAAGCGCGCCCTTAGGCGCGCTTTGTCGTATTGGAACATTAAGATTCCACGCCTATCCGCGCAATTTGTGATATCCGCTCAGGATAGCCACCAGCACTAATCCAGCAATCAGTCCAACTATGCCATTTAATAGCGGCATGGCCAACATCGTGCCAAAGGCTGTGCTTTGCTGCGCGCCAAGCAGCGCCTCAAAACTATGATGAAAAAGTGGGATATTATGCACGATAATCCCTCCTCCCACTAAAAACATCGCTAGGGTGCCAATGACCGTTAAAAACTTCATTAATTTAGGGGCAAAGCTGATTAAACCGCTGCCAAGTAAAGCAAACAAACCTTTATCTTTTGAACGCTTTTTTAGATAAAAACCAACATCATCTAACCTGACAATGACGGCGACTAAGCCATAAACGCCAATCGTCATTAAAATGGCAACAAAACTGACCACAAAAATACGATCAAACAGCGTGCCTTCGCCTTGTACGGTCCCGAGTGCAATCACAATGATTTCTGCCGATAAAATAAAGTCGGTCCGAATTGCACCTTTGATTTTCTGTTGCTCATAGCGCTCTAGATCAACCTGAGAGGCGTGCGCTTTCTTTTTCGCCTCAGGAGAACTCTGCTTTTTATGTTCAGGGCCAAATCGCTCAACGATCTTTTCTGCCCCTTCAAAACTCAAATAAAAGCCGCCTAACATCAGCAATGGCATTAGAAGCCACGGCACAAACGCGCTGATCAGCATTGCCAATGGCACTAATATACATTTATTGCGAAAAGATCCTTTCGCGACGCTCCATACCACGGGCAATTCACGTTTAGCCCCAACTCCCGTGACTTGTTCAGCATTTAGCGCCAAATCATCGCCAAGTAAACCTGTGGTTTTCTTAGCGGCGACTTTGGACATTACCGCCACATCGTCAAGCACTGTCGAAATATCATCTAATAATGTCAGTAAACTTGCACCTGCCATACTGGCTCCTGCTTGATAAGTAAAACGTGTTATTGAGAGTAGTGAGCGATCACTCTACTCGAATATTTTATACTATAACATACTGACGTCTGATACGAATAAAGTGACATTGTAACAAATATCATACTATAACAACATTGCAGCTGAATAAGTCAATCGCACTAGAATACAGTGACATATCTTGACGGCTCTACTGCAATCGATGATGATTGGACGCTATATAAGGAAACCGTCTCGGAGAATGGTATTAATGCCAAATAATGATAATCAGCAAGATCAAACCACCACGTATACCGCTGCGCATTGGGGCTTATACGAAATTTCTCATGGTATGACAGAAGCCATGACCATCTCGCCTTATCGTCATGACCCAAACCCTTCTGATATCGGTCGTTATTTGAATCATCCTCATGTTGAGGCGTTGCGAGTGCAAAAACCAGCCATTCGTAAAGGCTGGTTAGACAAACAGCAGGGTAACACTGCCGCCCCGCGTGGCGGCGACCAATACATTGAAGTTTCATGGGAAACCGCATTAGATTATGCCGCTGGAGCCCTGCGCAAAGTTAAACAGCAACACGGTAATCAAGCCATCTTCGGGGGCTCTTATGGTTGGTCGAGCGCTGGACGTTTTCATCATTCACAAAGCCAAGTGCACCGTTTTCTCAATAGTTTCGGCGGCTACGTACGCAGTAAAAACTCATACAGCCTTGGGGCTGCGGGCGCTTTGATGCATTGGCTTGTGATGCCGATGAAAGATCTGATGGAAAATCATACCGATTGGCAAACCATGGAAAAGCATTGCGAATTATTTTTGTCTTTTGGCGGCTCAAAGTATCAAAACGCGCAAGTCTCTACTGGTGGAACCGCCGAGCACCGTGCGCGCGGTGGCTTGAATGCAATGCACAAAGCCGGTGTACGTTTCATTAACGTCAGTCCCGTATCTGATGATATTGAAACAGGCGGCAATGTGGAGTGGCTTGCCATCAAACCCAACACTGATACCGCGCTCATCCTCGCCTTGGCCTACACGCTGCAAAAAAACGGTTTACACGATCACGCCTTTCTTGAACGTTATTGTGTCGGCTATTCACAATTTGAGCGCTATTTAACCGGCGAGACCGATGGGCAGCCGAAAGACGCTCAATGGGCAGCAGCCATCACAGGCCTTCCCTCACAGCGCATCGAACAGCTAGCCATAGAATTGTCGTCGCATCGCACAATGATCAATATGGCATGGTCACTGCAACGCGCCGATCATGGCGAACAGCCGTGTTTTGCGCTGATTACATTGGCTGCCATGCTCGGCCAAATTGGGCTACCCGGTGGCGGTTTTGCCTTTTGTTACGGAGCAGAAAACTTACTAGGTAGTCCGCACAAGCATGTGTTTGGCCCAACATTTTCGCAAGGCAAAAACGCAGTTGAGCATTTTATTCCTGTCGCGCGCATTGCCGATATGTTACTCAATCCTGGGGAAAGTTTTACCTATGAAGGGCAAACCTACCAGTATCAGGATATTCGGCTAATTTATTGGGCTGGCGGTAACCCATTCCATCACCATCAAGATCTCAAACGATTATCCGAAGCATGGCAGCACCCAGAAACCATCATTACTAATGAACAATATTGGACCCCCTCTGCCAAAATGGCCGATATCGTTTTCCCAGCCACCACCACTTTAGAGCGCAATGATATTTTCTACGCCAAACGTGAGCCGATTATTGCCGCGATGAAACAAGCGAAATTGCCCGAAGGCGAAGCGTGGGATGATTATGCTATTTTTGCCGCATTATCAGAGCGACTAGGTATTGCCGATCATTTTACGGAAGGCAAAAACGCCGACGAGTGGTTAGAACATTTATATACCAATTGGCGTCAAGCACTGAAGGAAAAAGAAGGATTTGAATTACCGGATTTTGCAACGTTCTGGCGTGAAAATGAAGCGAACATGCCACAATCGAACGAACCCGTTATCATGCTCGAAGCGTTTCGACGCGACCCAGAGGCTAACCCTTTAACCACCCCCTCGGGTAAAATAGAGCTTTTCTCTCAATCGATTGCCGATTTTGGCTTAGATGATTGCCCGGGATACGCATGCTGGATTGAGCCCCATGAATGGTTAGGAAGCCCGAAAGCGCAGCAATTCCCATTACACTTAATTTCCGATCAGCCAAAGAACAAGTTGCATAGTCAGCTCGACCATAGCCCACACAGCCGCAAAGATCGCATTCATGGCCGCGAGCCCGTATATATCAATACACAAGATGCCAAGCGGCGCGGACTTCACTATGGCGATCTAGTACAGGTTTTCAATGAACGCGGGCGTTGCCTTGCCAGCGCTGTACCCAGTGAAACTGTGCGTGAAGGCGTGGTCAGACTCGCCACCGGCGCATGGTATGATCCCCAGCATTGGCAAAATGACCAAGGTGGATTACTGGAAAAGCACGGTAACCCGAATGCGTTAACCGCCGATGTGCCAACGTCGAGTTTTTCTCAAGGAAGCACAGCGCAAACCTGTCTTGTTGACATACAAGCATGGTCTGGAGAGTCACTCGCGGTCACCGCCTTTGACCTTCCATCATTGACCACTGACAACCATAACGTTTAACGGTTAAACTCTTAACGCTCAGCCGACTCCAGCCACCTCACCGTCAGATAGGCTGAGCGTTCCCATCATTATTAACGAAAAGTTATGCGGCTCTTTCTGCGAGTACGTCTTTAAACGCAAACATACCATTTAAAGCCGCGGGGAAACCGGCATAAACGGCCATTTGCAGTATGACTTCCTTGAGCTCTTCTTCGCTACAACCGACATTGAGCGCGGCATGCAAATGAACCTTAAGTTGTGGAGAGCAATTGCCTAAAGCGGTTAACGCAGCGACAGTCGCGATTTCGCGAGACTTGAGATCCAGACCGGACCTTGCATAAATATCACCAAAAGGAAACTCGATGGTATATTTAGCTAAGTCAGGGCAAATATCTTGTAAGCTTGCAATAACATTGTGGCCTGCTTCGCCATCAATACTATTGAGTAGCTCTAAACCGGTATCAAAACGTGATTTTTCCAAGGGAGTGCTCCTTTATGTGTCAGTACATAAAGAGCATACATGTTAGAGCTGACTCTAAGTCAATGCACTTTGCCATTTTTATATAGGTCAATTTTTTCTTCTAAAGCAGCAAGATGAGATTGTTGCTCAGCAATTCGCAGACTCAAATTTGCTTTGTGTTGTTCTAGTAGCGCTTGCCGCGCTAATATCGATTCTGAACCGCGCTGGCGTAAATCGGCATAGATTAAAATATTTTCTAGCGGCATCCCTGTATCTTTTAAACGTTTTACAAATTCAATCCATACTCGATCGTGCGATGAATAGACTCGATGCCCACTGCTATTTCGTTGAATATTTCTCAGCAATCCTATTTTTTCATAATAGCGCAGCGTATGAGCCGATAGCCCAACTAAGTTTGAGAAGTCCTTCATATTCATTATTGTTGCCTCCGAGGGGGAACCTCTCTAAAAATGTAAGCCACTGACTTTACTCTACAAATTAAATGCCCAGCTGAAAACCGCTAATTCAAGGCAAATCTCGTAACTTTTTGGCTGGATTGCCTGCGTATACGCCTTTCTTCGTTATGTCTTTGGTGACTACACTGCCCGCACCAATAACAACGCCACTGCATATCGTCACAGGCAATATCGTGGCATTTGAGCCGATAGTCACATCGTTATTAATCACCGTACGCCCCCAATTGTCTGGGTTTGGATCAGGCCGACCATGTTTAAACAGATCATTCGCAAACATCACCCCATGACCAATAAAACAGTCACTGCCAATATAAACATATTCACACACAAACGTGTGCGACTGAATTTTTGTTCGCTCACCAACCACCGTATTTTTCTGAATTTCAACAAATGGCCCTACAAATACGTCCTGTTTTAGCTCACAACCATAGATATTAGCTGGCTCGACAATCGTCACATTATCACCACACATGATGTCCCTAATTTGAGCCTTTAAAACTCGTGGACTCGCCATATCCCCTCCAAATAATATGAGTAATTCGTAGATAACCTTGTTAACTTTCATGCATACGTAAGGTTAAATTCCCTTTATTCCCCCAAATACATCACTCTTGATCACTTATCGTTTCTCAATGCTTTTCGACATATTGAACCCGGTGATGGCAAAGCCGACTTCTTTGTATAAACTTAACGCTCTTTCATTATGGTACGCCACTCGCAACTTTATTTGCTTGATGCCCTCTAATTGAAGTTGCTTCTCCAACTCGGCTAAAGCTAATCGCCCCAGTCCTCGGCTACGATGCTCTGCAAATATAAAAAAGTCATAGATAAACGTCGAGTTGTCACTATGATTCACAGAGTGCCATAGATAACCGACTAATTGGATTTCCCCAGCAATTTCAGCATCAATACAGAATAAACAATGATTTTTTTCTTCCAAACCATTCGGGAAAAAACGCTGCAAATCTTGTTCGGCAAGTTCAAGAGCCACGTTCATTGCATGACCATAGTTCTGCGCAATTTCACGACTATAATCATCAATAAAATACTGACAATAAGCAGGGTATTCTTGCTGTCGCATGTTTCTAAGTACAACCATATCTCGTCCTTGTTGCATATTTATACGACCAATCACATAAGTGCGTTTGTATTATAAGACGTCGTCAATATTTGTGAAATACATCCTCGACTGTTACCGCACTCCTCAATTATGATACCGGTTACATTATAATAATATCAACACACTATTAGAGGTCTACATGCTGAAATCTTTTCTGACAGTCGCGCTATCCGTCGCCTGCGTTAGCCCCGCTTTCGCTGGCTGGCAAGCAAACCAGTATCACGATAACAAGTTCACTCTGCCTTACCAACTTTATTCACCATCACAAAGTGGACGATTGCCACTCATCATTCATTTACATGGGACCGGTGAAGCGGGCACGGATAATCAAGCTCAAATGTATAAAAACACCGGTTGGGGGCCACAGTATTTTGCCAGTAAAACAAATCAATCCATTCAAGCGGCATATGTGCTCGCACCGCAAACGCCTGGTCCAATGCGCTGGGCCAGCACGACACTTGCGGCTTACAACTTTAAACAAACACCTTCAACCCCATCAATGACCGCACTACTCCATTTGATTGACAATCTAATCAAGACAAACTCTCATATTGATCGCAATAGAATTTATATCACGGGGCTGTCACGTGGTGGGCAAGGTGTATGGAATGCGATGATGCAACGACCAAAGCTATTTGCCGCGGCGGTCCCGATTGCGGGGAGCGCCGATCCTAAACAGGCCAGCACCATCAATCACATTCCGACTTGGGTTTTTCATGGCAGTGCTGATGAAGTCACCAGTGTCGATTATTCGCGCCAGATGGTAGATGCAATTATTCGCTCCGGAGGGTCCACCTCCACCATTCGCTATACAGAAATTGAAGGTGGAGACCACGCCTCATCCTGGAAGGCTGCATACAGTAATGACGGTGTCTACCGCTGGCTAATGAAACATCACAAATAGCCTTTGCCTGCTATATCCTTACTAGACCAGCAGGCAGATTAGTGCCTGCTGCTCACTTTAGGCTAACCGCACACTATCAAAGCACTATGGTTCACGTTACTCACTCTTGACGAAAAGCATATGTGCCATATACCAAACAATCACGATATTTAATAAGAGCACGCTAACGCCTAGCACACTGATATGATGGAACAGTTCATATAATTCAAATGGCACGTAAATCGCCCCACTCACCAACGCAAACCATTCAGTCCAAACCAGTTGTTGCCACAGCCCGTACGCTTCCACTAATCGCACGATTGAATAAATAAACGCGCCAATCGCAAGTAGCGTCAGATTACTCTCAGAGACATGACTCATTGCGTTGATAAAAACGCTCGGCACATGGCTGGCTGGGTTTAAATGCGCATGATTGACGATGGATTCAGCAAATTGTCGCAAATTATGCCCTGCTAAAACATGCAGACCAAAACCGACGATAAGCGACATGATGCCTTTAAATGCCTCTAATGCCGCCACTAATCTCAATCCTTTCTTCACCGATTTCATACTGACCTCTTGTGCAATGCCATACCGGTGTTCATAACACCTTTGGGCTCAATAATCTTGCCCCTAGGCTCGAAGCTTATTATGGCCTACTTATCATTACAACAATCGATGTTTATATTGCTCTGGCGTCATACCCGAGTATTTTTTGAACATGGTGATAAAGGGGCTGGCTTGCTGATAACCTAAGGTCAACGCCACTTCTTTAACCGCATGCCCATGGCGCAGCAGTTCCATGGAATGTAAATAACGCAGGCGTAACCGCCACTCTGTAAAGCTCATTCCCAGTTCATCATGGCAGTAACGGGCGAGTGTTCGCTCTGTAGTATGGACATGATTTGCCCATTGTTTTAACGACGTACTATCCACCGGATTGAGCTCCATCGCGCGTAAAATTGGCGCAAGATACTTATGATCGCTACTCGGTAAAAAGTGATGCTGCGTGGGTTGAATCGCTAATTGATCGAGCATCACTTGCATTAAACGCTGGTCAGCCGCTGACTGCGCGATACTAATCTTTCGCTGGCGGAAATCATCAACGTCTAAGCCTGTCGGGATCGATTGCTCAAGTGTAAACACCTGATAACGAAGAGATTGAGCTCGCTGAATCAGCTTAGAATCATTTCCGATTGTTACTTCCATTGTTATTTTTCTCTAACCACATAACGTTGCCTTAAGCCGATTAGACAATTAACGTAAAAAGTATGCAAACATTTTTATTGGCTGGTTATTCTTCGAAACTTCCGCCATATTCTTTCGGAACAAGATCCACCTCTGCAGCGCCGGTTCTTATCAGATTGACAATCATTTCTGCTGCTAATGATGGTGAATGTGCGATAGAGAGAGCTTCAGCTTCTTGTGCTTTTGAAGTGGATAAACCAGACTTCACCGAGCCATAGAATTCGGTTGCTGTCATGAAAGGATGCAGCAACGATACGGTAATACCCGCCTCTGCGAGTTCAAGCCGTGCCACTTTTGAAATCATATTCAGTGCGCACTTTGAACCTGTATAAGCCGCTGAACCTGGATACGTTGCTAAGGTTGCTCCCGAGCTAACATTAATGATGCATCCGGATTGTTGTTTGCGCATCAAGGGGATAACCGCTTGCATCATATTCAGTGGCGCAACGGTATTGAGATTTAACAGCTCTCGAAACTCTGCAATGTCGATATCTTCAATCGTGGCATAGAGTCCCTGTCCCGCGTTATTGATTAATCCATCGATTCGACCATATTTTTCTTGCGCAATCTGAACGGCTTTTTGAACCGCAGCTCGGTCGGTTACATCGCAAGGTAAAGGCAAAATATCGCGCCCCAACTCTTTTGCCAGTTCCTCTAGTCGATCTTGGCGTCTCGCTAATAACACGGCTCGCGCACCAGCTTGAACGACTGCACGTGCCGTCGCTTCACCAATACCGGATGAGGCACCTGTAATGAGGAACACTGAGTTTTCAATTTGCATGGCATATTTCCTATTAAAAAATGTTGAACGGTTACAATAAATACACATGTACGTCATAAAGCCCATGAGATCGCTCGATAACACAGTTAATATTTATAACAAACCGACTAAACGATGACGTGTCCGTTTCTGTCTATAAAATGCATATTCCTGCTTACTTAATTGATGCTTGATGAAAGCTATGCTAAAAATAATGATATGAATAATCCGCTTGAAACATTAAAATCTCTTGTAGAGAAACGCTCTAAATCGGTGCTTACCCAAACCCACATCCCTCGTTTGGATATTCTGAGAGTAAGCCAACCAACTGAGCTCTTTCCGGAGATCTATCAACCCTTGATCAGCCTAATCCTGCAAGGGAGCAAAAGGATGGTTATCGGTGACCAAGTCGTCGACTATCGTGCGGGACAAAGCTTTATTACCTCAGTCGAGGTACCAGTAATTGCTGAAGTGGTAGAATCGAGTCAGACTTCCCCCTATTTAGCTTTGCGTCTGTCTCTCAACCGAGCGTTAGTGACCGAGATTTTATGCGAAATCGAGAGTCCTTTGAGTTTATCTGAAACAAGAGGGTTCTGTATCGATCACGTCAGTGATGAGCTTGCTGATGCCTGGTATAGATTGGTGCGACTGAACGATCATCCGGATGATATCGACTTAATCGCTCCTCTTATTGAGCGCGAGATCTTGTACCGAATGTTGCGCGGCCCGCAAGGTGCGATATTAAGGCAAATAGCCGGTATCGATGATCGTTTTTTCCAAGTCAAACATGCCATTACATGGATTCGCAAACATTACGCGACGGCATTTCGAGTGGAAGAGCTTGCCGCTACCGCGAATATGAGCGCTTCGGCTTTTCATCGACGTTTTAAAGCAACGGTTGGGTTATCACCGCTTCAATACCAAAAACAGATCAGATTATATGAAGCCCGCAGTCTACTATTTACCGAGTTTGGTAGTGTCGCTACCGTCGCGTTTATGGTTGGTTATGAAAGTCTGTCACAGTTTAGCCGAGAATATTCTCGACTGTTTGGTGCGCCCCCGGCACGTGACATCAGAACGCTTCGCCAAACAGCGCAAGGAGGGCTGCCATCAGAACTTTATGGTTAAAAGATAAAACAAGACACCCATGATATTCACATCAAAACCGCCACGTGAATCTGTTTTAGAGTCAGTGTTATGTGTGTTGTAACCGTTGGACTTGTTGCACGACATCGTCTAATTCGTTTCGTTGGTTTGCTGAACAAAGACTTGACTCAACATTGCCGATATCTGGATTATTAAAAACGGATACGCAAAGCTCATACTTTTTTGTGAATTTATAAGCCAAGCCAAACAAGACAGGAAAAACAACAGCGACAATAACAGGATGAATGAGAAAAAATGAAAAGCTAAAAACCAATGCAATTAATAACGAACGCTTAACCTTACTTTTCTTATCATATTCTTTCACATAAATATTTTCAATTTGACTCACTTTCAATGGCAGCGGTGACTTTTTGCAATAAACCGCACCAGAATCTCTCTGCTATTGTCCATCTTAGCTCCTTTTTACTGTCTAATACTGCTGGCTCAGACAAACTCTATAATCTATTACCCATCTATCTTTCATACGATAACGCTGCCAATACCCCTATCTCTCTGCCACATCACTATAAGAAAACGCGATGTTTTATGGGGGACGCTTTGCCACGCTACTGCCAGCCTTGTCAATAACAAAGCGGTTGAATATTAATGATTGAATGGCTTTTATATCAGCTTTTATATCAACACATTAGCGTTAAGCCAACCTAAAAACCCCATGATAAGTCTGGAAATGGGCAAGGCATAACTCTTTGGTTTATAAGAAGTGAATAAGATTTGTGTGATGTCATATGGGATACGCGTGCCCGTTATCCTTAGGGGCGCGATCAGCTGGGTTCATGACTAACCTGTCGTATGCTTATAATAAACGGTGTTTGTATTGCTCAGGAGTCATGCCAGAATATTTTTTAAACATGGTGATAAAGGGGCTGGCTTGCTGATAACCTAAGGTCAACGCCACTTCTTTAACCGCATGCCCATGGCGCAGCAGTTCCATGGAATGTAAATAACGCAGGCGTAACCGCCACTCTGTAAAGCTCATTCCCAGTTCATCATGGCAATAACGGGCGAGTGTTCGCTCTGTAGTATGGACATGATTTGCCCATTGTTTTAACGACGTACTATCCACCGGATTGAGCTCCATCGCGCGTAAAATTGGCGCAAGATACTTATGATCGCTACTCGGTAAAAAGTGATGCTGCGTGGGTTGAATCGCTAATTGATCGAGCATCACTTGCATTAAACGCTGGTCAGCCGCTGACTGGGCGATACTAATCTTTCTCTGGCGGAAATCATCAATGATCGCGGCAATAATCGGGGTGACTTTGATTAAGCTGGTGTTAGAAGGAAAGCTCGTTGTCAGTGCTGATGCCATATTAATCGAGCAATACTCAAGCGGCCGACGGTTAAAACTTTTATGCATCACCCCGGCGGGTACCCATATGGCCAAATGCGGCGGCGCTAGAAAACGAGTGTCCTGCGCTTCTACCTCTAAAATTCCGCCTGAAATCAGCTGCACCTGTCCCCAAGGGTGACTATGCACACGCGTTTCCGTGTTAGAGAGGAAATCTTCAAAGTTAAGAAAAACTTCCGCTGGCGCTTGCTCAATCGCCAGCGACGGATGTAAATGAGAAATGGATCGCTTCACAATAAGATCAACTTCGTGGCAATTAAAGGAATAATACTATACCGAGAGTAGATTGCGGTTACCACTCCCCATTAAGAGACAAAAAAACGTACCTTGACGTCTTCACGTTATCCAATTGCCTCACAAATATCAAAAAATTCAATATGATGCCTAGATTATCACAAGAAAGATCAAAATTATGCTTATACTAAAATGATGAAAAATCACAACACACAAGGTCATAATATGGAACATGGTAGCCGAGATATTACATTACGCTTTTTAGCCGAGCCAAGCGATGTCAACTTCGGGGGTAAAGTGCACGGCGGTGCAGTTATGAAATGGATCGATTTGGCCGCTTATGCGTGCGCAGCTGGTTGGAGTAAAAAATACTGTATTACAGTCTATGCGGGCGGAATTCGGTTTGTGGCACCGATTTTAGTCGGTAGCTTAGTGGAAGTGCATGCGCAAATTATCTACACGGGCAATACCTCAATGCATATTGGCTTAGATGTTCGTGCTAATGATCCCAAAGATCCACAGCAAACCTTAACAACGCACTGTATTGTCATTATGGTCGCGGTCGGTGATGATGGAAAGCCAACACCAGTACCACAATGGGAACCAACCGCGGCACATGATGTATTTTTACGTGAATCGGCGATTCGTTTAATGAATATGAGAAAAGAGATTGGTGACGAAATGCAAGCCCACGTCACACCTTCTAATGATGTATTGTCACAGTAATGACTAAGCGTCATATAAATTTCATACTGGTCTGCTTTAATCGTGTTTCGCATCAGAAACTGACCCAATGGAATGACTAAAAAAATCAAGGTGACGCTGGCTGAGTCCAGTTTAAGCAACACCAAAGCACTCGAATACCAATGGGTTCGCTCTTTGTATGTGGAAGGATATTCCCCCCATCAGATCAATCACTATATTCAACAATGCTTTGGCGGGGATGACACCTTTGCGGACTTATTTCGTAAAGTCGCCATGTATGAAGAAAGCCTGTTGGTGTTAATGCAATACTGGCGCAGTCATTTTATGTTACCAGCGATTCATCCTTAAAGACACGGATGGCATTGCTTACGCTAGCGTAGGGTATGCGCCATTACCCTACCTACTTTGATGTTCGTGAGGATTGTGTATCGCTTTAAGAAAGATTAACCGGCGATATAAACAATGACTTACGATAGGCTTAATGAGCAATATCGACTACCCCATCTTTCACACCGTTAATCCGGAACCAACCAGCAATGCTATAGCGCAGTTGATGACTGACGCACACCTCATGTGGAAACTCTTCAGAAAGAAACACCACTAAACGCCCTGCATGCGGCTCGACTTGAGATATCTGTTGTTCTTCTTGGTTATAAAGGTTTAGAACCCCACCATGTGATGGCTGCCACTCTTCATTAAGATAAAACACTGTGGTTAAACGCCGATTACTGCTGCCTTTAAACGAGTCATAATGCTTTTCATAAAAATCGCCGTTTTCATACTTAGCAAAGTGCGACTCGTACTCAAATAATCCCATGAAAAAGCGCTGATTCATCATATTCTGAATCGCTTTCATGCGTTCTAAATAATCTTGTACTGGAGAACCCATGTTAGGGTGCATCCAATGAATTTTATCGGTACGACGACGAACATCTTGATGCGTATCATCACGACGTCCGATTTTGGCTTGCTTCCATTCAGACGGCAAACATTGACGCAAAGCAGTCACTTGTTCAGCAGACAAAAAATCATCCCACACAAACCAACCTTGCTTTTCAATACTCGCCATTAGTTTATCCAATGACATAATCGATCCTATATAGGAAAAAACAGATACTTATAGAGACATAAGCTCAATCTAACAACTAAAAAAATTAATCCTATCGATAAAAAACGTTAATAGAGGCTCACAATGCGTTACTGCGTTTAATCAATACTGATAAGAGTTGCAAACCTGTAAACTGTGTGTACGTACTCTATGGTACGCCATTAGGCTCATTATTATTCTTTGTTTGATCACTATTTGGCGGCCATCGCAGGAGGACTTACATCCTTCACCATACGCCCAATGACTGGATTTTTGTCGCGAGTTGTGTAACTGTTTTATCCATCGTTTATAAAATAAATTAGAGCGGTTATGACAGAGGTAATATCCTACTTATTCACTTCGCTAAACGAGTTGAATCCACAATACACAACGCTGCCACTGTGGCCCGATACGCTGACGAAAGCGGCCCCAATAGGATTACAACAGTCTTATATTGAACGTGGGGATCCCCAATGCCATGATCGCTTAACGATCAATACCACTCAACCTGAGGTAACAGTCGTCACTCCATCAGCGTCTAACGGAATTGGGATTTTATTGATCCCGGGTGGAGGCTACACCAAGATTGCTTACGATAAAGAAGGGATCGATATTGCAAAAGAAATGAGCGCACAAGGCTATACCTGCTTCGTGTTGAATTATCGTTTACCCGGCGATGGGCATGCAATGGGGAGCGAAGCAACCCTGGCTGATGCGCAGCGTGCGATTCGGATTATTCGCCACCAGCAACACACATGGCAAATTTCGAGTATTGGTGCGGTGGGATTTTCTGCTGGTGGGCACCTTGCCGGGTGGTTGGGCGCAGCGTACGAGCGAGCAACGTACACACCCCGCGAGTTGTGCGATAGCGTCTCTGCACGTCCTGATTTTCTCGGGCTTATCTACCCAGTGATTAGTATGAATGCCGAGGTCACTCATTTAGGCTCGCGCCAGCAACTATTAGGCACTCTAGCACATGAAACATTACATCCGACCTATTCTATCGAAACGATGGTTCATGATGCGATGCCCCCCTGCTTTCTTTTGCATGCGAATGATGATCCAGCAGTCAGCGCCGAGAATAGCCTCATCATGTGGCAAGCACTGAAGGCTCACAACATTCCCGTCGAGATGCATTTAGTCGAAAAAGGCGGGCACGGGTTTGGTATCAAGCAGACTCGCGGATTACCTGTCGCAACTTGGCCACAGTGGTTAAATCAATGGATTCGTCATCATAAATTTGCTTGATCTTGGCGCCACTGTGAGCGACGCGGCTCAAAATGGTGTTCAAACCACCATAACCCAATAGCGGCGCAGAACAACATCACTAAGCTTAAAATGAGTGGAGCCTTAAAACCAAAATATTGTGCAATGATCCCCATCACACTGGTGCCTAACATGGTGCCAACGAGCATGGAATTGGTGTAAAACGCGGATGCTTTACCTATCGTTTCTGGCGCGTAATCTTGCATCACTGTTACCCCTAAGCCAGCAAAGATCCCAAAGAACACACCGTTGACCAATTGCAAGGCAATACTTGCCCATAACGTATCAGCAAAAAACATCCCGATATAAAACGCCATACCGAATAGAAACCCAATTCGAATCATCGTTAGCTTGCCAAACTTAGTAGCCCAACCCGCGACCATGAGCATCACAGGGATTTCGACCGCCGCCGTTAAACCAAAGAATACCCCAGGGTAAGCACTCGATAAGCCCATCTCTTTGGTAACAAACAAAGGCATAGAAGATACATAAATACTATTCGCCATATTCGCCAATAACATAATGCCGCCTAACCACCACACCACTTTTGGAAGCCCAGGTAAAATACTCTCATGTTCAGATTTTGGCGGAAGTTGCGGATCCTTTAATTGACTCATCACTAACACAAGAACCACTACCGCAACCGCTGCCGATAAATAAAAGTTAGAACGAAAACCGATTTTATCGACAGAGAAAAAAGCAATTGGCGGCCCCACTACCCACAATAACGACACGGACGAACGCATTTGCGAGTTCAGTTTAGTACTACTTTTACCTGTTGAATCAGCAAAACGACGAATGATGGTCAATATCAATGGGATAGAGGAAGACGCGAGCGGCATAATCACACACCCGACGAGTAAAACATGCCAAAAGTTTGTGGATAATGCAAAACCAGCCGAGCCAGCAATAATCCCGAAGAGAGATAAAATAATCAAAAGCTTAGGAGAGACCCCTTTATCAATCAGCGCCGTTAAGCGCTGGCTCAGTAGCACAGTCATACCTGATGTAATCACAGTATAAACGCCTATCAAACCGGGCTCTACATGTAATCCATTCACAAGATACAGTGTCATGACTGGCATTATTAGCGCAAAAGCTAAAGCGGTAAGTCCGTTTGTGCAGAAAAGCACCTTGGTTTGACTGATCATTACATACCTATTGAGCATCAACGTAAACATGAATGGTTAAAATAACAAAGCACTACAATATAAAGTGCAACGTTTATTCTAATCGAGAGGAAAGTAACAGTAACGCCTACTTTTCCGTTGACCCACAGTACCTGTCTCTAAAGCCAACTAAAATGGCTTAAAATAATAACGATTTATCATGTAAATTGCGATGCTTAAGGCATTTTTCTTAGCCGTTAATCTGAATGTCGTACTTATTATCTGAAATCGGGAATAATAGGCTGATTCTATCATTGAGAATGATAGTAATTACGCAACATTATTCACCAAAATTCTATAACGTACTGAACGGGTCTCCAATCACTTTCAATTTATGATCCCCGCCCAACCTTTTCTTTTATCCGTTCGTGATCATCTCGAGGTATTTAACGAATAATTGAAGTTTTTAGCGAAATGCTGACGATGAGTAACAAAAAATGGTTATGATTATTTTTAGTTAGTTTTTACTCAGTAGTATTGGTCTAACATATAAAAAAGAGAGCTCATATGGCAAATCACGGAAGCAATACGACCGGTCAATGTCCGGTTATGCATGGCAGTCTCACTTCAGGCACACAATCAAATACTGATTGGTGGCCGAATTCCCTTAACCTAGACATCTTGCATCAGCACGATACCAAAACCTCTCCCTTCCCAGCGGATTTCAGTTATCGCAATGCCCTCAAAAGCTTAGATGTGCAATCATTGAAAGACGATGTAAAAGCTCTCCTCACCGATAGCCAGGAATGGTGGCCTGCCGATTGGGGTCATTACGGCGGATTGATGATTCGTATGGCATGGCACTCGGCCGGCAGTTACCGTATAGAAGATGGACGTGGTGGCGGTGCGAACGGTAATCAGCGTTTTGCGCCTCTCAACTCATGGCCAGATAATGGTAACCTTGATAAAGCACGTCGCCTACTGTGGCCAATCAAGAAAAAATACGGCAACAAAATTAGCTGGGCAGATTTAATCTTGCTAGCGGGTACACTCGCTTATGAATCAATGGGATTAAACACCTTTGGGTT
The DNA here is from genome assembly GCF_024346995.1 of Vibrio palustris. Classification (NCBI taxonomy): domain Bacteria; kingdom Pseudomonadati; phylum Pseudomonadota; class Gammaproteobacteria; order Vibrionales; family Vibrionaceae; genus Vibrio; species Vibrio palustris. The sequence continues at coordinate 242,885 of NZ_AP024888.1, read as the reverse complement.
CTCGTTTGGCCGTGAAGATATTTGGCATCCAGAAAAAGATACTTACTGGGGGTCAGAAAAAGAATGGCTTGCGCCTAGTGGCAGTGATGGTACCCGTTACACCGAAGATCGTGAGCTCGAAAATCCACTCGCCTCGGTTATGATGGGATTAATATACGTTAACCCAGAGGGGGTGGACGGCACACCTGACCCATTGAAAACCGCACTCGACATGCGTGAAACTTTTGCTCGTATGGCGATGGATGATGAAGAAACCGTAGCGTTAACCGCAGGTGGGCACACAATCGGTAAATGTCACGGCAACGGTAATGCCGATAATCTCGGCCCAGAACCAGAAGGCGCGGATCTTGAAGAACAAGGCCTTGGCTGGATGAACCATAAAACACGGGGTATTGGTCGCGATGCCGTCACCAGTGGTTTAGAAGGTGCCTGGACCACCAACCCAACGCAATGGGATAACGGCTACTTTGAGATGCTGTTTAAGCACGATTGGGAAACGGTAAAAAGTCCTGCAGGCGCCTGGCAATGGGAGCCGGTCAATATTGCGGAAGAAGATAAACCCGTCGATGTTGAAGACCCATCAATCCGCCGTAACCCAATGATGACTGATGCCGATATGGCATTAAAAATGGACCCTACGTATCGTGAAATCGCGGAGCGTTTTTATAACGACCCTGCCCTGTTTGCCGATACCTTCGCTCGTGCTTGGTTTAAATTAACCCACCGAGATCTCGGCCCTAAATCTCGCTACTTTGGTCCCGATGTACCACAAGAAACCTTGATTTGGCAAGATCCGGTTCCTGCAGGCTGCACCGGTTACGATATTGATGCCGTCAAGCAAGCCATTGCCGCCACTGACTTAGCGCCAGCAGAAATGATCGCGACCGCTTGGGATAGCGCTCGGACTTTCCGTCAATCCGATGCACGCGGCGGTGCGAATGGAGCGCGTATTCGTTTAGCACCACAAAAAGACTGGCAAGGCAACGAACCAGAAAGACTTGATCGCGTCTTGTCCATACTGACACCGATTGCGACACAACATGCAATTAGTATCGCAGATACTATTGTGCTCGCAGGTAATGTAGGACTAGAACAAGCAATACAGGCGGCAGGCTACGTCATTGAGGTGCCATTTACTCCAGGACGCGGCGATGCAACCAGCGAACAAACGGATGAAGATGCCTTTGCCGTACTAGAACCTATCGCAGATGGCTTCCGTAACTGGCAAAAACAGCACTATGCCGTCAAACCTGAAGAGCTCTTGCTAGACCGAGCACAACTGATGGGGTTAACCGCACCAGAAATGACTGTTTTAATAGGCGGTATGCGCGTATTGGGCACCAACCATAATAATACGGCACACGGTGTATTTAGCGATCGAGAAGGCGCATTAACGAACGACTTTTTCGTTAATCTAACGGATATGAGTTATCAGTGGAAACCAACGGGCCGTAATAGCTATGATATTGTCGATAGACACTCGAGCGCGGTAAAATGGACCGCAACACGGGTCGACCTCGTCTTTGGTTCGAACTCGATTCTGCGTTCTTATGCTGAGTTTTATGCCCAAGATGATAACAAAGAACGCTTTGTGCGTGATTTCATCGTGGCATGGAATAAAGTTATGAATGCGGATCGTTTTGATCTTTAACCCGCCACATCATCTCGCATGATCGGTAATATAACCGCCGATCTCTGCGGCAGAGAATCATAAGTTTTTATGCTGCTCTGCCGCCATCTTTTTGTATATTATTCATTACCTTTTTAGCGTTATTGCCGTTTTTCAAATTCGTACCTATACTTTGCCGTAAGCCAATATTTATGCTGCTCAAGTAAGGTTAATTATGCCGCAAAAAAACACCCTCAGTGACCAAGATTTAGCTGTATTATCACGTGGATTCGAATACCTCGATCAAGCGACTGTGATTACATCCTTAGATCGCCAAATACTCGGTGTTAATTTGAAAGCTTGTGAATTATTTGGTTATCAAGTTTCAGAACTTGTTCATAAAAGCACGCAAATATTCTACGCAACGATTGAAGAATATGAACGTCTAGGTAAAGAGCGTTATAATGGACTGAACAAATCGACAAATACTGCCACCAATGTGCAATACACAACAAAAAGTGGTAAGTCATTTGTTGGCAAAACTTACGGTGGTATCGTTTATGATGATAATGGCAACCCAAGTTGTATTGTAACCTTAATATCTGATGTCACGACACAAGTTGCCACAGAAGAAGCTCTTAACCGACTCCATAGAATTACCTCTTCGCGACAGTTAAGTTTTGAACAGCGTGTCCATGCCGTGTTGGAATTAGGCACAAGGTTATTCGGTTTACCTATTGGTATTTTTAGTAAAGTGACAGAATCAGAATATGTTGTTCAACAAGCAGTGCATCCAGAGAATGCGTTAGAAAAGGGAATGACTTTTGATTTAGCAGGTACCTATTGCAGTCATGTCTATAATGCTAACGATGTACAAGGCTTTAACCATGTCTCCAACAGTAGCATTGCGTGTCACCCGTGTTTCAAAAATTTTGGTTTAGAGGCCTATCTAGGCGCACCTATATTTGTCGATGGGGGTCGCTTTGGTACGTTGAATTTTTCAAGCCCCGAGCCTTGCCGACCCTTTATCCAACAAGATATTGAATTAGTAAAATTGTTTTCAGCATGGGTGGGGCACGAAATTGGACGTAATAGTGATATTAGCGCTCTGGAACATGCCCATAAAGAAATGGAACGCATTGCTAATACTGATGATTTAACTGGACTCGTGAATCGGCGCTATATTGAAGTAACATTAACTCAAATGATTCAACATAGTGCGGCTCTAGAAATACCTTTATGTGTTGCGATTATAGATTTTGACCGGTTTAAACAGGTCAATGATACATACGGGCATTCAATAGGCGACCAAACGCTAAAAACACACAGTGAATTAATGCAAGCAAACTGTCGTGGAACAGATATTTATGGTCGCTGGGGCGGTGAGGAATTCATTGCTATTTTGCCTAATACATCATTGAAAAGTGCGGTATCGAGTTTAGAACGATTTCGTAGTAAAGCAGAGTCTCACATCATCGACGCAAGTATTCCTGAACTTATTGTGACGGCAAGTATTGGGGTAACAGAGCTTCGTCCGGACGATAATTTAGACTCTATCGTCAATCGTGCAGACGCTTTACTCTATCTCGCCAAACAAAATGGTCGTAATCAAATACAGCACGAAAAATAAAGCGGCGCTACCATGACACATTGACTCGCCCACCGCGTCATAAACAATAGGCTAGTTCCGCAGGCTGGCGATATGCTGTCAGCCTATTTCATGTGTACTTTACCACCTATCATTTTGTACGCTGGCGTTCCTCGTATCAGCATTTCACGGGCAAACACCTGTCCGCAGCCAGGACACTGACAAGTGCTAGTCGTGTGATCTTCAACGATACGTTCAATAAAACACTTTACTAACGCGCCTTTACCGCCTTTACGATATTTATAAAGTAACGTGCGGCATTTCGCACAAGTGATATCAACGGTACGTGTTGGGCCTTTTTTATTAGGTTTAGCCATAATGCGCTAACGACTCTTGAGTCCCCTCTTCTATTTCATCAAAGGCTGTATCGCCACGTATCTTCTGCATTTCGGTCGAACCCAAACATTGAGGCAATCAAATATCCAACGTACTTATCTGCGCTCTGGCACTAGCGAACAGTTATCCCCCTTATTACTTAGCGGGTAACTTTGTTTAATTGAGCATTATGACGTCTGGATAACAAGAGCAGCGAGCTTATTGAGCCTAGCAAAGCAAGCCCCATATCCGATTGCGTGTCCCATACATAACCTTGGGTCCCAAGAAATGCCTCGGCATCATCACCCGTCGTTAAAGCCACCCACCACTCTATGAGCTCGTAAAATGCACTGAAGGCTAAACAGATTGAAACAACAATGAACCCCAACCAACGTTTTCCATTGACGACGCCTTTACGGATGAGTATTTCTCTCGCCAATAAAGCGGGAACAAAGCCTTGGAAAAAATGACCAACTTTATCGTAGTTGTTGCGTTCTGATCCCAATATTCCATCGAACAACGGGACTTCAGCGTAGGTGTAATGAGCACCAATCATCAGAACGATGCAATGCAATAGAATCAACCAATAGACAAGTTGCGTCAGCCTAAATGAGTGATATGACGCGACGAGCAGTACACCGCCAATTAACGCGGGGGCCACCTCAAGAAACCAAGTAAATTGATCTTTGGGATGTATACCAGACCAAATTAACCCAGCAACATAAATGATAATCCAGATGTATTTAATGGTCCCATACTCCTTATAAGTAACGTCTCATACAACAGTGCATAAACACTGCCTCCTTAGAGACACATAGCGCCAAACCGATAATATCAGACATTATAGACATCGACTGGAATGGCTTCTCATAAAACGTGAATATAAACCGCTGGATATGACACGCTCAATCGGGCTCCTATCGTGAAGGTTCACCGCAAGTTTGTCTGAACCGCTGTTATATTCTCTTTTCTACGGACATCAACCAATGAGGAACATGCGTTCTATACCAATCAAAGTAAATAGAGGCGGATGATTTCGCTCGACGAGCCAAAATATTCGTGACGTCTACAATTAGCCAAACTTTCGCCAAAATCAACTGCCTGAGTAATTTATCTTGAGAAAAGGAGCCCGAGTATCGAGCATAACGCTCTATGATGCATTCATACTCACTGACGCTTCCTAATCCTCTCACCAAGGGCGCCAAATCAATGGCAGGACTGCCCACACCAAACCGCTCCCAATCAAACAACACCAATTCGCCATTATCTCTAACTCCCCAGTTGCCTTCATTGGTATCGCCAGAGATCAATACGTTATCGTTGAACAGTTCACAGGATAATTGCTCAATGGTTCTTATCGAATCTTGAGTTACCTGAGGCAAGTTTAAGACCTGCATGGCAGAGTCAGTCGAGCCTGCATTCCAAGAGTGGGTCGTGATTGGAAAATGAGGTTGGTAGGTCGAATGATGAATACAAGCTAATTGTTCAAAGGTACTGGTATTGGCATGCAGGCCATCGAGCGTAATGCGATGAGGGATATACTCTATCACTAAATGATTGCCACTGGCATGGCGTAATTTGGGAGTATTTACGCCTGCTAATGCCCCAGCAGCAAACTGGTAAAAAGCCATTTCGACGTCCGAAGCCCCCTTTTTAACAATACAAGGTTCGCCTGCGAATGTCTCAATAGAAACGTGAGCGGATCCCATGTTAGATAAATCTTTTTTTCCCATACGCATCCTTGCGTTATCACCCAACTGAATGAGGTAATCGAGGTTTTCAATGCGTGACCCTAGCGAAGATGGTCAGCATTTGGCCTCACGTTGTAACGCTACGCCTTGCCAATCTCCACTCGCGAGGTCATGTTTAGGTTCGGAATAACACCCTACAATACACTCTCACAGTATCTCATGTAGTAACTGTGACGGTAATTCTACACAAACACATTTTTGGACAAAACCTTGTTAGATCATCAGATCTAACAAGGTTTTGTCATATTAGGAAAAGTATGTTGATTCCTTACTCGTTTGTTATGCGGCTTTTACCACAAGCATCTGAGTTGCGCCTTTTTGAAACTCATATTCAACACTTTTTAGGCTTACAGAAATACCAAGGCTCTCTAAGTGCCTAACCACCCCAGATAAGTAACTTGAGGGTTTACCATTTAACGAAATCAAAGGGTATATCCTAACCTCTTGTGATACGCGAACAAGCTCGATAATAGCTTGAATATGTTCTAGTTCAGATAAATGCTCGTCATAAAGAAACAAAAAGTGAGAACACAATGCTAGATCAAATTCTTTGTCGTCAAATGGAAGGTGAGGCAGTGAGCCACTAACGTACCTTTGCGAATTTTTACCATCTTCATAATCGGCTAAAAAGTGGTTCATTGCCATCATTCTAGTGTTCTCTAACGCCTGCGGAGAACCTAATACATCCCAAACGTAACCATCCAAATTTTTCGTTAGCTGCTGCATTATTATCGGGCGGACTTCATCGATCCTACGGCTTATTTGCTGCTTAGAAAACTGATAAATAGGGTCAATTGAAACTACATAGCACCCACTTTGGGTCAATTCTGCATTAAAACTTGCAGGACCATCACCACATCCAAGGATTCTTTTCTCTTTATCTTCTTCAAGTATTTTAAACATTAGCTCATATTCTTTGAGCGTTCGTCCCCAAGGAACAACATTTTCTAATTTCACGTCTAAAGTCCTTTTTATGATTAACGTTTGCCCGCATAACGCCTTGTTCACTGGTAAATTAGGAGCGCAGCGATTAATTTATCCGCGTGGAGCAACTTGTTAGCCTGTTTATTTGATCGACCAATCTAAACCAATAAAGTCCACGATTATATTTTCAGATTTACCTTCGTCATACCGACTCGTTAAACCTACGAGTCTATATTGCAATTGATTGGAAATTGGGCAAGTAACGTACACCGTATTAATATAACGATTATCATAACCTATCAGGTAGCTTCCTGTTCCAATCAATAGTGAAAGAGAGCTATCTTTATCCTGAAACGTATTGAGTATAAAGTTACTTTCATCAAATGAATTACGAGATGATATTGTACTGACGACCATATTTCGAATATCTTCTTCTCTCCAATCAGGCCGTAACTCTAATATGCATTCCAGCAATAGAGTCGCTGCATCGAGATCTCTCACAATGATGATGGCCTTTCCGTGCACCACTTCCTTGCGCAACTCAAAATGCTGAATAATTTTTAGAGCACAAGTCTTTAAAAAAGGGGGGCTTCTATGTATATAATCGAAACCATCACTTAGTTCGTACATCTCCTGATCGATCTGTTTATAAGAATCAACCTGATCTAATGGAAATTCGATTTTTTCAATCTTAATAGGTTTAAGCACATCATCGAGCATTGCTTGCTGAAGATCATACATACCTACGATGTCACCATAAATCTCAATGTCTCTAGGTGAAAGGATATTGGTGAACAAGATACGAACACCAATAGAAGAAAAAGAAAGTAATTTCTCTGTTCCGGGAAGCAAGTTATAACCAATGAAGAGGGTATTTTTATCGGCTAAATAATTAGGGTCAACTTTTTGAATTGTCGTTATTATGACATTAGATAAATTTGAATTTAGCAACTCAATTAATTCACCTTTACTGCTAGGAACCATCGGGCAAATATCACTATTCTCCGTAATGGCTTTAAGCAACTGACTCTCTAAAATTTTTCTGTCAACTAGAATAACAACAGAGTAATCTTTAAGCGCACACAGCTCTCTTATTTCTTTCAGATACATGAGTAGGGAAATACTCAAACCACTACCCATTACTTGAACCACCACCCCAGCTTTACCACTGCCCTTTGGAGGTAAAGCTTGTTTAGTAGCAGTTATAGCACTATCCACAATATTACTTCTAACAAACTCTAGATACTTCTGTATCGGCTGAGCCAGTTTCATAATTTTTGGGATAACTACTTGTTTAAAATTGTGATCATTTATCTCTCTTGCCAGTACAGACAATAATGGGTTAAGAAGATCGGACAATAAACTTGAAACTTCAATCACGTCCAGCTCTAGAGAAAAATGGACAATTTTGTTTCTATACCGGGTCAAACGATCAATCTTCGATCTTAATACCCCACCTTCTTCAAGCTCACTAATTGACAAGGTTATTGCTGCACGTTCGATTAAGCTTCTAAAACCTACTGACATAACCTTGTCATCATGGTCAAATAGATCCAGAATACCCGCATTTTTCATTCCGCGTTTATTTCTAAGAATTCCGAGTCTTTCAACCGCTTTATTTACATCCTGGAATACCAAGAACTCATTTGTTTGAACTAATAGCTGTTTTAAAACCAGTTCTATACCGTGATGGACCCAAATAACGGCTTCTTTTAAAAGCCAAGCATCTTCGCTTTCTTCCCATTGTGTCCACATTTCAAAACCTCTTTTTAATGAATGAGATCCATTATCCAGAAGTCCAATTTTTAAATTTTCAGATTGCTTTGACATGATGATAAATTCTCGAGCGGCTAACAGTGTCTTTTCAGCAGACATTGTCTTTATAATATATTCATAAAATACAGACGTCATATACTGTTCTATAGGTCTTATTCCTCCTTCCACTCATAAATTGCAGACATGTCTGTATAATCATAAGTATTCGATCATGCTCATAATCGGCTATTGGTAAATGTAGGTCAAGAACTGACATGAGAAAGTAGTCAGGAATTGGATGCTGAATGATTTTGAGGCAGCTTTCAGGCAAGTATTTGATTAAAAAGCTGACCGAATGCTACCGTTTAAGCCAATAAACCATTAACTATCCGTCTCAAGGGAAAGTTTTAAAGCATCTTCAACCTCAATTCCAAGATAACTTATTGTGTTATCGATTTTTGTATGACCTAGCAGCATTTGCACTGCTCGGATATTTTTCGTTCTTGCATAAATCAATGTGGCTTTCGTCCTTCGCATTGAGTGTGTACCGTATAAACCAACATTTAAACCTAACTTTTCGGCCCAGGATTTAATGACTTTTCGATAATAGGAATAACTTAAAGATTGGTTTCCTTTCCGGAGACTCGGAAATAAAAAGTCTCTTGGTTCAAGGGTGCTGTGATATATCCAATGGCTTAAGCTTTGCTGAGTTATCGGGGCAATTTCGAATTGAACAGCAATACCTGTTCTTCTTTGTGTGCATTGAACCCGTTTATGTACCATCATTATCTCCAATCTCTGACGAGTGGTAATAACGATTGTCTCACTATTCCTATAACCTCCAGACCATCCGCTCACGCAACGGGAATGGACAATTGGTGTTTTACGTAAATCTTTGACGAAGAATGAGAACTAATTTAACATTTTAGGCCTGTGTGCTTAGGCTAGCAGGAAGTGACGCGGTGTCAGAAACCGCACTGGTTACTATTGAACCATTCGCCTTTTTTTGTTGGCAGGTCTGAACTTAACCAAAAACCTATTATTGCTAACAACATCGGAGCCAAGCCGTAGCCTTGGTAAGAAGGGGAGAATCATGGATAAAGTAGAAACGTTTGCAAAAACTACACTAGCTTCAGTCGTCGAAACTATTAGCGAACTGGGGATTAGTAACCGGCCTTAGTAGGATCGATAATCTAAGTACATCGCCCATCTATCGAGAAGTGATCGTGGTGCTCACCTTCTCAAGTAACTGCCTCTTAAGTACATAATCAAGCAAACCTCTAGTTCGCTTCTGTCCCATTTTGAACCTGAGAATACGGAATCTCAGCCCAAAGTGGTCACAAAGAGGCAGTACAGCCGGATACAATTTAAAGTTGATCTTGAAGAACCATACTGGTGTTTGGATCATTTTTTCGATCTAGAATTTTCATAATTTTTTCTAGGAAAATAAAAAGTTACCTGAGTAACTTTCTACATCCTCGTTTGTCACATCAAATGACAACACTCCAAACGGTATGAGTCTTTCATTAAATGCACCTGACATTCGATGCCCCTGGTGATTTACCATTGCATTTAGCTGAACGTTGGAAGATAACTTCTTGTCCTTCTTTAATTATTTCCCATTGATTATTATAAAGTAAATCTTCTTTTCTAAAGTAATACTCATGCCCTTGATGGATAATAAAAGCATAATTATTTGCTCGTCTTGGTGTAGCTTTTATATAGCCTTTCTCTTCAATCAAACTAACGTAACAACGGTCTTCACTTTCACTGGTAGTTACCAATGGTGTTGAAGCGTTTTGAATTAATTTTTTCAGAGTTCGGTAACCATAGTTTCTTGAATCAAAAGCACTATCTAGTTGTTTTAATTTTGTACCTAAATCCCCCATATATACACAGTCGGAATCGCCAACAAGCTGCCAATAAGCTCTGAGCAACAAGTTTTCCAAATCGTCTGATTGATTGCCTACAGTGCTATCTTCATCTTGATTGTCATCCAGAGACAAATTTTCCACATACACAAAGTTGTGGCATGCATTACGGAAATGAGAAGGCGTGTCTGACTTACCAACTGCCATAACGTGGAGCCCTTTCTCTCGCGTTCTTTGCGCCAAACCTGCGAAACCTCCATCGCTGCTTACAATGCACAAAGCATTAATTTTGTCATTGGTGCAGATAATCTCGATAGCATCCATTATAAGAGCATGGTCAACCGAATCTTTTGCAATATGGAACTGTTGCTTCGGGGAAGAACCAGTATCCAGCAGAATATCTTTCCAGCCCCGGTTATTAGGTAAAGTCCAGTCAGCATATACCCATTTGATCGCTATGCTTCCTTTACGTCCGACTTCATTAAGAATGTCAGTATACTTTTTAGATTGAGCATTCTCGCCATCAACTAGTATGGCGAAGTTGAGGTTTTCATTCATTGAGTTAGTCCATGCTGTTATTTAGAATGTGGAGGATTGTTGCCGCGACCAAGACCAGATGGATTTCCTGTTTTGCTTGGGCCATTTACAGGTGTTTTTTTCATGTCATGTCTCCTTTTTTTTAATGACAACGACATTATAATTGAATGATTAGCGACATTTGGGTATATCTGGGGACAATTGGAGACAAAAGAGCTGAAATGAAAAAAATTAATCAAAAATGTGAAGAGTTTAAGATCCTATTAAAATTTTTAAATTGGTCCGTAAAGCAATTTTCAGATATATATCTGAATGAAACTTCTTCCTATGACATAGATGAATGTGAATATAAAAGACACCATAATAAATTGAAAGGTCAGTTAAGAAGAACATCTAACACTGAAAAATCTACGGCAAATTTCATTAGTTATATTAGTTTTATCAAAGGCTCAAACGAATTTTCTATGAGAAGTAAAGAGCAAAGCTTCGAAGAATTTTCATCTCAATTCTTGGCATCTATTGAGGTCGAGCCACCAAAGAAAAAGCTTAAAAAAACGGATACGAGATACTATGAAAGCTATGGCAATTCTTCATGGTCTGAAAAAGAAATGGAGTCTGTAATAGACTGTGCACTCCAACACGCAGAAACGATTGGCTCCTCTCCTCATGACTTTCAAGTTGTCAAACTCTGTGACGACGGCATTTTAGCTGATTACTTAGTATTTTGGGCTGGAGATATTGGATTCGCGGGTGGTTCTGGCACTTGGGGGCCTGCTTTTTGTCTAGTAAGAAGAAATCAATGGGGCAACTTCAACATAGCATCACCGGGACGTGAGTTTTATGAATATTTGAAAATAATTGAATCTGTGAAGTTCAAAGAAGCAATACTACACATAACGGGAGTGACATATGGACCAACATGTCATCAGCGAAATCCGAGTTACAAACTAAAACTACAATTTCGTGTCACTGATAGTTTCAGAGGAGCTGTCGATTTAGAGCTTGTTGATAAGCAAGAAATTGGCTATGACGCTTTCACTGGGTAAAAGGTCCTCCCACGCGCCAAATCTCTTTTGTCCCGGTGTGAGCCAAAAACCCGGAATCAAAGGGCGAGTTAGTCCATCACTTCTACGCCCCTTGAGCAGGCCGGACATTCGTGGAGATAAAACGAATCTGGGCAGAAATGAGTGAATCATGGCAGCTCAAATCGTGCTGACCATGATCTTAGCTCAATATATGAATCGTGATAGGTAATGTTTAAGCCATGCGGCAGTCGATTTACAATGACTACTCAGACTCTAATGCTCACGTGCGATAAAGCACCTTCACAATGTGCCAACCAAATTTAGTTTTAACAAGTTGAGGGGTTAACACCTCCCCACTAAAACAGGCTTTATCAAATTGTGGCACCATTTGTCCGCGGCGAAACTCGCCTAAATCACCGCCTTTTTTACCGGATGGACATAAGGAGTGTTTTTTCGCTAAGGTTTGAAACTTTGCACCTTGTTTTAATTCTTTCATCAAGTCTTCGGCTTGATTTTTATGCTTTACTAAAATATGTAAAGCGGCAGCGGTTGAAGCCATAGTAACGTCTCCTCATCAATTTGGGCGACAGTATATAGTACCCACTGACAAAGCCCAAATCGTTAGTATTATCACTGTTTCAGTGGGGGGGGGGGAGTAAGCCTTTAAAAATAGTGTCGTATTCAATTCAGATATTTATCACACCCTATCAACAAATAACTTGGTATCAGCCAATTAACTCGCATGAATTTATAAATTACGTTAATATAATTAATGGGTATCCTTAAATTAACAGAATATTTAACAAATTATGGCTAAGACGATAAGCAAAGCAAATCAAGCTCAGGGCATGCTCATGTTTACTCTGAACTTGCAAAAACAGCTGTTTGCCATTGGCACATTGAAGGTTCGAGAAATCATTCCTTTTATGCCCATGACGCAAATCCCCTATTCGCATCATGATGTTATAGGTACTGTCAATTTCCGAAATATGACGGTGCCTGTTATAGATATGCCGGCCGCTATCGGCTTTCGACGGATTGATCCAAGTGAATATAAGGACTGCTATCTTATTGTCACGGATTGTTTACGTACCGTGGTTGCTTTTATGGTCCGTAGTATTGAGAAAATCATCGAATGTAATTGGCGTTCTATTGAAGCGGCACCAAAATCTGCAGGTCGAGATGTCTTCGTTACGGGCATTACCCATTTTGAAGAAAAAATTGTGCAACTTTTAGATGTAGAGTTGTTACTAGCCAAAATTTACCCACAATATGAATCCACGAAAATTCCTATGTTGACGGATGTGGAACGTGAGCGCTTAAAATTACTGAACATCATGTTGGTTGATGACTCATCCATTGCCCGTAAGCAGCTTGCTGATGCCTTAGACAGGATTAATATTGCTTATACTGTGTGTCAAAATGGAGCGGAAGCTCTGACACGAATGAAAGAGCTCGCCAGTGAAGGCTCACCCATTGATTTGCTGGTGAGTGATATCGAAATGCCCACTTTAGATGGATATGAACTGTCTTTTGAGATTCAAAGTGATAATCAATTATCTCATGCCTACATTATCTTACATACGTCACTGTCTAGTGAGATCTGTGTAGACAGGGCTCATCAAGTTGGTGCGCATGAAGCATTAGAAAAATTCAATGCCACAGAGCTGATTGAAGCCATGCTACGTGGCGCAAAACGTATTGAAGACTATCAAAAGAAAAAAGCACTTGCCTGACCTCAACAAGCCATGTTGAGGTCTCATTAAAAAGCAGCCAGATGACATTATCACCGGCTGTTTTTTTGATGACTAATAATTTTCATATCTTTTAGCCCTTATTTGTCTCAATAAATATCGGCTTATCGCTCACCATTATCAAGTGACAATAACCATTGTTTAAGAAGCGCCGATAACGTTTGCTGATCGTCGCTCGATAGCTCCACGAGTAATCTCTCTTGCATTGCAACGTAGTCATCTAAAATAGTATCAATGCAGGCTAACCCTGATGACGTCAATAGCACTTCCACACTGCGTCTATCTTCGCGGCTGTGCTCACGGACAATCATTCCTTTCGCTTCGAGCTTATCCAATCGATTTGTCATGGCACCAGAAGTTAGCATCATAGAGTGTAAAAGCGCTGAAGGTGTCAAGCGATACGGCTCTCCATGACGACGTAAAGTCATCAGTACATCAAACTCCCCCGTCAGCAGACCATGAGACTTTAGCCAATCACTGATTTGCGCTTCTAAGTATTTAGTCACGCGCAACATGCGTCCCAGAATGCCCATCGGTAATGTATTGAGATCTGGGCATTCTTGCGCCCATTGACGACGAATTATATCAATTGAATCCATTAGCTGTGGTTACTCTCATCAAACCGCATCGAACCTGCGATATTATATTTTAACGTTAAGATACTTTACCGAATTGCTGTCAACCTGTATAGTTAACGTAAAATAACTTAATATAGAGATACTTCACATGAACATAATATTCGCCATGATCCCTGCCTTTCTATGGGGAACCACTTATTCAGCGACACAATATACTCTTGATGGGTGGCCTCCTTTGTTATTGGGCGTATTGAGAGCGCTTCCCGCAGGGTTGTTACTGCTATTAATCAAGCCCAGTTTACCAACAAAAGCATCATGGAAACCCTTACTGTTGATTGGCACAGTTAATATCGGAGTATTTTTCTGCTGCATATTTGTGATGGCGCAAACCCTCCCCTCAGCGATTTCAAGTGTCGGTATGATGGGAGTACCAGTGGTCGCAATGTTGATTCATTGGATAGTTAACGGCGTCAAACCCTCTGCACTCAAAGTAATGTGCGGTATTGGTTTGTTGGTATTCGCTTGGCAACTCTTTAACCCGAATTCAATATCGCTCAATGGTATGGGATTATTCGCCATGGCACTAGCGATGCTGTGTTTGATCATCGGCTCGCTACTCACCCAAAAAATAGGCAAAAATATACACTGGTGGACCGTAGTCACATGGCAGTTATTGTTTGGTGGCATGGTATTAATACCCGTCGCGTTAATCCACGCCTCGATGCATACCGACGCTTACGTTCAAGCGATCAGCGCTTTTTCATGGAAAAATATGATGGGTTTGCTGTGGGTGAGTGGCTTTAATACCGCGTTAGGATATGGCTTATATGTGTGGTTAATTCAACGCATGTCGATTGTTGATTTTACATTTGGTGGGATCGCCAATCCAATCGCTGGTATCAGTTGCGGCTTAGTGCTATTAAACGAGTCCTATACGCCTGAGCAATTTATTTTAATGCTAGCGATGGTAGTCACCTCACTGCTCCCGCAAATTATTCATGCTCGCCAACAAGCTAAACAAACTCTGCAACCGCAATAACCCATGCAGCGATTTGAAACAGGCAAAAAAAAGCCAATCACAATGGTGTGATTGGCTATATATAAGTGTGAACAAAGTCAGTTCACTAACAACGTCAGTTGGCTAGGTGACTCCCGGCTTAAAGGAGTCAATTTATATTATGCATTTAGCGTGCCAACTCTTATAAGTGGTTATTTTCGCTTTAAATCTACATTTTGAGTATAAAATCGCATATTAAAGAAGAATTTGGCATAAACAATCTTTGCATTTTGCAATTATATTGCTAATTGCAATTTTAAAATGCGCCATTTCAGCCACGACGAGAACGATGAACGCTTGATTTTGCGTAGTAGACGGGTCTCTGACACTATATCTCTATTATTTGATTGCTAAGTGATAACCCGATGACACTTCCCTTATTTGCGGCTGACTCACCTGATTGGCTAAAGGTTAAAGACGGTGAGTTATTATGGATCCCTAACTTTCTTTCTCGTGTTGATGCTTCTTATTACTATGAGCGTTTATATAAACAACTCGATTGGCAACAACAAGCCATCACATTATTTGGCAAGTCCATCATGCAACCTCGCCTGCAGGCTTGGCACGGAGATAAGACTTATACCTATTCAGGGTTGACCATGCCTCCCAATCCATGGATCTCAGAATTACTGGAGCTCAAATCACGGTGCGAACAGGCAGCCGAACATCGCTTTAATACCGTTTTCGCCAATTTATATCGTGATGGGCAAGACTCTATGGGATGGCATCAAGACAATGAAAAAGAGCTGGGAATAAATCCAGTGATTGCGTCACTGTCTCTAGGTGGTACACGCCGTTTTGTGTTTAAACATTTACATTGTAAATCTAAGATGGAATTAGAGCTCACACCCGGCTCATTATTAGTCATGGCTGGCTCCCTTCAACATCACTGGCAACACGCATTGCCAAAAACACAAAAGCCAGTGGAACCGAGAATTAATCTCACGTTTAGAAACGTAGTGTCTGAGTAGTTAGACGAGAGCATGGCGACGCTGCCATTGTTGTTTAATGGTGGGAACAAAGCGAGCCATGTTGGCCAACACTATCACCGTTAATCCGAGCGCTTGTTGAGTGGTGTAACTGACATCGAACCACAATAATTGCCAAATAGCCGAGAAAATTAAGTTAGTGAAGATGAGCGGCGCAAGCTGTGAGCCAGAAGATGCCAAACGATAGGCTTTCGCTCTAAACAACTGAGTACCAACCACCAACATGCCAATTCCAAGTAATGCCCAAAGAACCAAAGTACTGTGCGACTCATAAAGCGAGACGACATTGAAATTAGATGAATCAAGCATCATTAACATTGGAGCTAAGATGATGACTGCGCAGATAAAGCTCCATAAACTCATCTCCTGACTGCTAAGGCGAGTTTGCGAGACCTGATACAAGGTGACTTGTGATCCGGCATTGAAGATGCCAGCGGCTAACCCTAAGCCCAAGGCCCAATCCCAATGAAATTGGCTGATACCGCCAGAAAGTAGGATCACGCCAACAAAAGTCACCAATAATGTGACGATCGATCCCCAGCGTAATAAGCGTTTAAAGGCAATACGTTCCATAATTGGAATGAACAACGGCCCAGTACTGAACAACACCACACACTCCACCAGCGATAAATGTTGTAGCGCAAACATGAAACACATTTGTCCAGCTCCCATACAGGCGCCACGAATCCATAACATGCGTCTTTCCGATTTTGAAGGCCACGTGATGTGTTTTTTCAACATCCATCCACCTAGTATAACGATCGGGATCAGATAACGAACAAATGTAAGGGATTCTGGTGAATACTCATCACTGACCAGTTTACAAAGCAAACCAGATAAAGATAAGCAAAAGGTCGAAAACAACATGAAAATAACCGAATAAACAGACTTCAGCATAATGACTCCTTAGCAACTAGGCGCTATGATAACGATTCATTACACAGAAAAATAACGAGTTAAACTAACTAAACCTGTAAGAAAAACTTAACTATGAGACGATTTCCTCCACTAAAAGCACTGTATTCCTTTGTTGCGGTCGCTGAAACCGGCAGTATGACCCAAGCGGCTGCGGCGTTAAACATTAGCCACTCAGCTGTGAGTCAAGCTATTAAGTCTCTTGAGACTTTAGTGGACCAACCGCTGTTTCATCGAATCGGCCGACGAGTCGAGCTTAATGCCGCAGGTCAACGCTACTACAAAGCGGTCGCGCCACCGTTAGAGCAAATAGTACATGCGACAGAAGCGCTACGAACCCCAAGCGATTCCAAACGCATCACTTTGAATATGATTAATTCACTCGCCATGCAGTGGTGGATTCCCAAAGTACCCGAATTTCAAGCGTATGCTCCTCAAATTGATGTGCGAACGTCGAACTTAGTTGGCCAGTTTTCTCTGGAAGAAGAAGGAGTGGATGTCGCCTTAATACATGGCATTCCTTCCGAATGGCAGAACTACTATTGTGAAAAATTGGCGGACGATGAACTCGTCCTAGTGTGCCATCCCAACCTCTGCCAAGAAACGCAAGCGGTCTCAACACTCCTGCAACAATATCCGGTGATCGCGGCGACCAATGCACATCGCGCGAATGATTGGGCGCAATGGTGTAAACAGCATAAGGTCCCCGTCCCAACCTTTTCCGACCATTTAACCTTTGCGAGCTCGGCACAAGCAGTCCAAGCAACCTACCGGCAACTTGGCTTGCTCGTCACGCACCGATTGTTTGTCAAAGATGATATTCAGCAGGGTATCCTGACACTGCTCGGCCACCCTGTTTTGCATCCCACTCAAGGTTTTTACTTTGTATGTGCCCATGAGCGCCTGACCGAGGAAAAAATTCTATCTCTACGCCATTGGATGAGAGTCGAGTTTGGCAACGAGTAGGGAATAGGTTGTTGTCAGAGTGTGGTTGATACCCCCATTCTTTTGTATTGACCAAGAAACGCATTAGCGAAAGATGTTCAAATTTTTCAAACGACTTTCTCAAGAGATTCTACTCATCTTTTGTTTACGCGTTGGTTACACTGCGTTTACAAAGTGAGGAGATCATCTATGGCAACCGCTAAAACTGTGAAACAACGTATCCCATCTCAACCAACCTCTGATGGTGATGGCGTCAAAATTCAACGTATTGCTGCATTCAACAACGCTGCAACGTCACCGTTTCTCATGCTCGATGAATTAAAATCAGATGAAAGCCGTGATTATATCGGTGGCTTTCCCCCACACCCTCACCGTGGTATCGAAACGTTCACTTACATGATGACAGGACATTTCCAACATCGTGACCATTTGGGAAATGTTGGTGAGCTACGCGATGGCGGCGCACAATGGATGGCAGCTGGGCGAGGTGTCATTCACAGTGAAATGCCAATCATGACTGATGGGCAATTGCATGGTTTCCAAATTTGGATCAACCAGCCAGCCAAAGACAAGATGAAACCGGCCAAATACCATGATTTTCAGCCAGAAGTCATGACAGAGTTTACTAATGATAAAGTGGGGCTCTTGCGTGTATTGGCGGGAAATATTACGGCAGATGAGCAAGTACTTAGTGGGCCACTACAAGAAATAGCAGTTGAAACTATTCTTGCTGATTGGCGGGCAGACCCTTCACAAACTATCACGCTAACCGTGCCAAGCAATCACAACACTATGTTGTATGTTTATGCTGGTACGCTTGTCGTGAGTGGCACTGAAATACACAGTGGTGAACTCGCCATATTGAATGAAGGCGATACTGTCACCCTGACTGCTCAATCAAATGTGGGTAGCTTACTGCTTAGCGGCGAGCCTCTCAATGAGCCTGTCGTTCACTACGGTCCTTTTGTGATGAATAGCATTGAAGAAATTCAGCAAACGATAGAAGACTTTAACAACGGAGTATTTGAAACTTACTAACCTTCGTGTAAACCGAGTAATACTGCCTTTGAAACCAGTACGACTTATCCATGCCTGTTGTACTTCGTTTCTGCCGCGTGGTTTTTGACTACGCGGCTTTTTTATTTTGTGGCTGTCACATAGCAATTACTGACAATCATTCTATTTTGTCTACACTCATTAATAGATTTTATGGTAAACATAACCATAAAAACTGATGATACGCATAAGGGGACGCGTTTAAAATAGTAAACGCTCGTCACATCCGAGTGTGATTTCATCTTCCTTATCAATGCATACATAAGATACCATGACAGAGAGCGGCCTGTGAAAAAGACCATTATCGAAAAATTGTTAAATAATGAGGTTATTTTCAAGTCAGTTGCACTAACACTATTAAGCATTATTGGAATACTATTTGGTTGTTATGGCTATAGCAGCTATCAAGACTACATTAATCCCAAACAGGTCTATGGTAAATGGATAGAAATCGGCGTACCCAGTTATGACACAGAAGTCATGACGCTATCCGACAGAGGCGTTTACCAAAATAATCGTTTGATCAGTACAAAATTTAAATTTGATGGCACTCTTATCACCATTAAAACTGGAGAGGGGGTCACTCAATATGAACGAATCACTCTACATAATGTACCAAAACTAAAACTCATTACACCAAACTCTACGAGCAAAATGTTTGTTAAAGAAGGTTTTGTTGATGAATACAAAGCTGCGACTGGAAGCAGTTCTACTCAACAACAACGCCTTAACCTATCAGAGTATTTTCAAAAAGATTAACCTGTGAGTACATTCTCTTCTGGGTATTTTAGCAAGGTCGGCTCCGCGCGAGCTAACATATAAGCAAGCGTTAATGGCCCTATTCGACCGACAATCATCACGACAATCAAAATCATTTTGCCCGGCTCTGAAAGGTGAGCCGTTAGCCCAGATGACAGGCCGACAGTGGCAAACGCCGAAATCGTTTCAAATACCACCTGCTCAAATGTGGCTTTTTCAGTGATTAATAGCAAGAACATCGACATCATTAATATCACGCCACTGACGATAATAATCGCGAGTGCTTTCGTCACTGTCGGCCAGCTAATCGACCGTTTAAACAAGACAACACTTGAACGTTGGCGTAAAAAGCTCCAGGTTGCTAGAAGAGCGACCATAAACGTTGATACTTTTATCCCGCCGCCAGTAGAGGTTGCGCCTGCGCCAATTAACATTAAAAAAATCATGATCAGCATCGCTGAATGAGTAAATTGGCCGATATTGACACTATTAAAGCCAGCTGTGCGCGCACTCGCCGATTGGAAAAATGCAGCTAACCATTGGGATGCAGGAGATAAGCTCCCCAACGTTGCGGTATTATTATGTTCAAGTAGCCAAAACATTACCGTACCAAACGCGAGGAGAACCGGCGTCGCCGTGAGCATAATTTTACTATGTAAATGCAACCGCGCCCACCCCTTCCAGCCGTTCGACCAAACATCACCAATCACGGTAAAACCTAAGCCGCCCAATATAAATAAAATCGACAACGTCATTATGACTAACGGATCACCAACGTAGCTGGTCAAACTGTTGGAAAACAGAGAAAACCCGGCATTATTAAATGCAGATACCGCGTGAAATAATGCGTAAAATAATCCATCACTCCAGCCTTTTTCCGGTACCCAGCGAAACGCCAATAAACCCCAACCAATACATTCAGCCACTAACGCAAATATGATGATTTTTTTGACTAATGAACGTAGGTTAATGTCGTTATTTTGTCCTAATGCTTCTTTTGCAAGGGCTTGTTGTTGCAAACTTAAACGTACACCAAATAGGTACAACAATACGGCGGATAAGGTCATCTGCCCCAACCCACCAATTTGCATCAGTATTAGCAATAAAGACTGGCCAGCTCGTGTAAAGTGTGTGCCGGTATCAACCACACCTAAGCCCGTTACACTAATCGCGGAGGTCGCGGTAAATAGCGCATCTAATAAACTCAATCCAGTTTTGGAAAAAACAGGCAACATCAGCAGTAACGCTGCAGGGAATAATACCGCGACAAAACTCATAAAGATGATACGCGGTTCGTTACTATGCTTTTTTCGGTGCTTTTTCCCTTTCAACTGAGAATAGGAAATAAATAACCCTTGGCGCGGGCGCTTTAACTTCATAGGGCTTTTAATCTCTTCATCAGGATCTCTTTATGCCCAACAACGACTAACATGTCACCAATTTCGAGCGCAATATCAATACTGGGTGATGGGCGTAATTCAGGACCACGCCGAAATGCCAAGACGGAAACACTCTCTTCCCCCGTAAAAGGTAACTCTGCAATGGTGTGCCCGAGCCATTTACCACCAATGACAATTTCAGTCATCGCCCACCCGCTACCAAGTTCATGGAATTCAACCACACGCCGATCAAGCATTTGCCTTGCGACACGCACGCCCATATCTCGTTCCGGCATAATGATATGATCAGCACCAATTTTCTGTAGAATTTTCACATGTGCACGATCGTTCGCTTTCACCCATACCGATTTCGCGCCATGCTCTTTAATGACCAAAGTTGCCAGCATTGAGGCATTGACGTTTTCGCCAATAGAAACCATAACCATATCGTAGTCATTGAGTTTGAGTTCGGCGACGGTTTCTTCATGAGTACAATTAGCAATAATGGCTTGCGTAGCGATACTAGACGCTTCTTGAACTTTTTCTTCATCAACATCGACCGCTAAAACTTGTGCTCCTGAATCAACAAGTTCCTGACAAACTGACAGCCCGAAACGCCCTAACCCAACCACCGCAAATTGTTTATCTTCTGTTTTCATTGATTTCTACATACCTGTATAGGATGAACGAACACGGCTCATCATCATTTAAACAATATCGCTATTAAGCAACACTCTGAGTCAGTTGTCTATCTTACTCACTGCTAGATGTCGACGAGTTTATAGCAGTCTCGCATTTCCTTGCCAACATGAGTGTTAAGCAGTAGAGAACTCATTCTATTTCTGATATTTTTGCAATGAATTCAGCAATCAATTGATGAGTAGTATGAACGACTTTCTTCACATGTTACAAACATCGTCCCATTTTAAAAATTTAGATAACAGCGTCATATTTATCACAGTGGCGAGCTTGATCGCTTGGGGACTGTGGCGGTTTATCTATGCACGGTTGGTTAGCATATCAGAGAAAACCAAAACCTATTGGGATGACTTGTTACTGCGCGCCCTCAAGACTCCAATCAGTACGTTGATTTGGTGTTGGCCTGCCACCATTTCGATTGGCCTTATTCTCGAAGAGCATGATGAATCACACTTTGATTGGCTACCAACATTAAAGCCGCTGATGTTAATCGCGATATTTATATGGATTCTAGTTCGCTTAGTGACGGAAATCGAACACCAATGCTTACAGAATCGTAAATATGACGAAACCACAGTACAAGCGGTAGCAAAAGTAGCTCGTTTATTCTTTGTGACCATCGGCCTATTATCATTCATGCAAGCCTTTGGATTAAGTCTATCGGGCTTATTAACCTTTGGTGGTGTTGGTGGTTTGATTGTCGGTTTAGCGGCCAAAGACCTACTATCGAATTTTTTTGGTGGCATGATGATTTACTTCGACCGTCCGTTTAAAGTCGGCGAATGGATTCGTTCACCTGAGCGAGAAATTGAAGGGACTGTTGAGCGTATTGGTGGTCGTATGACGGTCATTCGCACCTTTGATAAGCGCCCATTGTATGTACCGAACTCAGTCTTCAGTAACATCGTAGTGGAAACTCCCTCGCGAATGCTCAATCGTCGCATCTACGAAACGATTGGCCTACGTTATCAAGACAGCGATAAAATTCCAGATATTATTGAACAAATAAAAGAAATGCTAAAAGAACACGACGAGATTGATAGTGACCAAACGATGATCGTTAACTTTAATTCATTTGGACCGAGTTCTTTGGATTTCTTCGTGTACACCTTTACGAAAACCGTCAATTGGAATCGCTATCATGAGGTCAAGCAAGATGTATTACTGAAAGTCATTGATATTATTCACGATAATGAAGCCGATATTGCTTTCCCAACACGAACATTAATGATGCACAATTCAGTACAACCTGAGCCGGATCCGCAACAACAATATCAAGATGCATCATCTCAATACGATGATAATTAAAAGAATAATCAGCTCCATGCCCGTTCTAGAGCTTGTGCGAACATAAGCTTAAACAAATAAGCCCTCCATAATGGAGGGCTTATTGATTATTCCGCCGCGGCTAGAGCGGCGTTAATATAAATCTCACGCAGTTTTAACGCGATGAGGCCTGGTTGACCATCACCAATCGGTTTATCATCGATCGCCACGACCGGCCACACAAAGGTGGTTGCCGAACTAATGAAGGCTTCTTTAGCTGCATAGGCTTCGTCGATGGTGAAATGACGTTCTTCTATCTCAATATCAAACTCTTGGGCCAGCTTCATAAGCGAGGCGCGAGTAATACCATGTAAAATATCGTTACTCAGTGGGCGCGTTACAATCTTATCGTCTTGCGTGACAATATAGGCATTATTTGAGCCACCTTCTGTGACATAACCATTTTCTATCAGCCATACATCATCGGCACCGGCAGCATGTGCAGCATGCTTTGCCATGCATGCTGGCAATAAGTTCGTCGTTTTTATATCACGGCGTCGCCAACGCATATCTGCGTACGAGATTACTTTAATCCCTTTTTTGGCTTTAGGGCTATTCACCAAGTTACGTTCTTGGGTAAATAGCACTATTGTCGGCGGCACTCCGTCATGGTAGGTAAAATCACGATCGCCCTCATCACCTCGAGTTAATTGCAGATAGATCCCCCCCTCGTGCAGTTGATTTTTTTCGATCAAGGTATGTTGAATGTCGGTCAACTCTTGATAGCTCAGAGGAAGCGTTAAATTCAATTCACGGCATGAACGCTCAAGACGATGAAAATGCCCCAAATTGTCAATGAGCTTGCTTTGCAAGACTGAGGTCACTTCATACACAGCATCGGCAAATAAAAATCCCCGATCAAAAATCGATATATTTGCTTGTGATTCAGGCAAAAACTTGCCATTTAAATAAACAGTACGTTCCATCGTTTCTAACCCCATAATTGTGGTGTAAATGGTAGCATGACGTTATCTTCAAACGTAAAGCCATGTTCGATATCTTCGCTTAATAACAATGGCCCATCGAGATCAACGACTGCCACATCTTGTGCGACTACAAACGCGGGAGCCATACTTAAGGACGATGACAGCATGCATCCAACCATCACCTCAAAGCCCGCTGCTAAAGCGGCTTTTTTTAGTGCTAATGCCTCGGTTAAACCGCCCGTTTTATCGGTTTTTATATTGATCATATCGTAGCGATTCGTGAGTTGAGGCAGACTACTGCGGTCGTGACAAGATTCATCAGCACAGATAGGAATCGGTCGCTCTAACGTCTCGAGAAGAGCATCATCACCAGCAGGGAAAGGCTGCTCTATCATATCAACATCGAGTTTTACCAACTCAGGGACCAGTAATTGATAGTCTTCCCGGGTCCACGCTTCATTAGCATCTAAGATAATCCGAGCATTAGGTGCGCCATGACGTACCGCTTGAACGCGTGCCAAATCGCCGGCACCACCCAGTTTTAACTTCAATAAAGGACGCTGTGCATTCTCTTTTGCCGCCGCTTCCATCTTTTCTGGAGTGTCTAAGGACAGAGTAAATGCGGTAACGACAGAGCTTGCCGAGTGATGAGCTCTCTCCCAAATAGTCTGATGGTTCAATTTGCATTCCAGATCCCACATTGCACAGTCAATCGCATTTCGCGCTGCGCCGGACGGTAATAGATCCTGCAACGACTCTCGTGATAGCCCACTCTCAAGCGCGGCCGTCACAACGTGGATTTGTTTTTCAACACTCTCGATCGACTCATCATAACGTGCATAAGGAACGCATTCTCCGCGTCCGATGGCTCCATCTTGCTCAAGCTGGACAATCAAGGTATCTGCTTGTGTTTTTGACCCCCGAGAAATGGTAAAGTGACCTCGAATCGGCCAACTTTTTTTATAGACTGAAACCTTCATTAGCACTCCAATAGGCGGTCGACGACACGGCCAATACCTTGACGGAACGGATCAACCACTGGCAGACCAAGATCTATTTCAACTTGCGCCATATAAGCCAATGCTTGCGCTTCTTCCATTGCCGAGGTATTGATAGAAACTCCAACAAACTTAACATTCGGATTAGTTAAACTCGCCGTTTCAAGGTTACGTTGAATACACAAACTCAGGTCTGGCAGTTTATAATCAGGTAGGCCACGCATATGTTCACGAGTCGGCTCATGGCATAACACTAATGCATCCGCTTGCGCGCCATGAATTAATCCAGTGGTTACACCTGCAAAAGACGCATGGAATAACGATCCCTGACCTTCAATCACGTCCCAATACTCCGCGGCATTATCAGGAGAAATCGTTTCAATCGCACCCGCGATAAAGTCAGAAACAACCGCATCTGCACTGACTCCCGCGCCAGTAATCAAAATACCCGTTTGCCCTGTTGCGCGAAAATCCGCCGCGACGCCGCGTTGCTTTAATTCATGTTCGATAGCGAGTGACGTGTACATTTTACCCACAGAACAATCGGTACCTACCGTCAGGATTCGTTTACCGGTACGTTTTTTGCCATTAGCGACCGGATACACTTGAGTAGGAAAACGTACATCAAACAACTCTTGATTACAGCGCTTAGCACATTCGACTAACTGGGGAATATCGTTCAAGCGATTGTGTAACCCAGCAGCAATATCCATTCCCGCTTCTAGAGCATCAATTAATACGCTAATCCAATCTTGAGAGATGATCCCACCTCGGTTTGCAACACCAATGACTAACGTTTTCGCGCCCTGCTGAGCCGCTTGTTCAATGGTCAGATCGTCTAAACCGACATCAGCGTTACACGCGGGTAAACGCAGTTGACCTAGACACGAGTCAGGTCGCCAAGTGGTAATACCTTGAGCAACTTTGGCCGCTAGTGGATCGGCGGCATCGCCTAAAAATAATAAATACGGTTGTTTAAGTTCCATTTTTTCTCTCCCTGAGTCACCAGTACCACTGGTCATTCGTATTGTCGTTTTGTTACCTACCAGTGCAAAATACGTGACAGATTAATAATAGAAAAGTGTTATTTTTTCGCCTATTAACAGGAGCAGATAATACATAACGCGGTTCTTAGCATCACCACTCGACCTACCTCCAACCCGCCCACTAGCGTTATGCGCTAATCATTTAATCATAATTAGTATTTAGCACTAATCATAATATAAAAAAGCAGACAAAAATTCTAAATAGACTCACGTATTGATATGGAATATTCTTCTTTTTATATCACAAATGGCAGAGGATCACTCTCATCGTTAAACCTTAAAATTTAGAATTCACTCTCACTTTAAGTGCAAAAAATATCAATTTGCATCACTGTTATACTTTTATTTATCCATTGTTATGTTTTTCGTGACCTCAACCACATCGTTAAAACACCACGTTGGTGCAAATGATCATGTTTTGTGCGCTTAAAAAGTAGATGTTGAATCAAAAATTATTATAAATGCATAAGTACACAACTCGGCTATTCATCATTGTCTCTATCATCACCGTCCGCTCCTCTTCCTAAAAAACAATACAATATGCTAATTTAATGCGATAAATTAGTATAAAAAACAAATAAAGGCATAAGATTATCGTTTTGGCATGAGTAATGGTTTCTCCATCACACTAATTAAGGTACTAATAAGACACTCCTATAGCTAACAGTTTGTTTTAGACGTTTCACTACATTTATGGTCTATAACTTGCAATAATGGCTATAGTTAAGATAAGCAATTGCATAACAATCAACAATATGGAAAAGGGATAAGGATGGAAACAATTCAAGCGTTTGTAGCAGCAATCAACGGCGTGGTGTGGGGAGTCCCTATGCTGGTCTTGATTCTCGGTGTGGGAATTTATTTAAACTTTGGCTTAAAGTTTATGCCCATGTTCAATATTGGACGAGCTTTTAAACTTTTATGGCAAGGCCGACAAAATAGCGCTGATGGACAGGGTGAAATTCCGCCTTTTCAAGCATTGATGACCGCAATGTCAGCCACAGTGGGGACGGGTAATATTGCAGGTGTCGCTACGGCGGTATTTATTGGCGGCCCAGGCGCCCTCTTTTGGATGTGGATGACCGCTTTACTCGGTATGGCAACCAAATACGCAGAAGCCGTACTGGCCGTTCATTTTCGTGAAAAAGACAAAAGTGGTGAGTTTGTCGGCGGCCCGATGTACTACATCAAGAATGGTATGGGTGAAAAATGGGCTTGGTTAGGTTCGTTGTTTGCTTTATTCGGCACTGTCGCCTGTTTTGGTATTGGTAACGGCGTACAAATTAACTCGATAGCCCAAGTGTTAGAAACCAACTTTGCGTTTTCTCCTTTAATCGTTGGCTTAGTGGTTATGGTTCTCGCGGGCGCCGTGATCATTGGTGGTATTAAGCGTATTGGTGCATTTGCGGGCGCTTTAGTTCCTGTCATGGCGCTAGTTTATGTGGTTGGTGGGGTGATTATCCTACTTATGAACTTAGATGGTATTTTACCGGCGCTAAGCATGGTAATTACTGAAGCCTTTACCCCAAGTTCAGCTCAAGGTGGCTTTGCGGGCGCTACCGTATGGATGGCCATTCGTTTTGGTGTCGCACGTGGTGTATTCTCAAATGAAGCAGGGTTAGGTTCAGCGCCTATCGCTCACGCCAGTGCGCATACTAATGATCCGGTTCGCCAAGGTATGGTCGCCATGCTGGGTACGTTTATTGACACAATTTTGATCTGTACCATTACCGGTTTAGTTATCATTATCTCAGGTCAATGGACCAGCGGCGAGTCAGGTGCTGCATTAACCTCTGCAGCCTTTGATCAAATCTTACCCGGTGTCGGTGGATATATTGTTGCAGTCGCACTCGCTATTTTTGCCTTTACGACTATTGTCGGTTGGTCTGTATATGGTGAACGCTGCGCTACCTTCTTGTTTGGTCCAAAAGCTTTACTGCCATTTCGGATTATTTTTGTTGTGGCACTGCCCATTGGCGCTACCATGTCTTTAGACTTTGTCTGGTTATTAGGTGACACACTTAACGCAATGATGGCCATTCCAAACCTGATTGCACTCGCAGTATTGAGTCCCGTCGTCGTGAAACTCACCAAATCATACTTCAGTTCATCAACCAACTCTGATAACTAGGTAAAATCAAAAAGTCATTAAAACTGTTGAGCTCCCACTACGGTGGGAGCGTTGTTCAACTAAGGAACATACATGATCACAGCACAAGCTATCGTTGATTTAGCAGCGTTACAACACAACTACAACAACTTAAAGGCTCAATGCCAAAACCAAAAGTTAGTTGCAGTGATCAAAGGTGATGCGTACGGGCATAACGCAATAGAAGTCGCACGAGCGCTACCTCAAGCGGATGCCTTTGCGGTCGCACGTATTGAAGAAGCCGTCGCATTGCGAGATGCTGGTATCACTCAGCCTATCCAATTACTTGAAGGCTGCTTTTGCCAAGAAGATTTAAAAACAGCGTCTGAACTGGCGCTGCAGACCACCATTCATAGCCCTGAAACATTACGTGATTTTCAGCAAACATCATTGAGTACCCCAATGACCGTGTGGCTGAAAATCGATACAGGCATGCATCGTATCGGGGTAATGCCGACGGAAGTCGATAGCTATGTGCAGGCTATCCAAGCGACAGGTAAGGTAGCCGGCGATATCGGGTTCATGAGTCATTTCTTTTTAGCCGATGATGTGGATTCAGTGGCAACGGAACAACAAATCAGTGTATTCAAAAAGGCCACGCACGCCTATCCCGGACCTAAAAATCTCGCGAACTCTGCTGGCTTATTATTTTGGCAAGATAAAGACTTTGATTACTGTCGCGGTGGTATCGCGCTTTATGGGATTTCTCCTTCCGACAACCACATTGGTCAAGAGCATGGTTTATGCCCAGTGATGACTCTACAATCAACATTGATTGCAGTACGTCCTCATCAAGCAAAAGAATCTCTTGGCTACGGACATACTTGGACCGCTCAACAAGACACTCATATTGGCGTCGTGGCACTTGGTTATGGCGATGGTTATCCGCGCTGTGCGCCGGCCGGAACCCCCGTTATGATTAACGGACGCCGTGTCCCGGTAGTGGGGCGAGTGTCTATGGATATGATTACGGTCGATTTAGGGGCTAAATCGCAAGATTGTGTGGGCGATTGTGTCGAATTTTGGGGGAATCAATTACCGATAGAGGAAGTCGCGAAGGCTATTGGCACCATTCCCTACGAGCTTGTCATTAAAGTGGCGCCGCGCGTCGCCAAACGCTTCCTACGCTAACGCTGTCTGACGATATACGGAGCAAAGATACCCCGCTCCGTATTATCACCGCTTTGCGTGCTCGCTACGCCATTTGCCGAGCGACGACATCGTCATGTCTTTGTGCCCGATGATACAGTGCCACGACCAATATACACAGCAGCACACACAGCGAATAGAGCCAGCTTGAACCACCCATGTCAATCATCAGTCCGCCAAGCAAAGGGGCTATTGCAAATCCAAAACCCGATAACCCCATCGCACCATAATAACTACCACGCAAATGTTCAGGCGCTAATCTATCCAGCTGCACGCCCAACGTTGGGAATACAATAACCTCGCCGACACTGAGTAAAAATGAACAAACATACCAACCTTGTGGCCAATCTTTGGTGGTAAACACAAAACCAATTTGCGAGATTAAGAACAACACAATGCCGATTTTTGCACGCATAAATAACGACAGAGGCTCTAATAATCTCAGCAATGGAAATTGGAACAAAATACAAGTAATGGTATTGACCAATACTAAGCTCGAGACTATTTCCGCGGCCCCATCCAAACCTGAACGAACAATAACCTGGGGTAACGAACTTTCAACTTGCGCGTAAACAAACATCAGTAACAGATTGGCCAGTAGCAAGATCATGAATAAGCGGTCTTTGCTAATCACAGCAAACGCCGCCGCAAAATGCGGCAATTGGGCTTCATCATGCTGAGCATGCACTTTACCTTTATTGAGCACCATCAATAAAGCACAGCCATAAAGGATGTAGCTAAACCCGGTGAATAGAAACAAACTTTGTGGTTGTGATAATCCGAGTGTTATACCGATTAAAGGGCCCAGTGTTCCACCCAAATTAATCGTAAAATAACGAAGGTTTAACGCCAGCTCACGATCCTTTTTATTGGTCAACTGGTCGCTAATCACCGATTTGGCAACTTCTTCAAGCATGGGGCGCGTTAAACCGGCGGCAGCAATCAAAACGTAGAATAACCAGATATGATCCGCAAGCCCAATGCCACCATATGCCACACAGGCTAAAGCGGCACCTATCAACATAATGGTGCGACGCCCAAAGAGATCGGACAAATAGCCAATGTAAAACCCCGCCGTACAGCCCAACATCGCAGAAAAGGCGAGCATTCCGCCGATCGTCACCGCACTCGCTTGATAGTCTCGATACAAAAAAACAATCAGAAAAGGCCACGCCATAAAATAGGTGGTGCGTACTAATAAAGTCCCGAAAATAACGGTCCATATACTCTGCGTGAAGCGAGCAAAGCGCGCCTTGAGAAATAAGCGATTGTCGTCCATAAACGTCGTAAAAATCCTTTGTATATTAATAACACGAGAATAAACGATGATAACAAATCTAATCTTAAAAAAATGGCTATTTTCTTGATAAAAAAAAGCCTGTCGGGCACACCAACAGGCTTATTTAGTTTGCTCAACCGCTTATTTTCTCAGTGCATTGAGCTTAGCTTGTGCTAATCCATACAAAGTATCAATTGGATAACTGCCATCTTGCGTCGCTTCTCCTGCACACTTACCAGAAAGCAGTTCAATGGCTTCGGTGACATGGCTTATAGCCCAAATATGAAACTCGCCCTTTTCAACCGCTTTCACAATATCTGCTCGTAACATCAAGTTATGCTGGTTGGAGCTGGGAATAATAACGCCTTGGCCAGAATGACGACCTTTAATTTTGCAAATATCAAAGAAGCCTTCAATTTTTTCATTCACACCACCGATCGGTTGCGACTGACCAAACTGGTTCATCGAGCCGGTAATGGCAATATCTTGTCGATTAGGGTACTGGG
Source organism: Vibrio palustris (assembly GCF_024346995.1). NCBI lineage: Bacteria > Pseudomonadati > Pseudomonadota > Gammaproteobacteria > Vibrionales > Vibrionaceae > Vibrio > Vibrio palustris. The sequence goes on along the minus strand of NZ_AP024888.1, from coordinate 211,940 downwards.
CAAATGCAGAAACAATGGCACAAAACTCCGCCATGCTCGCACTGTCTCCATCCACGCCACCATAAGATTGCTCAAAGGTAATACGAGTGGTTAACGGGACACGCGCCGTACGCCCAAACACAGAATGCAAATAAGCCGATAAGATCATCACCCCTTTCGAGTGAATACTCCCCCCAAGTTCAACACTGCGTTCAATATCAATGATATCACCATCACCATAAGACGTCGTAGCGGTTATCCGATTTGGAGCGCCAAACGCGAAGTCATTGCTCGCAAGTACTGATAGCGCATTGACTTGTCCCACAGCCTCGCCTTCGGTTTCAATCAACGTTGTGCCATTAATGAAGGTTTCGTGTACCCCATCTTGAATACGATTAACGCGTAACTCTTGGTTATGCAAAGCTTCATCGACATGGCTTTGCCTGACCATATTGGAATTGGCTTGCTTCGCCACGTAGTTAGCCTCACGAAGCAAGTTCGCAATATGCGCAGCGTGCAGCGATAATTTGTTCTGATTCCCCGTCATGCGCGAGCTTTGTTCGATGATGCGCGCAATCGCTTTGCGATCACAATGCAATAAATGGTTGTCATGTACCATGCTAGAAATGAGGCGAGCATAGTGCAGCTCTGAATCTGCTGTCCGCGTCATTTCATCTTCAAAATCGGCGGTAACACGAAATAACTCGCTAAATTCTGGATCATACTGAGCGAGTAGCTGATATGTCCGATAATCGCCAAACAGAATAATTTTTACATCAAGTGGAATCGGCTCAGGATCCAAAGACACCGTGCCCGTCAATGTGACTTCTTTCTCTAACGAGGTAAAGCTCAGTTGCCGCGCTCGCAAAGCACGCTTTAACCCATCCCAAACATAAGGTTGCTCAAGTACTTTCACCGCATCCATTAATAAAACGCCACCATTGGCTTTATGTAAGCTACCTGGGCGTATTAATGAAAAGTCTGTGAAAACGGTTCCTTTATACGTTGCGGTTTCAATATAGCCAAACAAGGAGTGATAATTCGGATTTTCTTCCACGACAATAGGCAGCTCTTCTGAGGGCCGACTCACCAATACATTCACCTTATAACGGCGAGGTAAGCGCTTATCTAACGCCGCAGTAGAAAGCTCAGCTTGCTCGCCGCCTTCTTCTAAAAAGATGTCAACGTTATCAACAATATCTTTTTGTAGCTCGGTTAAGTACGTTTTGATTTCAGCGTAGCGACTGTAGTCTTTTTTCAGCTGCTTAATGACATGAGAAATAACACCGCGTGTCACTTCGTCATTCAATTTTTTTATTTTGTCGGTGTACCCTTCTTCGCATTCGGTTAACTTACGCACCACATTACGCAGTTCCACTTCCAACTTATCGATAATATGGCCAAATTGCTCTTGCTCTTCACGGCTTAGTGCTGAGAACGTTTCTTCGGTATGCATTTCATCGCCGTTCATTGCCATGAATTGATACTCACCTTGAGGCGTAATCGTTAGGCTGACACCGCGATCTTTTGCCAATTGTGTCAGAACTTCTAATTCGGATTCTTGTTTTTGCGCAAGTTGATTTTTTAGTTTTTCTGAACGGCTAAAATACATCTCGTTATCAAACGCTAGCGGTATCGCTTTGACCAAACGCCCCATCAGTTTTTCTATATCTTGACGCAGTTTATGACCAATACCACAAGGTAACTTCAATACTTTAGGAGTACGGATATCATCGAAGTTCGCGACGTAACACCAATCATATAAAGGTGGGTGATCATGTTGATGGCGATTAAGATACCGTAAAATCATGGTACGCTTACCGAGCCCATTTTGCCCTATCGCATAAATATTATAGCCTTTATCACGGATTGACATGGCAAACTCAACCGCTTTTTGCGCCCGCTCTTGTCCAACAATTTCATCGACTGGTGATAATTCTTTGGTGGACTTACACGGTAATAAATCTAAATCTGCTACTTTATAAAGCTGTTCTGAACGCAACGCTTGAATAGCCATAATCCATCTCCTTCACTTATAATTGTTTTTCTTACTTCAGTTTAGTCTTAAATTCTCGAATATTTAGTGACTTACACCGTAGACTAATCTAAGTGAACGTTTATTGACCACTTTTAATCAAAATACACATCGTATGGCTGAAAACCCACGTTTTGATGTTCATATTTAGTAAATTTTGTTAACAAATTGACACAAAAAGAAAAATAAGCTTTTAAAGTGCAAATATTCGCTTTAAAACTGCGCTTTATGTTAAGAATTTGGGGATTAAACGTATTTCACTCGCTAAATGAGTGCTAACGTATAACCTTACGAAATACAACGATGTTTATTTTTCGCTTAACATATACAATGTTGCCATTCTTTATACGCCTTCATAAAAAAAATCTGCGTGATGGATGGGCAGCGACTACTCGCACGGCTTTTGTATCTAAATATCATTTAGGTACAGTGCGTATCGAACCTGACATGTTAACTCGTCATTTTGTAGCGCGTAGTAAGCATGTCACTGTCACTTTGCTAGGAGCTGTTAACTCAGCACGGTTTGTGTCCCTATCAATCGCATATTACGATGATACGGATACATTTATGGGTACCATTACATGACTGATCTATTTGAAAAAAGTACGATCCATCACCAAGAATTAGAATTATTCTCGACCATATTAGATCACAATACGAATGCTATTGGTGTGACAACTCTCGAGGGCGAGCTGATCTATCGCAACAAGGCATTTCAAGAATACTTTCCATACACAGATGAAACGAATATTCAGCCGTTGTTTCCGATAACGTTTGCTCGCATCAATTTCGATAAAATAAAAACAGAGTTGGAAGCGCAAGACGATCCCATTCATTTTGTTGAAACCAATCTGCAAAATAACGCTTGGTCTCATCTTACGGTGACACTGACATCTGTAGGACCTGTTCAGTATTTTATCTTTAATATTGACCACATGCTTTCGCCAGAACGCGAAGGCGTTCGGGTCAATATGCAACTAGAAAAAATCATTGACCAGTTACCAGTACTCGTTAGTCATATTGATAATAATGATAAATTCATCTTCGCCAATCATGCGTATACTGAGTTTTTTCAATGCACACTCGACGACATCATTGGTTATGCAATGCAAGATTTCTTGGGTGCTGAGATCTATGATCCTAATAAGCATTTTATCTCACGAGTCAAAACGGGAGAAACCGTAGAGTTTGATGTCTCTATTTTCAAAGGCAGCGATCTCAGAATGCTACAAGTACGACTCATACCAGGGGAAAGCTTTTTTGGTGACTACTATATTTTTGCCCAAGATGTGACTGAATTAAGAACATTCCAGAAAAAGTTAGAGTATCGCGCATATCACGACTCATTGACGGGCCTCACAAATCGTACCTATTTTCTCAACGATCTTGAAAAAAAATGCAAAGTGAAAACGAATGATGTTGGGCTGTTATTTATTGATGTCGATGGCTTGAAAAATGCTAACGATAAATACGGTCACGATTGCGGTGATAAGTTACTCAAAGATTTTGCCAAACAACTGAAGTCTCTACTGCGGCCTAGTGATAACCTTTCACGCTTAGCGGGAGATGAATTCACCGTGTTGCTATCTGGGCTCAATGAACCACTCAACGATCTGCATGATATTTGTCAGCGTATTCAAGAGCGTTTACCAAGCACCATGACTATCAACAATCACACCATTCCATGTAGTTGTAGTATTGGCGCAACATATATTGATCCACACATTGATTATACCGTAGAACAATGGCTATCTATTGCGGACAGTGCGATGTATCGGGTTAAACACCACGGTAAGGGTAGTTATAACGTTGAGATAGTATCGCCTCCCAACAGCGCAAATGTTGAAGAATAAATAAGCTGCCGTTGCTGGCAGCTTATTCTTAAGATTCTCTCTATGTTTAGACGTTAAAGTGATGACGAATAAACGACTGGACTAACTGAATGAAATCTTTTTCGGCTAGTTTGGCGCATTTCAGCGTTTGCTCGTGGGATAACACCACATCACTTAACCCTTCTGCCATATTGGTAATCGCACATACGGCTAATACGGGGAGTCCACAATGAGCCGCAGAGATCACTTCGGGTACCACTGACATACCAACGACATCTCCACCAATGGTTTGCATCATGCGAATTTCCGCCGCTGTTTCAAAATTCGGCCCAGTATAAGACACAAAGACCCCTTCATTAACGGCAATATTTTGCTGTTTAGCCACCTTTAATGCTTCGGCACGTAGCGATTTATCATACGCATTAGCAAGGCTAAAGAAGCGCGGACCGTACTCATCATCATTCGGTCCAATCATTGGGGATTCAGGCATCGTATTAATATGATCGTTAAAGATAACCAAAGAGCCAACATCAATACGCTCAGGACGTAGTGAACCAGCAGCATTGGTCACCAACATAAATTCACATCCTAAACGCTTGAAAGTACGCACAGGATTCGTCATCACTTTCATTGTTTGGTGCTCGTAGTAGTGACCACGACCTTTCATACACGCGACTTCTACTCCAAACAACTTACCAAGGACCAATTCACCAGAATGTCCTTCTACCGTACTCACCGGAAATCCTGCCAACGCTTCGTAAGGGATCACCACTTTGTCTTCCAATGAATCGGCAATCACCCCCAGACCAGATCCTAAAATTAATCCCGCTTTAGGTTGAAAGTTAGGTTTATGTGCGTAAATAGTTTCTAACGCGGTAGTGACCGGATCTGTCGTCATGATGTACTTTCCTTATTAGTGAGTGAATTACCACAATACCCTAATTACCATACTGAATAAATCGCTTAATTTGATACAATTGTGCTGTTATTCAACACAATAGGAAACGGTTGCATGCTGTCAAATGCGAATATTACTCTAAAGATGCTCAGATACTTTAACGAAGTGGCAACACAGGCCAATTTTAGTGCTGCTGCCGTGAAGCTTAATGTCACTAAATCGCCACTCAGCGCGCAAATTAAAGCATTGGAAGCACAATTAGGCGTTATCTTATTGCAACGCGATACCCGGAATGTGGCGCTCACCGATGCCGGTAAACAACTACAAGAAGAATGCCGCTTAATCTTTGATGTACTTGATACCTCGATCAATCGAGTTCAGCAGCGTCATCGGCATACACAAAGTACCATTAATATCGGGGTAATGAGCTCGATTTTTTGGGCAGGATTTGGACAGGCGTTCTATGAGATGCAGCAACATTTTGCCACGATCACGTTCAATCTCATTGAGCTGTCACCAGAGCAACAAAAGCGCGCACTGCAAGAAGGTCGGATTGATATTGGGTTTGTGCGTCATGCTGATACGCACAATATTGCCCCCCTGCAGGCAACGGTTATCTTCAAAGAGAGCATGGTGGTGGCGCTTACTGAGCATCATTGTTTAGCTCAGCACCCACACATATCCTTAACACAACTGAGTCAAGACGCGTTCGTTATGCTCAATCATACCAATTCCGCCTCCACTAACTTAATCAATCAACGTTGTCAGCTTGCGGGCTTTTACCCAAATATCATACAAGAAGTGACCGATCCAAACACACTATTAGCCGTTGTGTCGACTCGTAATGCAGTCTCCATTGTTCCTAAAAGCTATGCCAACCTAACTTGGCCGCACGTAACCTTTTTACCATTACAAGAAACCATCTACGCCGATATTTGCGCACTAACGATACCGCAAACTACGCAGCAAGTTTCCCAGCAAACCTCATCGATTATCGAGCGATGCCTAACACAGCTTAAACAAACGTTAGGCACCACGTATGAGTAATAGACGTTCGCATTAACACAAGCTTTTAACTGAATGACGCTCCACCAGCGTTGGTTCTAGTTTGATCATTTGCGGCTTGGCATCTGCCGACTGTAGTCGCGCTAATACCGCTTCGACGGCGGCTTTACCCAATCGATATTTAGGCTGATGAATCGTGGTTAATGCAGGCGTCATGAACTCCGCAATGCGGATATCATCGTAGCCAATAATAGAAATGGTCTCGGGAATGGCCACCTGGTGCTTGGAAGCGGCGTTAATTGCTCCCATTGCCATCATATCGTTACTGGCAAACAAGGCGGTTGGCTGCGAGGTGCATGCGAGTAAGGTATTCATCGCATCGTATCCCCCTTCACATTCAAAATTACTTTCGATAACCCATTCATCTTTGATCACCAGTCCAGCTTGCTGCATAGCGGCCTGATAACCTTGCAAACGATTTAGCGCCTGATGCTGGCTTAAAGGTCCCGTGATACAACCGATATGTTTATGTCCACAATCAATCAAGTATTGGGTCGCCATCATCCCTCCTTGATATGAGTTATCTAAAATCTTATCACTCACATCAACGGTAGGCCCCCAATCCATCACGACAACGGGGATATCCGGATAGCGTTCAAAGTCCATCACTTGCTGACACTCTAATGTCGTACACATCAACATCAAGCCATCGACACGCTTTTGCAATAACGTATCAATGGAAGCTCGCATACGCTGCTCATCACCTTCGGTGTTGCATAAAATTAAATTATATCCCTGCTGATAACAACTGCGTTCAACCCCTTTGACCACCTCACCAAAGAAAGGGTTGGTTGAGGTAGTCACCAACATTCCTAGAGTTTTAGTGCGGTTCATTTTAAGGCTGCGAGCTAATGCCGATGGCGCATAATTGAGTTGTTTCGCCGCCAAATTAACGCGCTCGGCAATATCATCACTGACATAACGCGTTTGGTTAATCACATGGCTGACTGTGGAGGTGGACACGCCTGCTTGTTTCGCGATGTCTTTCATGGTCGCCATAATGATGACTCCTCATTACTGCTGTTGTAAAAACTCAACGACTTCACTACGAGTCGGAATTGAGGTCTGCGCGCCCAAGCGCGTCACCGACAGCGCTGCCGCACCATGGGCAAAGCGTATCGCCGATTCTAAATCCATTTCTTCCAATAAACCAGTCACTAATGCGCCGTTAAAGGTATCACCGGCCGCAGTGCTATCGCGCGCCTCAACAGAAAAACCAGGTACCGTTTTACCGTGACCACGCTCACTGACCCAAACCCCTTTTGCCCCAAGCGTAATCATCACAGTTTGAATGCCTTTATCGTGCAATACTTGTGCAGCACGATGTGCAGAACCTTCATCGTTCACCGCAATCCCGGTCAACACTTCTGCTTCGGTTTCATTTGGGGTGATAATGTCGATACATGCCAGTAATTCATCATCTAATGGTTTAGCGGGAGCTGGATTTAATACCACACGCGTATCATGTTGTGTCGCCAGTTGCGCTGCATAAGTAATTCCATCTAAGGGAGTTTCTAATTGCATTAATAGATATTTAGCTTGTTTAATCGCAAGACAATGCTGAGCGACGACCGGTTGTGTTAAATGGGCATTAGCTTCTTCAGATAAACAAATGGTGTTTTCACCTTCGTCTGAGACCTGAATCATTGCGATCCCCGTCGGACAGTTCTGTTGCACTTCAATGTGTGCGACATCCATACCATCTTGTGCAAAACGCTCGCACATCGATTGACCAAACGGATCATCACCAATACTGGCGATAAAAGTAATGTCTCCATTAAGACGTGCCGCTGCAACGGCTTGATTGGCGCCTTTGCCACCCGCAATCACTTGATAATGATGGCCTTGTAAAGTTTCGCCCGGGCGAGGAAACCGCGGAACCTGCAATACATGATCGGCATTAACACTGCCAAGTACAACTAATTGACTCATGACATACGTCCTTATCTGGGAAATTGTATCGCGCAGCCCCGTTCAATTAGGGGCTGCGTATCACTCTTACTTAGTAATGATTTTTAAAGGTACTGGAATCGATTTATCGACCGACTGACCTTTCAAGACTTTATCTGCGGTTTCCACGCCCAACGCACCAATCAAATCTGGCTGCTGAGCAATAGTTGCACCGAGCTTGCCACGTTTCACAGCAGCAATCCCATCTTTGGTGCCATCAAAACCGACAATGAGTACCTTTTTACCTGACGCTTGTACTGCACGCAATGCACCCAATGCCATTTCATCATTTTGCGCAAATACAGCTTGAACATCAGGATGAGCGGCCATTAAGTTTTCCATCACATTCAGCCCTTTAGTACGGTCAAAATCCGCAGGTTGGCTGGCTAATAGATCCATGTGATCTTTCTTAACCACGTTCATAAATCCTTTCCCACGTTCACGCGCAGCCGACGTTCCGGCAATACCTTCTAGCTGGATAACTTTGGCTTTTTGACCCACTTTTTCCATGATGTATTTACCGGCCATTTCACCACCAGCAACGTTATCGGATGCAATGTGCGAAACGACTTTGCCGTGGTTAGCACCGCGATCAAGCGTTAATACTGGGATATGGGAACGATTAGCCAAACGAATCGCATTAGATACCGCATCAGAATCCGTTGGGTTGATTAAAATGGCTTTGACGCCGCGGACGGTCAGATCTTCCACATTCGATAACTCTTTACTGGGATCATTTTGTGAGTCCAATACAATCAAGTTATAACCCAGCTCTTTAGCTTTCGCTTCAGCGCCTTCTTTCATCGAAACAAAGAAAGGATTATTGAGCGTCGAAACAACAATCGCCATCGTGTCTTTGGCATGCGCGGACACAGACATAGTAGAGCCCAATAGTACGGTCGAGATAATCGTGGCAAGCTTTTTCATAATATGATTCCTTATTGTAGGGTAAGGCTAAGTGTTATTTACTTATTTTTATTGTCTACTAGTACAGCTAGCAGAATGACAACCGCTTTCGCGATCATTTGGAAATACGATGATACATCTAATAAATTCAACGCATTATTTAAGAAGCCAATAATCAAGGCACCAATCAAGGTTCCCATAATTTTACCGCGACCGCCCATCAAACTGGTGCCACCTAGAACCACTGCCGCAATGGCGTCTAGTTCATAACCAACACCTGCAGTCGGTTGTGCAGACGACAAACGTGACGTCACTATGATGCCAGCCAATGCCGCAAGCAAACCACATATGGCATACACGCCAATTTTCACGCGATCAACGTTAATCCCGGATAAACGCGTCGCTGACTCATTGCCACCTAAGGCATATACATAACGGCCAAAACGGGTGTGATTGAGGACATACCAAGCTAGGGTAAATACAATCGCCATGATCCATACAGGTACGGGAATATCCAAAATATACCCAGTTCCAAACCAAGCAAACGCATCGCCTGTATCCGTAAATCCAGTAGAAATAGGTCGGCCGTCGGTATACACCATAGTGACACCGCGCAATAACGTCATGGTGACCAAGGTGGCGATGAACGCTTGTACTTTACCTTTTGCAATGATGAGGCCACTCACCGCCCCCAATGCTGCCCCTGCGAGTAAAGAGACAGGTACCGCAATCATCACTGGTACTTCCAAGCCAATCATGGTTGCAGCAAACGCGCCGGATAACGCCAATACTGACCCGACACTCAAATCAATCCCCGCAGTTAAAATCACCAATGTCATGCCAACCGCCATGATGGCGTTCACTGACGTTTGGCGCAGAATGTTCATCAAGTTACCAAAAGTAAAGAAGTGTGGGTTAAGAATTGACACCACTGTAATTAAAAAAATCAATGCAATGAGTGACTTCTGTTCAATAAGACGCTCTTTACTCAACCATTTTTTCTCTGGTTGTTGTTGGGGTTGTTTAGCAGTTTCAGTACTCATGCTGGCTCCTCATTTACAGACTTTTGCAGTGACTTAGGGGATATTTTGTTATTTTTGCCAACGGCACTGGCCATTAGACTTTCTTGATTGGCGTCTTCGCTACTGAATTCGCCGCTGATACGGCCTTCGTGCATTACTAAAATGCGATCGCTCATACCCAGTACTTCTGGCATCTCAGAGGACACCAAAATAATGCTCATACCTTCAGATTTAAATTCGTTAATTAATTGATAAATCTCTTTTTTTGCGCCGACATCCACGCCGCGAGTAGGCTCATCGAGAATCAGTACTTTCGGGCGTGTCATTAATCCTTTCGCAATCGCCACTTTTTGTTGATTACCACCGGATAAATGGCCAATGATCTGTTCGCGCTTCGGCGTTTTGATATTAAATAGGTTGATAAAGTCATCGACCGCTAAACGTTCTTGTGACTGTTGAATATGCAGTCCACGGCTAAAATGAGGCAAGGCACACAAGCTCATATTGTCTTTCACTGACAGTCCAAGCACTAAACCATCGCCTTTACGATCTTCAGAGATATACGCGATACCCGCCCGTAAACCGTCTTGCGGCGAATGAATCTGTAACGCTTTACCGTCTAGCCAAATTTCCCCTTGCGAATGTGGTAACGCCCCGTAAATCATTTTCATTAATTCACTGCGACCCGCCCCCATTAACCCTGATACACCGAGGATTTCACCTTTGTGTAGAGTCAAATCGATATTCTCTATGCCATCACCGCTTAATCCTTTGACTTCTAGACATACGTCGTCACTAGAAGATGCGAGACGTGGATATTGCTCCTCTAATCGACGACCTACCATCAATTCAATCAAATGATCTTCATGGGTATCGGCAACTTCGTATTCCTTAATAAATTGACCGTCACGCAAAATGGTAATGTCATCACAGATATCGAAAATCTCTTTTAAACGATGAGAGATATACACAATGCCACAGCCTTGCTCACGCAATTCACGAATCACTGCGAATAACGAGTCCGTTTCAGTGTCGGTTAACGCATCGGTTGGCTCGTCCATAATGATAACTTTCGATTCAAAAGACAGCGCTTTGGCGATTTCCACCATTTGTTGCTCGCCCAAACTCAAATCACCAAGCGGAGTCTGTGCCGAGTGTTTGACATTTAAACGCTTCAATAACGCATTCGCTTGCTGATACATCTCTTTCCAGAGAATCCGCCCCATCGGAGAGACAATTTCTCTACCTAAGAAGATGTTTTCCGCAATGCTCAATTCAGGAATTAAGTTGAGCTCTTGATGGATGATACTAATTCCAGCATGCTGGGATTCCCGCGGACCTTTGAACTGGACAGGCATACCTTGATATTCAATACTGCCGGCATCTTTTTTATAAATCCCAGTAAGTACTTTCATCAGTGTGGATTTACCCGCGCCGTTTTCTCCCATCAAGGCCATAACGCGGCCGGAGTAAACATTCAAACTCGCTTTATCGAGCGCTTTGACCCCTGGGAAACCTTTTTCTATTTCAGTTAAGGATAAAATTGGCTGACTCATCATCTGTCCTCATTGTTGTTATAGATATGTCGTACAACCGACATTGGACTCAGAATTAAAACGTCACGCCAGCACGCAAAATAATGTTGGCATAGGAAGAACACTCTCCGGTACGTACAACGGCTTTACTCTGTTGCGTTTGCGTCTTAAACGCCTCATGAGAAATATACTCTACGGTAATGGGTTGAGCATGACTTTGGCTTTCTTGTTCCAGTAGTGCTAATAATGCTTGATGTAGCTCTGGGTTCTTTTCTGGCAATTCTTTTGCAACGATCACACTCTCAACCTGTGACTCAGTGAGTAGTGTTTGCACAGTATCAATAAAAGAAGGAATGCCTGCTTTTAGTGCTAAATCGATGCGCTGCACACCGCTAGGAATAGGCAATCCCGCATCACACACCGTATATTCATCGGTGTGGCCCAAAGACGCCACTAAGTTCGACAAAGGAGCATTTAACAATGGTGATTTTTTCATAACTAGGCCTGTGTTCTCTTTTGTACTGATCATTTTTATCGACAAACTATCGTCATCGAAACGTTTCGATGGATAATAAATACAACCAAAAAATTTTGCATCGCCTCTCCAAAAAGAATGTGAATCTGATCGGTCGATTACGATATTACGACCAGTAATTGGTGAGTGGGATCACTGAACTAGGCAAGAAGACGCATAGGATTTTTCGCGGCGCTAACAATCTCGACTTTTGTCACGCTACACTTATAATGACGATGACCCCATAAATGGATATAACAATGATAAAACGTATCGCTTTTTTACTATTAACCACACTGGCTCTATCTGCTTGTGGCGATGATGTTGGCTCTAAAGCATGGTGTTCACACATGGAAGACACACCAAAAACTCAGTGGAGTAGTGATAATGCTATGAGTTACGCCAAGCATTGCTTAATGGGTAATGAAGTCGGTAGCAAAACCTGGTGTAGCAGCATGAAAAGTAAACCTAAGGGTGAATGGACAGTCAACGAAGCGACCTCGTACGCCAAGCACTGTGTACTCTAAGCACTTTGCACGTTTTACCATACAGTGGAGCGTGTACAGACATAAATCACGCTAAAAAAAGAGACGCCTCTGTGGGCGTCTCTTTTTGGTTTATCATTGCACCGCCCTGCGTTTATGCTGAGAGCTTTTCCTTCGCTAATGCTTTGGCGCCTGCAAAATCCATCTTACCTGTGCCTAACACCGGTACGCTATCCACATGAAAAATACGACTCGGTTGCATCAGACTATCCATCCCTTGCTGCGATAATGTCTGTTTCATCTCACTTTCAGGCATCGTGCTTTCCGTGAGCACAATAATCTGCTCGCCTTTTTTCTCGTCCGGCAAATTGACGGCAACAAGATTCAGGTCGCTATCGTTGAGCATCGATTTGATGGCGTGCTCCACCGCACTTAAGCTCACCATTTCGCCCGCGAGTTTAGCGAAACGAGAATAGCGGTCGACAATAGTTAAATAACCATCTTCATCCAAGTGTCCTTTATCGCCGGTTTTATACCACCGCTTACCGTCGAGCTCGACAATAACCTCAGCGGTTTTCTCACTATCTTTTAAATATCCTTGCATGATCTGCGCACCACCTATCATGATCATGCCATCTTCCCCCACAGATAGTGATTCGTAACTCACCGGGTCGACAATACGAAATGTTGTTCCTGGCAATGCCAACCCCACGGTGCCCTCACGAGCCGCTTCTTGAATATAAGCTTGCTCACGAATTAAATGTCCCGGCAAATTGACACTGGCGACCGGAGTGGTTTCTGTCGTGCCATAGCCCTCTAATACCGGCACCATAAAGGTTTCTTGAAAGGCGCTTTTCACATCAGGATCAAGCTTTTCCGCGCCAGAGACCACCGCACGTAATGATTTAAACATCATTGGTTTAATTCGACGGTTCCGTTGATACATACGCAAAAACGTCGAGGTAGCACACATTAAGGTGGCTTGATGTTTAGCGACAGCTTTAGCAATATTGGCGCCATCTGTCGGGTCCGGATGGCAAATAACCGGAATCCCCTCCATCAGCGGTAACATCCCGGTCACAGTCAAACCAAACGCGTGAAAAAGAGGTAAGGTGGCCATAATTCGGTCATCCTCACGTACGTTTAATACATCCGCGACTTGCCGTAAATTGGCCATGATGTTGCGATGACTCAACATCACGCCTTTCGGTTCCCCTTCACTTCCTGACGAAAAGAGAATCGCTGCGGTATCGGTCAACGCTCGCTTCTGGCAATACAACGCGGTCAGCCAAGACGCGGGGAGTCCATACACAGCCAAAGTGGTCAACCATTGCCGTAACTGACTCATATTTCCCATGATATCTTCGAGGTACACCACAGTGCAGCCGTCCAAAATCGTCTCACAATCAATGCCTTTCTGTTGCAACTTTTCGATAAATTTGCGCGATGTCACCACGCTGCTCAGTTCCGCACGCTGCTTAGCCGAAACAATCGCATCAATAGACGCGGTGTAGTTAATATTAACAACCGTTTTACCTGCCATTAACGTCGCCAAATTGGCGAGTAAGCCCGCGCTAGAGGTCGGCACCATCAAACCTAAAGCTTGACCAGGGAGTGATGCAATGTGTTGCTTCATCAATAAGCTGCCGATTAAACAGCGCATATGAGACATCGGTTTACCGGTACTGTCGACAATCGCCCATTTGCTCGGACGCGATTTCGCCGTGGCGATCCAAGTATGTGATAGTGTCTCAAGCGTATCGGCATAGTTCTCCCAACTTGCCACCGACATTTCGAAGACTTTTTGCTTCACTTCGCTCGCGCTAGAGTGAATGTCCATCGGTTCACCAAACGCGACGGTAATATCGCGTTTAATGCCTTTATGACGTACTTTGTCGAGCTTCTTGGTCGAGCGAGAAAAGGCACTCCCCCACATACCACGCAGATAAAATGGAATAATGACGCCATTAGCACCTTCACATGCTAACTCAAACCCTTGTTTAAACTCACCTAGTTGACCTAAATGACTAATGCGACCTTCGGGAAATAGACAAACGGTTTTACCCGCATTAAGTAGCTCGGTAACACGCTGCAATGCAGTTTGGCTGTGTCCCGCCGAAATCGGTATCACCCCAAACCGCTGACAAATCCATTTGAAATACCAACGCTCATAAAGATCTTGAGCCATGACAAAATGTACATGATGAGGGCTTGCCATATGAATCAGCGCCCAATCAAGCCAGCTGATATGGTTGCCTAGTAATAGAACGCCTTGTTCAGATTGAGGAAAATGTTCGAACCCTAGTACTTTCAAGCGATATTTATGACCAATAAGACGCGTTAACACTCCGCGTACTAATGCTTGGGGTAAGCAAATAACCGCCGTCAATGCCATGATCAGACTCAGGACGAGCGCTCCCCACACTAAATACGTACTGTGTAAGCCAACCGTTACAAAGCCATATGTAAGAGCAAGTGCAGCGCTAATCACTAGCGCTTGAAGCATATTTTGGCTAGCCAGTACTCGCCCTAACTCTTTACGTTTAGCTTGAAATTGCAGACGTGCGTGCAATGGCACCACCATCATCGCGCAGCCAAAGCCAATGACAACAAACAGCACAGCGAGCAGAACAGCCATAGTCACGTGTGTCAGTGTCGCCATACTTATACACACTAGGATGGCGCCTGAGGGGATCAGTGACAAATTAATATGGCGTATGGAATGCCTAGCAGCAAAAATTCCTCCCAAGCTAACGCCAACGGCGAACATCGCCAAGATGCCCTGAATCGTTGCATTATGAATGCTAGTTAACTGCGTTTTGGCATAAATGGGAAAAACGGAGATCAATACGGTGGTAAGAAATAAGACACTGCTAATGCCTAACACCGATTGCCATAAGGTTTTATGGCGAATGATACGAACAATTTGTAAAACAAAACCTTGCTCATCAGCGTGTCCCGCCCAAGTAAGCGCAGGCGTAGATACTACATTCGACGACTCTTTCGGCAAGCGCAGCGTATAATAACACTCAAACAATGCCACCATAACCAGCAACCACCCAATACTGGCCACATGCTCTAAAACCCAACCTGATGACTGAACTGGGCTTATCGGTAATAACCCAGCAAAGAGCCATGAACATACCGCACTCCCCATGAGTAATGCCAACATCGATACGGCTAATACCCAGCCATTGCCTACCCCTAAATTTTCATTACCAAACCACTCACGAATGTAACCATATTTAGCGGGCGAGTAGAATGCACTTTGCACCGATAACAAGACTGTTAGCCCTAAGGCGAGATAGAAATGCCCCGTATAATAGCTATAGGTAACGAGTAAGGTGACGATCAGCGCCGCTAGTGCGCTGATACGCATGATGCGTCTTTTGGGATAACGGTCGCAGGCGAATCCTGCTGGCATCAAAACCAACGCAAACGGTAATAACATCAAGCCATTGACCAATACCGTCAACAGTACTTGCTCACTGCCCGAGACGCTCTTGAAAATCGTATTTTGCAGAATGACTTTATGACCAAAATCGACAAATATGTTGGCGAACACCACCAATAGATAGGCGATAAAGCCCTTATTTTTTAATGCTTGATTCATAAACCGCCTCCCAGCTTGCCTGATACTACTCAACATAGACGATAGGTGACGTGGTTAAGTTAGCATCGCATCAAGATAGGTAATATTGGCGTAAATTCAACCAAGTAACACCGTTTATGATAGCGAGGCCCCATACCAGGCTGTTCGTTCACCTTTAGCTAAACAAATCAGTCCTTCGTTTCTTTTCTAAAAATCATTACAATGCGCCGCATTCCATTTCTAGACCTTAACGGGATGCGTAAGATTGAAATTAAGTAAACGATTATCATTGATAGCTCAATGGGCAGAACAGCAAACACAACAGCAGCCCTATGACCATATTTGGGATTGTTGTTGTGACCATGGTTACCTCGGAACTGAACTACTGGAACGCATCCCCACCGCAACCATCCATTTTGTTGATGTCGTTGCGCATCTTATCGAGGATCTCACGCAGCGTCTGCGCACTCATCACACCCAATCTACCAAGAATTGGCAAACACACTGCTTAGATGTCGCCGACCTCCCCTTAGCGCATTACGCTGGTCGTCATTTAGTCATGATTGCCGGTATCGGTGGCGATCTGATGACCACATTTATTGAAGAGATTACGCGCCGCCATCCCAACCTCGAGATTGATTTGATCGTATGTCCTATTCGCCATCACTACACCGTGCGCCGCCGCCTTATGCACGATGACTATCGCCTGCTGCGTGAATCACTGATCGAAGAAAACCAGCGCTACTACGAAGTGTTAAGTGTCTCAAATCATCAAACCGCTGAACCTGTTCACCCTATTGGCTATCATATTTGGCATGCAACCGAGGCACAGCAGCAAAATGTCATTCAAAGGTATTACGACAAGACACTGGCGCATTATGAACGCTTACAACGAGGCGGCAATAAAAATATCGACAAGATATTGGCAGAATACTATGCAATTAGGTGGGCATTTGATTAAACAAAAATAGGCAGGCTGACTTATATTTCAAATTAACGTAACAATTATCTTTGTTGTGTCCATGTACTTTCTTGCTATATTTATGACAATAAAAACCATCTTTAATTAATTGTGATAATAATTTATCTCAATCTCTCATTTATTTTTAAATTAATTACTCATTAAAAAACTATATTCTTAATAAAAATAAAAAGGGTAATAGAATATCTATTACCCTTTAATTGGACGGATTACTTTAGGAGGATTTAAATTAGAACCATGTTTCCATTTGAATAGCGAAGACGGTTTCTTTATTTTCACCCATGCCTTGGTCAATACCATTGATAAGGTAAGAATCTTTAAAATCCGAGCTCCAGTTCACGTAGGTAACCGCGAAGCGAATTTGTGGACGCTCAAAGAAACCACCAGCATTAGACATTTTGAACGTTGGTGCCACGGTTAACTTACCGACACTACCGTTAACGCTATCGCTTCCATTATCAAGATCAAGGTATTGATAGGTAGTTTCATAAGCAATTTCAAAGTTAGGGTTAAACTCTTGCGCTAAACGTACGTTCACTACTGCCCATTTGTACTCATCACCCTCTGCATAACGATCTTTCGAGTATTCAGTAAGTAATGATGGACCGATACGCCAGTTATCAGATAGACGCGTTACACCATTAGTGAAGAAGCGTACCGAGCTCGCATCTGACGTTAAGTTGGAATCTTGGCCAAGATTTTTCACTTCAGCGCCCAAGCCGTGACCGTACATCATGCCGGTTTTGGTCCAACCGTCAGATAAGCCGTAAAAGCTGGTGCCATTATAGTTAATAAAGATATGTTCACCCGTATCGGCAATATCTTCTGTTGTGCTGCGGTTATCATTATCTTTAGACACAATACCGTTCAACATGACTTGCAAAGGACCAAAATGGTTATTCCACGTCAGGGTATAGGCTTCCATATCATCGTTTTCTGGAGTACGAGTACCTTCAGGCAAGTCGGAGTAATCATTGGCCACTAGCGAGAAGTTTGAGGTCCAGTTATCGGCCATTTTAACATCGTAGATACCGCCACCAGTACCCGCGAGGTAAATCACATCCGAGTCAATAAACTCAATGTTGAAGTTTTCGCGGTCATGACGTCGACCGGCCCATAATGTTGAGCCACGGAAGGCTTCTGAGTCTTGAAAAGCCGCGATATCAGACAGTTCCACATATACCTGACGAATATTTACGTTAGCATCATGCCACGCATTTTCTGACTCTTCACCTTCAGAGAACATCACGCGGTAGTAAGAGCGTGTGCCGTTATCTGCCATGCTGCTGTGCGCTAGGTTAGTATCAACGTAAGTATCATCTTCTAAACCTAAACGACCAAAAAATGCACCAACGTTGCTACCGATGGACATCTGCGGACCGATGTTATTTAAGCCACCGCCAGCACCGTGACCATCTTGGTCAATATTTAAACCTGAACGGGCATAACCAAAAAACTGAAACCCATCAGCAATCGATTGTAAAGTGTCAGATTGCTCTTTATTGTCTTGAACTTCCTGTTTAGTTTGCGCAAGTTGTGCTTCAAGCTCACTAACACGCTGCTCAAGTGATTGCGAAGGCGCCGCTAGAGCGTTGTGTAGAGGGAATAGCGCACACGCAACCGAAAGTGCTAGTAAGGCATTTTTTCTCTTCATTGATGTTCTCCTAGGGTATTATTATTACCTTTGCTAAAACATTAAGCACACGCTATTACAGACAACATTTTGGCATTAATAATAAATTTATTAATGGGGAAAACGTTGTTCTTATTTATCGTAAAACTCAATATCTATTAAAGGTATGTTTATCTTTCAGACTTTGTTTTATTTATGCTGAGATAATATATTTATATTGAAAAATAATCTTGTGCATAAAATATAAAATATGGTTGTGATCACGCAAAAATTAAGAATGTTTATAGAAAACAATACCAACAACTCATTTTTTATCTTTGTCAGTCCTTTACAGCGAAAACATCCACAAGATAAACAGCTTATGTAATATCCACTAAGCAAAATAAGGGAAAAAACGAGTTCATATTTTTTATATGGTAAAATAAATAAACATGACTACTATCACTTAATAAAATAGCAAATGGAGATCATTATCAAAGTAATAGTAAAAAAAATGCAGTACGGGCGTACTGCATTTAAGCAAAAGAAAAGAATAGAGGTTATACGTTTTCCCACCCCACCATACTGGCTTGTTTTCCTAACACCTGTAGTGACACCACAAAATCACTTGGCTTTTGTGCCATGCCATAACAGATGTGTACAGGCATCAAATGTTCTTCACGTGGATGACAAAATTGTGCTCCCGGCGCTTGATTCCATTCAATAAAGCGTTGGGTACGCTGAGCTTCATCCAATTGTGTACTGGAACATGTTTCTTGTAGCCAAACATCGAACGCTTCATTTTGTTCTTTGACGACCCCAGTGTTAGGAGCGCCAAATGCCCGCATATTGTGAAATGAGAATCCGGAACCAATTACAAGCAAGTTATCATAATCAAGCTCAGCTAATGCGGCGCCAAGATCAACATGCTGCGTTGCATCAAGTCCGGCCACTAAAGAAAGCTCAACCACTGGAATAGAAGCATCTGGATACATCAACATAAGGGGAACAAAAACACCATGATCCCAGCCGCGCTGCGTATCCAGTTTAGCATCAACTCCCGAGCTCTTAAGACAATCGTATATTTCCTGGGCAAGCTTTGGTTCACCTGGAGCTGGATAGGTCAACTCATAGGTCTCAGCTGGAAATCCATAGTAATCATAAATTAATGATGGATGGGCTCCAGCAGTAATCGTTGGGACTTTTTCTTCCCAATGGGCACTAATCACTAAAATAGCCGAAGGCTTTGCTAGACGCCCCGCTAAGGCTTGTAACTCTGTCACCATTTCTGCATGCGAGGCATCACCTAATAACGGCATAGGGCCACCACCATGCGCAATATAGGCAATTGTTTTTTGATGTATTGTCATTATTTTCCCTTATCATTGGCAACGTCTTTATCGCTGCTGATACTATAGTGCTCTTTTGTTAGCCTCCACGTGAAATATTAGATGTATTTGTTCTAAAAGCATGATGCAAAAAGGCTCTGCGAATCGCAGAGCCTTTGTATTGGACATCAAGCTAATAGGCTATACACGCAAGATCGCTGTTAATGACCGTCACTTGCGGGCTTTTTCGTTAAAAAGATGAAGGGAGCAGCGACAAAAAATAGCGCCGTTAAAATCACAAAGATATCAATCGTCGACAGCATATAGGATTGGGTCGTAATCGTCCCATTCATCGACGCCAGCATAGACTGACCACCCTGTTGAATATCGTCCTGAACCAATGGGTTATATGGGTTAATATGCTGACTTAACACAGAATGATGCAAACTTGCTCCATGAGACCAATACCAAGTCGTTAACGAGGACGCGAAACTTGCCCCGATCGTACGAATAAAGGTCGACAGTGAGGCCGCATCGGAAACATCAGAGCCACTTAAGTCAGACAGTAAGATCGTCGTCATCGGCATAAAGAATAACGCGATACCGATTCCCATAAACAACTGAACGAGTGCGATAGAACCAAAATCCACCTCGGTATTAAATCCGGCACGCATTAGACAACTGGCTCCAATCACTACAAAGGCTCCAGCCGCCAACATACGCATATCCACTTTATGTCCGAAGCGACCTAATATCGGTGTTAAAAACAATGGAATAACGCCCATAGGCGCACAGGCGAGCCCCGCCCATAAGGCGGTATACCCGAGTTGTTGTTGCAACCACTGCGGTAACAATAGATTAATACTAAAAAAGCCAGAATAGCCTATCGTCAACAAAATGGTTCCAAAGCAAAAACTGCGGTTTTTAAACAACCTTAAGTTAATAATCGGATTATCATCGGTTAGCTCCCAAATAATCATAAAGATAATCATGACAGCCGCAAAAATAGAACCGGCGACAATCCAATCGTTATCAAACCAATCTAATTCATTCCCTTTATCAAGGACAATTTGCAAGACACCGACACCTAATGCCATGGTCGCCAATCCGACATAATCAAGCTTGGTCCGTTCAGTCTGCTGCGCACGACCACGTAATTGTGTCGTCAACACCATCACCGAAAAAATACCAATCGGGATATTGATAAAGAATATCCATGGCCAGCTGTAATCATAGGTTAACCAGCCACCAAGAATGGGACCAACAATCGGTCCAACCACGGCAACCATACCAATTAGTGCTAATGCCATATGACGCTTATCTTTGGGAAAGATAGACATTAACAAAACTTGACTCATAGGAAACAGAGGCGCCGCCGCTAATCCTTGGAAAGTCCGAAAGAGAACCAACTCCCCCATACTTTGCGCAATACCACACAAAAACGACAGGACACTGAAGGCAATCAAAGCGCCTAAATACAGACGTACTTCCCCCACACGACGACTTAGCCATGCGGTAATCGGCAAACCAATCGCATTACTGACCGTAAAGGAGGTGATAACCCACGTCCCTTGATTGGCACTCACCCCCATATTTCCGGCGATCGTCGGCAGCGACACATTAGCAATCGTCGTATCAAGCACCTGCATGAACACCCCCAACGCAATAGCGAATACACACAATGGCATATTATCGGGGCGGAATTGTTGCTGATCGCTCATAACAAACCCTTATTACTCTTTTGCCAAATATTGCTTAGAACCCGCATCATTTTCCGCGATGATGGTCTTAATCATAGGGTTAATACCGGCTAAAGATTGGTGATAGACATTGGTTTTAAAACGCGCTTTGTTAGAGCTCACTTTGGAGAGCAATGGTCCATCTTGGTTATCAGTATGCACGTCGACAATCATCGATAAACCAATACGCAGAGGATGCTTAGCCAGCTCTTTTTTATCAAGTTCAATACGTACAGGTAAACGCTGCACCACTTTAATCCAGTTACCTGTTGCGTTTTGCGCGGGTAGCACAGAAAACGCGCTGCCAGTCCCAATACCAAGACTCTGTACTTTGCCATGAAATTTCACATCTTCACCGTAGATATCCGATGTTAGCGTTACCTTTTGGCCAATACGCATGTCATGGAGCTGGGTTTCTTTGAAGTTCGCGTCAACCCACACTTGCTCTAACGGTACCACTGTCATTAGTTTTGATGACTGCGAAACACGTTGACCCACTTGCACATTGCGCTTTGCTACATAGCCAGAAACAGGCGCCACCATCACCGTACGCTTTTTCGTTAAGAAGGTTTTTTTAACATTCGCAATCGCCGATTTCACTAGCGGGTGATCGCTCACTGTAGTGTTATGTACGGCCGCTTCACGCGATTCAAGTGTTTGTTTAGCCGCAGCCAACTCTTGATCCGCTGAACTCATGACATCACGCGAATGGCTCAATTCTTCGCGAGATAAACCGCCGGCTTTAACCATGTTTTTACGACGTTGGTAATCTCGTTGCGCTTTATGAAAAGCAATCGTTTTGCTTTTTACTACCGCTTTGGCTTGCTCTAAATCATTAAACAGTGAACGGACTTGACGTACCGTTTGACCAAGATTGGCTTTGGATTGTTCAAATGCAATCTTGGCATCGGCATCATCAAGGTAAACCAATGGCTGGCCTTTTTTGACATAATCACCATCTTCCACATTAATTCGCGTCACGGTGCCAGTGATTTCAGGTGTGATTTGCACAAGGTTACCGTCGACATACGCGTCTTCTGTGGTTTGCTCGCCAGTGACAAAAGCAAAATAATACCCAGCCGAACACACGGCAATAACCAACAGGATAACCGCAAAAATCGTTAAGCCTTTCTTACGCTTTTGCGCATTCTCAGAAGTGTTAGGTTCATGTTTATCTTGTTGCATTTTATTTAACCTTCACGTGTTGTTGTTCTGTTTTACCGGAATGTTCTGTCGTAGTTGAATGTTCTGCGGTGCCGGATTGTTGATTGTTGGGTTCATAGAAACCACCACCCAATACTTTCACTAACATGACTTGTTTTTCTTGTTGCTGATTCTGTAACGTAACTAATGCGGATTCAGCATGCAGTAAACGTTGCTCCGCCACCAATACATCTAAATGGCTTCCCATCCCTGACTGATAGCGTTTCTCATTAATGTGATAACTTTTCTCAGCCAATTGCACACTGAGTTTGGCGTCATCTAATTGTTGTTCTGCCGATTTCAACGCCATAATGGTATCGGACACATCTCCTAGTGCTTTGACTAAGGTGCGGTTATATTGAGCGACAGCCGTATCATAATCGGCGGTTTTTCTGATGTAGTCCGCTTTCAAGTTTTTAGTGAAAATAGGTAATGAAATCGCGGGCGCGACATGCCATGAGCGGCTAGGATCTTCAAACATCGCATCCCCTAACACGGCTTTAAATCCGGCCATAGCACTTAGGTTTAAGTTCGGATAAAACTTGGTCTTCGCTGCCGCAATATTTTTGGTCGCAGCTTCGACTCGCCATTTAGCCGCAACTAAATCAGGTCGATGGGCCAATAGGTTGGCAGGTAAATGCTTAGGCAGAGCTAATTGTGTCGTTAAAACTGCCGTTGGGCGTTTAATCGATTTTGCCACATCTGGCCCTTGCCCTATCATTGTTGCCAACGCATTTTTCAGCTGATTGACCGCTAAATGGCGTTTTTTAAGATCTTGTTTGGCGGAGGCTTCATTACTTTGCGTGGTATATAAACGATCTTTCGATGTTAATCCGTTATCCAAAAGTTGCTGAGTAATCGATACAATATGGCGGGTACGATCATAATCTTTCTGTGCTAAATCTAATAAGTGATAAGCACTGGCCAGTTTGACATAAGTGCTCACAATACTGCTTGCAACCGTAATATTCGCCGCTTGATGATCCACCGCAGCCGCATGCTGAGCATTCACGCTTGCTTCCCATGCATCCCGCTGACCGCCCCATAAATCAAACGTATATTGGCCACTTAAGCCTAAGTCATACACTGTGGTATAACGACTACCTTGAAAAAGCGGATCTTCTGAGCGTGATAACCGTGAGCGAGTCACACCACCTTGTGCAGATAATTGTGGTTCAAACTGGGCATCTGCCGCCATCACCGATGCTGAGGCTTTACGTAAATTGGCATTCGCCATTTGAATGGTTGGGCTGTGCTTCATCGCAAGCTTAATCAACTCATTGAGTTGTTCATCATGTAATGATTTCCACCATTGCTGCTTCGGCCAATCTGCCGATGACAGGGATTCATTGTCTAACTGCTGGCTATGCGCAAGAACCGAAGATTTATTGAGCTTATTTGCCGGTTTAATATCACTGGGCGCGGTGCATCCGTACAACAAGGTGACAGATATCATCGCCGCCAACGGCTTGAGTATTGTCTTCATTTCTTACCTCTTACTAATGTGTTCATGCCATCATCACCTAACGCCGACGCAACAATTTTTTGTAAACAATGGCGCATCTGTTGCTGTTCTTCAGCCGTTAATACGTGTTCTAAGTCGTCAAGGGCGCCATGTACGATGGGCTTGGATTGCTCAATGAGTTGCTGACCTTTTTCCGTGAGACCCAGTAAACATGAACGCCGATCTTCTGGATCAGGGAAACGTGTTATTAAATCTTTAAGGAGCAAGCGATCAACCATGCGTGTAATGCTACTTTTATCGACATTAAGCATCTTGCCGATGTCTGAAGGACGGTAATTATGGAGATTATCGATCTGAAAAAGCACCTTAGCTTGCGTGGCCGTAATCTCTTCAATGAGATCGGCTGATGCTAAAGCATGATCAATGAATCGGTCTTTTATGCTGCAAGACTTGCCCAAGAGAAAACCGATATTATCCATAAGCAAGGCATAACATTCATGTTCTTTGGTGTCGTTTGACATATGTACACCTTTGGTTGTCATGTCAATAGTTGCAATGGCAACTAAATATAAAGATCACATCCTACGCCGTCAATCACTTTCTACAGCACGTGAAATAATTCTTCTCACAACCTTAAAAGAATAAGTTTACTCTAATGTATTAATTTCAATACACCTTCAAGTTTCGGTTAATAAACAGGCAAGTCTCATCGAACAATATCGTCGACATAAAAAAACGGCCAGCAAGCTGACCGTTTTTAAAAGAGCACAACCACCAAATTAAGCGGCTTGTTGCTCTCCTTCCACTTCTGGATGATGTTCTTGCTTTAGTAGACGACTGGTAATAGTACCCGCCGTCATTGACCCCGAAACATTCAGCGCAGTACGTGCCATATCAATCAACGGCTCAATCGAAATCAAGAGCGCGGCGATGGTGACAGGCAATCCCATGGCTGGCAATACGATAAGCGCGGCAAACGTTGCACCGCCACCTACACCGGCAATACCGAAAGAACTGATAGTAATCATGGCGATAAGCGAACCAATAAATTGAATATTCATCGGATCAATTCCCACTGTTGGTGCGGCCATAATCGCCAGCATAGCCGGGTAAATACCCGCACAGCCATTTTGTCCAATAGTGGCACCAAATGAAGCGGCTAAGTTAGCAATCGCTGGCGGCACGTTCAGTTTGGTAATTTGGGCTTCTACGTTCAACGGAATAGTTGCCGCCGAGCTACGTGAACTAAAGGCAAACGTCAGTACGGGCCATATGCGCTTAAAGTACGTTTTAGGGCTCACGCCAACGAAAGAAACCAATAAACCGTGCACAAGGAACATTAAGAAAATGGCTAGGTAAGAGGCAACGATAAAGCCTAACAACTTCAAAATATCGTTAACGCTTGATGTTGCAATCACTTTCGTCATTAGCGCAGCAATGCCGTAAGGCGTAATAGCCATCACCATTTTAACTAAACGCATCACGACCGCTTGTAGGCTTTCTACAAACGTCCGAATAGGCGCTTCTAATTCTTCTTTTTCGATCATGACTTTGCGCGCGGCAATACCAGAAAGTACACCAAAAAGTACAACGGCAATAATAGACGTCGCACGGGCACCAGTCAGATCAGCAAACGGGTTAGTTGGAATAAAGCTGACTAACATTTGTGGAATAGTCAAATCAGCAACCGTTGACGCGCGTGAGGTAATCGAGGCTAAACGTGCAGTTTCACGAGCACCTTCGGTGAGGCCAGCGGCCGTCAAACCAAACATATGCGCCATAAAAATACCAATCACCGCAGCAATGGCTGTTGTAAATAGCAAAATACCAATGGTTAACGTCGAAATTTTACCTAAAGAGCCATTTTTATCTAACCGCACGACGGCAGAGATCATTGAGACTAATACCAATGGCATGATGACCATTTTTAGTAAACCGACATATCCTTTACCCGCAATGGCAACCCAAGATAAAACAAGTTCGGTTTCTGCTTGTCCTTCGCCAAGGAAAAACTGTAGGCCAAGGCCAAATAAACTACCTAACACCAGTCCTATTAAGACAAGGCGTGAAAGCGTATTGGATTTTTTCTGAAAGTTAAAAATAACGGCCAGAATGCCAACAAATATCGCTAATGACACGATCACTGCAATTGACATACAACTCCCCAGAGTTCAAAACGGTTGTTAAAAAGTGAATGCGCATGATAACGCGTCACTGATAAATTTCTCCCGATTTATCCTCTCCGAACATAACCATTACTTATTTTATATAACCAAAAGTTTGCATACAGGTCACTTTTACAACAAAAAGACGATCTGCGATAAAATAGAGATTGCGATACCCTCTATTTGCCCTACCTGCTACAATCTGGCTAATTTCTTTATGAACCGCCTTTATGGCAACAGGAAACATTGTGCAATCGACCACTTCTTTTAGCTCCGTCGCGCTTAAGCCTTCATTGCTTAGCACCCTAGATGATCTAGGATTCACTTCTATGACGCCCATTCAAGCGGCGGCTTTACCGACAATCATTGAAGGTAATGATGTGCTTGCTCAAGCAAAAACCGGCTCAGGTAAAACGGCCGCTTTTGGTTTGGGTTTATTAAATAAACTGGAAGTCAAACGCTTTCGAGTTCAATCGCTCGTGTTATGCCCAACGCGCGAACTGGCGGATCAAGTCGCCAAAGAATTGCGCCGCTTTGCCCGTAGTATTCACAACATTAAAATTCTTACGTTGTGTGGCGGTGTCTCTATTGGTCCGCAAATTGGGTCACTTGAGCATGGTGCACATATCATTGTAGGCACACCTGGCCGTGTCTTGGATCACTTGGAGAAAGGTCGCTTAAATCTCGATAACCTGACGACTTTTATCCTCGATGAAGCCGACCGCATGTTAGAAATGGGCTTTACCGAAGCATTAGATACCATTTCAAGCTACATGCCAGCGCAGCGTCAAAACTTATTATTCAGCGCGACGTTCCCAGAACCCATCGCTAAGATCGCGCGCAATATGATGAATAACCCCGTCACGATTCAAATTGAAGATAACGAAGATAAGCTTAATATTAAGCAGTCGTTCTATTCGGTGAAGAATTCCGCAGACAGAGAGCATGCAACAGAAACACTGCTCTTACACCATCAGCCAGAAAGCGCAGTTGTGTTCTGTAACACTAAGCGTGAAGCGCAAGAGTTAGCCGATTATTTGTCAGATATTGGTTTTGACGCCAAATCTCTGCATGGGGATCTGGATCAGCGTGAACGCGATCAAGCACTCGCTCTATTTGCGTTAAAATGTATTAACGTATTAGTCGCAACAGACGTTGCCGCACGTGGTCTCGATATAGATGCATTAGACTTAGTGATTAACTATCAATTAGCCCATGACCCAGAGACGCACGTGCACCGTGTTGGCCGAACAGGCCGTGCTGGCGCAGATGGCTTAGCCGTGAGTTTGGTTGGCCCCAAAGATGATATGAAATTGGCACTACTTGAAGATAAGTTTGGCCCTCAATCTATCGCGAAGTTACCCAGTAACGACGACGGCGTTCTGCCAGCAAAAGCGTCAATGACGTGTATCCGTATTGAAGGCGGTAAGAAACAGAAGCTGCGTCCGGGCGATATTCTTGGCGCACTCACAGCAGGTAAAGATTTATCTGGAAGTGATGTGGGTAAAATTCAGGTACACGATATCTGGGCACATGTTGCCGTGCAGCGCTCACAAGCCAAACTCGCTCTACGTAAATTGAACGAAGGCAAAATGAAAGGGAAATCGTTTAAAGCTCGCTTTATGTCGTAATTCTGATAAGGGCGACTGGCCTATTTTATCTCTACAAACACGCATCGGCCCCTACCATGATTGATGGTAGGGGCCGATGCGTACCTGACAAGGTCGTGTTAATTATTAACGGGGGCGTCGTTATTATCTACTGGCGCGTTATTATTTGCCGGTGCGTTATTATTAGGCGTGGTCGCTTCATCATCTGCGGTCGCCTCATGAATCGCTTGTTTAGTTTCATGGTAAGCTTTAGATGAGTCATCTTTCACCCCATTCCAAGTGTTAGAACATCCGGTGACAAAAAATGCCACGGCTAACGCTAAGATAGCTAATTTCATCGTTCACTCCTTTTATGGTGACATCAACCATTCAAACCATAAATTGAAGTCACTCGACTCAAAACAATACCGTGTAAAGTTTCTGTGAAATCATGCAGTTTATGACAAATTCCACCATTAAACATGAAGCATGTTACTCATCGATAAGCATAAAAAGACATAAAAAAAGACGCATCTCTGCGTCCTTTTTAGTGATTCTCTGGTTAAACGCCGCTTAATGTTTCGCTGCCGCTTGAGAAACCTCATCTTTATCTTTATAGATAAGATGCAAATCACGCTGTGGATATGGAATAGAGAGACCCGCATCTTCAATACGTCGTTTAACTTGGCGCTGAATACCCCAGTACGTTTCCCAGTATTTGTCACGTGGACACCAAGCACGTAGCTGCAGATTCACTGAACTATCCGCTAGCGTATGCACAATCACTTGTGGCTCAGGCTCTTTAATCAAATGTTCTTGCTCAGAGGCAAGGGTTCTTAATACCTGTAAACCATCATCTACCGAGTCATCATAAGAAATCCCTACGGTAATATCCATACGGCGCTTACCATTACGAGTATAGTTTTTAATGGTCGAATTCCAGATAGTTTGATTAGGACTCGCGATATAAATACCATCGGCCGTTTCAAACACAGAGTTAAACAAACCAATATCAACGACTGTCCCCATATGACTACCAAACTCGACAAATTCGCCTTTCTTAATCGGCTTCAAGAATAAAATCATGATCCCTGCAGCGATATTACTCAGCGTGTCTTTCAGCGCTAAACCAATCGCTAAACCCGCAGCACCAACCAGTGCAATTAAGCTGGCCGTATTGACACCAAACAAATCGAGAATAACGACCATACCGACAAGGTACACGGTATAGCCCGCTGTTTTGGCAAGCAAACGCGCAACGATTTCATCACCGCCACTGAGCTTTTTCACCCCTCTATCAACACCTTTTGAAATCATTTTCGAAACAAGAGATGCCACAATTAATACCAATATGGTTAATACCGCATTTTGAGCAATCTCAATGATCAGCCCCTGATGCGTGTTATACAGTTCGAGCAGCGCTTCCATTTCTATCCTCTTTATCGTTCAAGTCGATCCATCATCATTAGTCACTTAGCCTCGTGGATGAGCCGCACACCACAAATGATAAACAAGAAATGAAATTGTATTCCCTATTCATCGCCAAACATGTTCATGACTTTCCTTAGTATTTAGCAAAGTCTTTCAAAATTATAGCATAGTGCTGGATATAAGATATTTCCAAACTCTCAATCAGTTAGCTCATTTTTTCCTTTCAATAACCTATCTCGGTCACGAATAACTTCATCTTCTCAAGCGTATTTAACTGACACGCTATAGTGAAATTTTGTCACTCATTCCCTGCAAGCGCTCTGGCGATAAGAGTGGATGCGGCACTGCGCCCACTAACATCACAATATCCACAGAGGGTAATGGGGGCATATTGTCCATCACGACCAGATCCTCAGTGGCGCTGAGTTTGCCCATTGCCCCTATCGCTAACCCTTGCCGCACTATGGCACGTTGTGCAGAGGCGCTATTAGCACACATCATCAACTGGAAGGCTTGCCCGCGTTTTTGTAAACCATCAATGGCCGCAGCATGATAACGACAATCCGCTTGAAATAACGCCAAAGGTAACACCGTTTGTTTGAGGCACGGGCTATCTGCACTGCATATCCAAACACCTTCATCACTCGTTAACCAATACCCTTCTAGGCTATCCGGTGAGCGCGTGACTATCGCCGCATCCAATTCACCACGATCCAACTTTTGGCGCAGTAAAAAACTCGGTTCATTAAACACTTGGATAGACAGCTTGGGTTTCTCTTCTAATAACAAGCGGATAATTCGTGGTAATAATTTATCGTTGTAATCTTCAGGACACCCTAAACGCAGTGATTGTTTATCTTTATAAGTATTGAACCCGTTTAGGGTTTGGTCATGTAAGCTGACCAGCTGCTTGGCATCTTTCACCAGAGCCAAACCCGCTTCTGTCAGTAATAAGTTACGCCCTTGCTTTTGAAACAAAGCACATCCCAGCTCTTTTTCCAACTTGTGCATTTGCGCGCTAAACGCCGATTGTGTTCGAAACACCTGCTGAGCGGCTCGTGTATAACTGCCTGTTTCTACAAACGCCAAAAAACTGCGTAGCACATCAATATCCATACATTCATCCATCGCTGTTATTAATAGAAGCTATCAATACTATCCGTTATTCCCGAGTCGGTTTTTTGAGTCTACGCAACCGCCCTTCGGCAAACTAGCAAAAATAGGATGCAATCAGAAATTTATAAAAACAAAACTGGGTATATAGCGACACAGTGACGGCAGAATTGAATCCCAATCTCCAGCCCAACCTAGAGATTTAGCTTTGTCACATAAAGGCATAGCCTCGTGATAACGTGTTTGTTTTTCTAAGACAACAGCTAGCTGCGGAAAGCCTCTATGGTAAACGTCGAAAACGATAGCCTCTTTAACTCAATCACCACTTTTTACGGTATTATTTGGCCACAACAACGTTACAATACTCGCTAACGTAAACACCAACATAATCCAAGCCATCGGCCAAGGTGTTCCATCCTTAAAGTAGGCCAACAAAAGCGTTGATACAATGCCACTTCCGTATTGCAATGCTCCAATGGTTGCTGAAGCAGAGCCTGCTAAAGATGGGGCTGCATCTAACGCAGCTGTCGTGGTATTCGCAGCAATGATCCCATTCATTGAAAAGAATAAAAAGATTGATAGTACGACAGCAACAACGCCACCAATTTGTATCTTAACAACCAGTGCCAATATCACTGCTGCGAGTAAAGAGACAAAGACGGCTATTTTTAGTAATTGCTTTAATGAGTACCTTAAGACAAGGCGTCGATTGAGTATACTCATTGCCATAACCCCTAAAAGATTCAGCCCAAAGAGAAAACCAAAGTACTGTGGAGCTACTCCAAAATAGCTGATGTAAACGAATGGCGAACCAGTCATATAAGCGTATGCAGCAACATAGAAGAATGTCAGACATAGCGTATATTTCATGAAGATTCGATTCTTAACAAGCACTAGGTAGTGATTGAATGCGTTTGCAAAAGACAGCTTTACCCTCTTATCTTCATGTAGCGTTTCTGGTAATGCAAACAATGAGATGAACATGATCACGCCGAGAGCAGCTAACGTCACAAAAATGACTCGCCAACTACTAAAACGAATTATCTGCCCTCCAATTAAAGGGCCGACAATCGGCGCAACAGCCATAAAGAAAAACAGGGTTGAAAACATCTGCGCCGCCTTAACGCGGCTAAACGAGTCGCGGATCATCGCTCTTGCCAGCATTGGGCCTGTACAAGCACCAAAGGCTTGAACAATTCTCCAAAGCACTATCTGCTCCATATTTTTAGAGAGAGCGCATCCTGCCGAGCCTACAATAAACATCAACATGCCAATATAAAGTGGCAAACGACGCCCAAATGAATCACTAATAGGTCCCCATATCAATTGAGCTATAGAGAACCCTACCAGAAAAGCGGTGACGGTTAATTCAACATCCCCATGTAGTTCTTTTGCCATCAATGGCATAGCTGGTAAATATAAATCAATAGACAATGAGGCAAACGCCATCAGTGTGCATAGGATTGCTAGAAAAAGTGGCCTGGTTAATTTATCATTCATTACTTCTATTACCCTCAACTAAATCAATATAAATTCGTCTTCAGTCGTACGACTATGACGAGGATGGTGATTATGGGATGGGTGAGAATTGGCGCAAGTAAGTAGTTATATGTATATAAATTGTATAGGGTAGGTCGTCGTGCAAACCGAAAATCTGAAGCTGTTAGGTGATTTTTTACGCGTGAAGAGAGATCTCATTCAGCCTGAATCGATTGGACTATCCAAAGCTATTCGATCTAGAGCTAAAGGATTAAGAAGAGAGGATGTCGCATACAAAGCGGGTATAAGTACCGTTTGGTATAGCCAAATAGAACGAGGACAAGCATTAGGTATTTCTATGCAAGTTTTAACCGCAATATCAGAGACATTGCAATTATCGACTTCTGAGCATAGATATATTTGCAATTTAGTTCATTCAATACCGGACGCACTGCCTGTTGTCCAATCTGCCACAATAACCTCAAAGACTGAAAAACTCCTTTTTCAACTAAATCCATTACCCGCACTGGTACAAAATGAATATTTAGATCTTATTGCTTCTAATGCGGCATTTGATCTCATGGTTGGGTTTTCTTTAATGGAAATCGAACCTGAAAAGAGAAATTATTTATATTTAACAATAGCAAATACTGACTGGAAAAAATTTCTAAATATTAACAGCGAATCTCAGCTTGAAAGACAGATATATCGAATGGCTGGGTTTCTTAGAAATGCTCTGGCGGCTACCCCCAATGACGAAAAACTAAAACTGAAAGTTGAAGAATTTACCGCTTTATCACCAATATTTGCATTAGCTTGGCGGCACAATAGTGTGCGACAACTAGAAGAAATATCATACACTTACCATCATGCTACTATGGGGGATATCACCTTAGATAAACAAATATGGTCGAACATCGACGGACTATCGAATAGTCGGCTCAACATATATTATCCCTGTCACAGTGACGATGAACAGCGCCTTACAAAGCTATTTAACACCTAGATAGTGGGGTCATCCCCCTCAAAGCATGACTAAAATTGATTTCATTTCTGGAAAAAAAGCATCTTACGTTGAAAATCCCTCTTGCGGCGCTTGTTATAGAGATTTCGCAAGATTATTCAAATCATTACCTTCAAAGCGGTAATACTCTTTTTCTCTAATCAAGCTGGCTCCTATTGATTTGTAAAACTTTCCTGCTGTCGGGTTAGTACTCTCTGCTGTCCAATCTAGACGCTGACAGTTATGAGTAATAGCGATAGAAGCTAAGTGTTTCATCAATTGAAGTCCGATACCTTTACCACGAGCAGAGGAAGAGACAAACAGGTCTTTCATATACATCTGACCTGATAATTTTGGTGCTGGAAACATTACTGTGTAAGTTGCAAAACCTAAGATCTTATCGTGTTCAAAGGCTGCGATCACTTTTACGCCTGAGTGTTCAGAAAATACTTGATGACTAAGATAGTTGGCTAAGTCTTGTTCTGATGCAGCCCTATCACCGAAATAGTACTGCTCCAGTTCAACAAAAATCCCAATTAAATCAAGGCAATCATGTTTATCAACCCTTTTGATTTCTAATGACATTTACATCCCTATAACGTTTTACTAAACGGCAATAAAATAGTTGGCTAAAATAAGTGAGGCACGAACAAAAAGCCAACTGTAATTTGTCCGACTTGAAAACTCTTGTTAAATGGAATTTCTTAGATACGTAATTTCGTAGAGTTAGCTATCTTTTCTAAATGCTCATCGGAAAAATCGGATAAGCGCTTAAGCTTCATGTAAGATAATTCATATTTTTCATCTGTAAACTCTAGAGCAGGTGGAACTACAACAGTTTTCATATTTGCTTGATTCGCGGCAAGTATACCCGAAACACTATCTTCAAATGCAATGCATTTTGACGGTTCAACATTCAATTTTTTAGCCGTAGATAAATATACGGCTGGATCTGGTTTTCCTTTTATTTCATCTTCTGAAGAAGAAATAGCATGAAAGTAGTGAGAAATATTAAGTTTTTTTAAAACAATAGGAATTAGTTTTGAAGGAGCATTAGTTGACAAACCAATTTTAAAACTTTTCTTTTGAAAGAAGTCTAAAATTTTATGCACTCCTTCCAAAGCAACACCCTCATCAATAATTAACTCTGCTACACGATCAACAACTTCATTTTCGACTTGTTCTAAGCTTTTACCGAACCAAGGAAAATAACTATACCAAAACTCAGTCACTTCACGGGTCGTCATCCAAACAGTTTGAGATGAAAGTTCGTCAGTTACTTCTACGCCTACAGATGAAAAAACTTCCTTTTCGGCTTTTTTCCACATTGGCTCTGAATCGATCAACGTTCCATCCATGTCAAAAATTGCAGCTTGCATCATACTTATTCCATTTAACATTTTAATAGTGCGCATGCGAGTTTACACATTTATCCACGGCCTGTTATTTCTACTGCGGATATTCTTATTCATTGATACTAAAAGAATTTATGAATTCCTGCTAGCACAAACGCGCACAGTTGAGATATTTAAAATGGCTAAACGCGCATAAAAGCAGGTTTTTGAAAAATGAACTGTATATCCATATAAAAATAACGAGTTATCAGAAAGGGGAAAGAGGGTTTTGTAGCGTGTAACATAGCTAATGAGAGTTGCGTAATAGCCTAAAGTAACACGGTAATCCTCCCCTATTTTCAATAAATTCAAAAGCGGAATAAAACTAATAGATCAAAGTATTTGAATAGAAGCAAGAAAAATACATACCCCCTCCCTAACCCCCCATTTGGAAGGCATAAGGAGAGAGAACTTGAGATTTTTATTTACCTTAAAGGTGATAAAAAAGAGACTTGTTCTCCAGAAGAAACGACTTCGGCGTAACAAGGTTACGAGATGTCTGCACTAGTAACTCTCTTCTAGTAAACTAGTCAATATTATTGACTGAATCGCCTCAGGTTTCGTAGACACCTCCAGGCCTTATACTGGACTGCCCAGTGTTCTTCGGGCACTTTCAGCGTACATAAACGCTGAATTTCCGACTAGTCAATTTCCAGCCCCTGCATCCAGAGCTGGCTTAACTGCTTTGCAGAAATCCCCGAGGCTAATGAATTAGGCTGTAAATGCTCGCCAAAAATCCTTTGAGCCGCCTGACGTCCAACAGTTTGAGCTACTGAAGTCTTTGCTATTCGTTGTTGATAAAAATCGTTCAGAATACTCGCTATACCCATTCCATTTTTAGCGTCCAGAAGCTGGATAAGGTGCCATGCATCTTCCAGCGCCTGACTCGCTCCTTGCCCTGATGTTGGTAAAGATGCATGTGCAGCATCACCTATAATCACAACATTATTCTGATGCCAATACGGCAGAGGATCAAGATCATGAACAAAGATGCGATTAAGTGATGCTTTGTCATAAGACTTCAGAACATTTCTGACCGGCTCCGGCCAACGCATGAACCGTTGATTCATCTCTGCATACCAATCAGATACAGGACGCGTTTTATCAATCTTAGTGCTCCATGCCCCAGCCCAAAAGCAAAGCCCCTTTTTTATTGGAACAATACCAAAGCGCTCACCTTGACCCTGATAATCATGAATTACACTATCAATTATGTCGTCCTCCAGTTGACTTATACCAAGTATATTTATAAACCCCTGATACTGTGGATACACTTTATCTGCGAATAAAGTGTGGCGTACCGCTGAGTTCATTCGCCCATCAGCCCCTACCACCAAATCAAAGTCCTGCTGCAATGTATGAATATCTGGTGGGGTTATTGAGTGGTCAAAATGTATTTCCCCACCCAAATTATCTAATGCTTCAGACAGTAGGCTCATAAGATCACAACGTAGTACCGTTACGCTGGGAAAACCGCACAACAAATTGACTTCATCAATATCAAATTCACTTTTCTGAGCACCATGTCGATCGAATTGCCGCATCAAACGGGGGCTACCACCAAGACGCTTTATCTCTTGTTCCAATCCCATCTGCTGCAAGACAAAAATAGCATTTGGCCACAAGGTCACACCAGCACCGATGGATGAAACCTTGCTATCACGCTCATACAGGCGTACGTAACAACCTTTTCTTCTGGCGAGTATTGCCAACGCCATTCCGGCTACACCGGCACCGACAATGGCAACTCGATTTATTTTGTTCATCACCTCTACCTCAATAATAAAACTCGGTAGAGATTGTTACAAAGCCAATATTTTGGATAAACATGGTATTATTAGTTTTTTAATCCCATTTTTTGAGTTAATTAATGATTGAGAATATAGAACTTCAGTGGTTGCTTAGCTTTCAAACTGTTTACGAGAAACTAAGCTTTAAACTAGCGGCAGAGAAACTGCAAACACCAACGTCCAATGTGAGTCGGCATGTTGCACTATTGGAGAAGCAGCTCAGTTTGCGATTACTTGAACGAACGACACGTAAAATGAAGCCAACAACTGCTGGCTCTCAACTTTATCAGCGCATTACACCATTAATATTATCAATTGATGATGCTTTGGTAGACGCTTCTCGGCATGGGGACTCCATTGCTGGCCACCTCAAGGTCATCATGCCTGATCTCCCCTTCCTGGCCGAAATAGTCACAGACTTTTGCCTCCGAAACCCGCAAATACAACTAAGCTGTGATACCCAATTAAACCCGACTGAAGGCTTGCTTGAAGGATTTGATGTCGTTTTACAATTTGGCCGGGGGTCATTGGAAGATTCAGGCTGGATCGCCAGAGAACTGCTACGTTGGCCGAGTTGCGTGGTCGCTTCACCGCAACTTCTCGAGCGTCATCCATTGCCACGCTCGTTAGGTGAGCTGAGCAAATCCCCCTGTATTACAAGTCTGTCTGTACTACAAGGCATGCCTTGGCGATTTAAAGAAGAGCAAACCATTCAGGTGCAATCCAGCTACAAGGTTAACAGCGGTCACATGGCCAAAGCCGCAGCCATAAAAGGACTTGGTTTTGCTATTTTACCCACCCATGCATGTCAGGCAGAGATAGACAGCGGCTCTCTTACTATGATTGATCTTGACAGCAAACCGGAAGACCTTGTTTTATACGCACTGTACTCGGGCAGAAGATACCCATTAGCAAAAGTAAAAGCATTTTTAGAGCAGTTGAGATCGGATCTCACTAATCTCAGTTCAGATTAAAATTAGATCTCGTGACCGCCCCCCAAAGTACTAATGGCACTTTTCCTAGCCCAGCGCCTCATGGTCAGGGGCGTCCGGTGGAGGCAGCAGGCCGAAACGAACTTAATTGACGGGGCAGGCAACGACTTGATGGCCTCAGGCGTGACTACCTCGAAATAGAAAATGTCCGCCCCATGGCTTTCAGACGGCCCGATTTCCGCCTCAATTAAGACATGGCAATTTTCAGGATAGTCCGGAGACAAACCGTAACCCAAATCCGGGCTCATGATACTTTGAGCCGACCGTACATAGGTTATTCCTTGCTAACACCCCAAGAAGGGGCAGTAATACGTGGGCTAAAATACCGAACGAAGTGACGGGAGCCCACGCATTATTGTCCCGCTTACTTAGTTTGTTATAAGCACCTACCAGTGGTCAAAAAGTGAACCCAATCATAACGTTCCTGTTTTTTTGCGGCCCTTGCAGCGCTTTCAACATCATACATTACCTTATGAAAAACTATGTCCCACTTTCCATCTGGTTTACCTTGCAATATTACATATGATGCGGCTGAGGAATAGCTCTGCATTGAGTGAACATTCGGTTCGTCATCTGTGTATGCTTGTAACCCAACACTTCCAGGATTGATGACTATTTGCCCTGTCGTTAGCTCGACACATCTTGCGGTATGAGTATGACCGCAGACTACAATAGGGGAAGATACACCATTTAAGAGTTCGATTATTTCACTATCTGCGCGAACTACTGGAGAACCTGTATTTATATTTTCCAATAAATATACAAGGTCATCATTTGGTGTACCATGACAAGCATAAATATCTTCATTGATCTGCAAATCAAATGGTAATTGTCTCATCCAATCTAATGGCTGTGGTCCCAAATCACTCAAGATGAATTGCATAGTCGGATTAGATTCTATTTCAGCTTTAGTTGCCTCGTAAATCTGACGGTCTTGATTTCCAGATATAGTAATTGCATTCAACGACTGCAAGTAATCGTATGTCTGTCGTGGAGCAATCGGACCGTATAATATGTCCCCTAAGTTGACGAAAGCCGTGACGCCATTAGATTTAGCATGCTCTACGACAGCCTCAAGCGCATAAACATTACTATGAATATCTGACAATATCGCGAATTTTTCCACTACACTCTCCCTGTGTTTATAACGCCCAAAGGAGATCCCGCCCCGCAGGGACTTCACTGCCTTTGTTTGTTAGGCGATGTTTCACAGATTTCTGAATACAGTTGTCCATGCCCACGCTCCTTTAGATCAGTTTCAATTTTCGAGATAGCAGAGTTGTACTCGTCAGGTTCATCAATATATGCCAACATATCGAGTATCCATAACACCTCTCGTTTAAATGCCGCTATTCCATCTTTATAGATCGATTCACTAAGATCACCTTCTTTCTCTGCTGCGAACTCCATCATATGATCAAAGGTTTCAAGTGAGCGTTTATACTGCTTTAAACCATTACCCAAATATTCACGGCATAAATCCCACTTTCTATTAGAGGCGCAATATTCATATACAAATCTAAATACCTTATGAGAAAGATCAATATTCGTTTCTCGCACTACCAAGAACTGATCGAATGTATCTTCGTCGCAGTTCAAAACTTTACATATACAGGAGTACTCGTGGAAAGATTGACGACTTTGATTCTTCTCAAAATCTGACAACGTACTTTCTTTTAATTTTATAAGTTCAGTCAGCGCATCTGGATATTGCGTTCCTAGCTCTGCCCACTCGCCTAGACAATAGGAAAGACGAACCCCGTAGTATGATCGATCAATCTCGATTGCGTTATCATAGAACAATTTATAATTTTCAAGTGACTCGACGTAACGCTTTTCCTTAAATGCTTTTCTAGCATTGCCCAACATTTCGCCTGGGTCTTGATCCATGCTCGATACTCCTTGAGCGCCTAACATTTTAATAGTGCGCATGCGCGTTTATACATTTATCCACGGCCTGTTATTTCTACTGCGGATATTCTTATTCATTGATACTAAAAGAATTTATGAATTCCTGCTAGCACAAACGCGCACAGTTGAGATATTTAAACTAGCTAAACGAGCAAATTAACAAGACACTCATAATACTGACACACTTTCGATAACGTCCTATTAGGCAAACAAATAATCGTCGAGTCATTATGACTATTTGCTCTAACTAGATTAGGGACAGACATCAGGTAACGAAAATTATGCTCTACCTGATCACTCATAACGTCGATAAACCATTGTTATTTATAGAATTTAATCAAATTCAAAAGAAACGATAATTCAATACCCAAGTCGACAAGAATAAACCCACTCCATAGAAGCTGTGGACCAATATACTCAGTCCCCTCGCTTTCCATGGCGAAGGCGTTTTACTTGCTGCGATCCCAAAACCAAGGCAAGGTTGGATGATGCAGAAAGGAAAAATCAGCGTAACGATACCAGTTACAAGAGCTGGAAGTATAGACGGGCTGTTTAGCCATACTTCTCCCCATAGCAATACATGAATTAAAGCCAAAACGATACCTATCAAATAATGTAAGCCCCAGCCCAAAGGCTTTTCTCCTTTTATCGGTGGCGTGTTCACTATTGTATGATGAATCAACTGACCTCTTGGAATGAAGCTTATCCACCGTGCTACCAGCCCATAATCGAGAGGCTGAATTCTTAATACTCGTTTTTGAAAACAAGCCCATGAGTCCATAACTAGAGTCGCACCAATACCAATCAGAATTGTTTGTAGTCATTCCATTGTATCCATTCGATATTCCTCTTTATTTTATTTAAATGTTGATAGATTCTAGGCATCATACAACTTGAAGTTAACTTTAAGTCAATCAGGAATTTTATGGATATTGCGACCGTGTCCAGTAAGTCTGGATTCAATCCTTCAACACTGAGATATTATGAAAAACTCGGACTTATCCATTCTACAGGTAGAAAAGGACTGCGACGGCAATACGCACCAAACGTACTAAATAAGCTGAGTATTATCTCTCTAGGCCGTTTGGCTGGATTATCACTAAGTGAAATCTCAACGATGTTTAATGAAAACGATGAATTGGCTATTGACCGAGTTTTGCTTACTCAAAAAACTTTGGAGATTGATGCGCAAATTAAACGTCTCAAAGTGGTACGAGATAGCCTAAAACATGTAGCAACTTGCCCTCAAGCATCTCACTTAGAATGCCCATCATTCCAAAAAATGCTGAAATCAGTTAAAAGCTATCTGTCTTAGGAGCGGTATGGTGAATCAGTGTCGATTCATGGAGAACCAGACAGACAAAATGTATGTAAGTACTATGTGAGGATAGAGCAATAACGTGCTAACGATGCTCGGCTGGCACGTCTCTGGACAAAAGCGAGTTACGAACTTTGGAACACACTGGCTTTTCGAATTACTTCTAGCATTGGAACATTCGACCAACCTACATGCAGTTGGCCAAACTCTCTTATACACTACAGTTATGTACCGCCTCAAAACAAGGCACTTTCAATTTGGAACCATTGCTCCATAAAAGGGATAAAGTCCCTTTGAGGTATGAACTTCTGTGCTGCTGTATTATTTTTTAAAAATACTTCCTCCAAAGCCCACACATGGTGGTCGGCGTAAACAGCCCACGCCTTTGCTCCATCGTTAAGCTCTAATCGGGATAGAGGCTTGACAGACAGATAGCCTTTTAACAAAGCTAATGACCTATGAAGCTCCAAATCGAACATAAACATGCATGCTCTCGCCAACTCATAACCAGGAGGCATGTTTTGCACTAAATCCCAGTCGATCACGTCGCTTACTGTGCAATTAGAATCAAAAAAGACATTGAAATGATGAAAGTCGCCGTGGATTAATTGCCTGCTTGTTAACGGGGTATATGAGTGCGCAGCTTCTGAGCTAGCTAGATAATCACGCTGTTGCTTTACTCTTCGTAGCACCGAACTATTCGTATCAATCTCACTATTGGCTTCAATAGTGGCGACTATGTTTTGTAGTCTATCGACCCAAGCACTTTTACCCCAAGATAGCTCAATTGTTGGAAAGTCGTTTCCAACCAAATAAGCGAGTTGAACATGCAGGTCAGCAAGGGCTTTTCCCAGCTGAAAAGCATGAGACTCAGACAGAGCACTTTTTTCGATTAACGTTCCTTTTGCTTCAGGAAATAGAGCATAAAACTCATCACCTATTTTACAAAAGGAGTGGTGATCGCGCGTCAAAACAGGGGCAATTATAGTATTCAAATTTTTCGATAGCTTTCTCAGTAGCTCATGTTCTAACTTGATCTTAGCAACATTGCGAACACTATATTTTCTAAGATAATAAGTGTCTGAGGATTGGATACGAAAAACATGATTCGTCGCACCAGCTGATTGACGTTTTATACTAGCGCCAGAACCAATCTGACTCCAGTTTTCACTAACCTCACGAACAAAACAACTCATAATTCCAGTTACCTCTTAGGTACATAACGCCGTGTTAAGTGGTGAGCAACGCTACCACTGCACTCAAGACATTATGTCATAAACACTGATGCATACTTTGAATTGAAACCGCCGAGCGTTGGGGATCCGTCTTAAACGCTTGTTATCAAGCTAGTTGCACTATACGTTGATTATACCCTTAAGATACAAGATACCCTTTCCTGAAATCACGATAGACTCTCCTGATACTGCACATTTTAACAAACCACCTCTTTTTGAAGCTTGGTAAGCAATAAGGGTTTCTTTGCCTAATTGTTCTGCCCAATAAGGGGCTAAGCCAGAATGAATTGAACCTGTCA
The DNA here is from genome assembly GCF_024346995.1 of Vibrio palustris. Lineage (NCBI taxonomy): Bacteria > Pseudomonadati > Pseudomonadota > Gammaproteobacteria > Vibrionales > Vibrionaceae > Vibrio > Vibrio palustris. Next base: position 170,079 of record NZ_AP024888.1, on the reverse strand, counting down.
CAGGGTCTTCTTCACCACCATTTGCAGGCCAGAAGTAACGAGAAACAAAGTCATACTCGGTTGATTCAGCAGTTACAACAACATCTAGTGGTGCTAGCTGCTTTAGCAATTTTGAATCGTAGGTAACATCTAAAACATCTTGAGCATTAGAGTAAATAGCAAAGTAGGCTTGTCTGTTTTTTAAAACATGTACAGGCTTCAAAGATAAACCATCTAATAATTGCTGAGGTAACGTTGAAACCGGCTCGGGCTTCTGGTTTGGAAATGTCATTTCAATTTCGTTTTGGGCATTCAAAATGACACTTAGATTACCCACTTCACGTGTGATAAATTCTATTTGGTCTTTAACACCAAATTCGTTAAATAGAACAAATGCTGATGCCAATGTCGCATGACCACAGAAATCAATTTCGGTTAATGGTGAAAACCAACGAATCTCATACTGCCTTTCACCGACATTCTTGATATAGGCTGTTTCCGATAAATTATTTTCGGCTGCAATATTCTGCATTAATTCATCTGACAGCCAATCTGAAACAGGAACTACCGCCGCTGAGTTCCCTTTAAACTGCTGATCTGTAAACGCATCAACTACGAAAATATCCATTTTCAATGTACGAACTCCTTTTGCTTTATAACGCACAATTAAGGCGTGAACCACGCGGCCACATAGCTCAATTTAAACACCGCAATCACATAACTAAACACAAACCGAAAATGCCAAGCGTGGTGAATCACTCTTAAATTGTTTGTATGGATAATAACAACTCAAACTAGGGTAAAGTGACACCCATACTAACAAGATACCCATACTAACAAGATACCCATAATATCACCACCACAAACCTGTACAAAAATACAGCACAATACTATAGTTTTTATACTTCGTTACCTAATAATTAGAGAGCGGCGTATGCCTAAATCAAGAAGCCAACAAATCAGCTTAGTCGATACGCCCTACTCTCACTGCGTGTCTCGCTGTGTGCGCCGCGCTTTCTTATGTGGTGATGATGCTGTTACAGGGCAAAACTATGAACACCGACGTGGCTGGGTTGAGAAACGATTACTGTTTTTAACTCAAGTTTTCGCTATCCAAGTGTTTGCCTATGCAGTGATGAGTAATCATACTCATGTGGTGCTTTTTAGTGATGAAAACACGGCCAAACATTGATCAGAACATTTATCGTGTAGGTGTCATATTTATTGTGCGGTTACGTATTGTTAGGATCAGAGCACCTTAGCTAACTCGATATCATTCAGAACAACATCATCGGCTTGCTCGTTATAACTTTCACCTGTAGGAGCAAATCCTTGCTTTCTATAGAAATTTAAAGCGCGTTCATTACTATCAAGCGTCCTTAGCATTACTTTCTGAGCATTCAAAGTGCGAAGCATACCCTCACATTTGTCATAGAGCAGTTGACCAATTCCAACCCCCATTTTATCTGGGTCAATGTAAATTGAGCTCAGATCATATACATCTGTGTCTTTAAAAGTGTTAGGCTGCCCAAAGCACAAGAAACCAGATAACCCTTCATCGCCTTCCGCTACTAGAACTACCGCCAAATCTCGCTTGATGATGTTTGACCATAGTTTCTGGCGCTTTTCAAATGTATAATTGTCGATAAAGCTCTTAGGCATCAATCCATTGTACGCATACGCCCATGAACTCACATGGATATGTGCGATTCCATCTACATCGTCTATTAACGCCTTTCTAACTCGAAACTTCATGATTTCCTTACCTCTTCACGTATATCATTAGTCTGCAATGACTGCACTGCATTGCTACGCCTTCATCCTGCCTGAGTATCGAAAATATCGAGTAACACAGTGAATTTCCCTAACAAATTCTAGAACAACTTGCTAATTCAAACGCCACATCGAAATGAATAGTACGATGACAGCGAAAACATTGCTCATTTATAAAATATGGGTGTCTTATTTATTAACAACAACTTCCTAAGGCACTTCACTCAACCATTAATCCCATTATGACTGCCTTCAAAAAGCAGATCGAAAAAATCGAAATGCTCATCATGACGCTCATCGAAAAAACACCGGATTATCAGAGCAAAAATATCATTTTACAAAGCGTTCCTGGCATTGGAAAAGTGAGCGCTTCCGCCATCATTAGCAATGTTCCTGAGCTCGGTTATATCAACAATAAACAAGCCGCTTCTCTAATCGGTGTTGCTCCCATGAATAGAGAAAGTGGCCGCTATGCACTCTAACCCCGTTTTTAAATCCACCTATCAGCGATTACTTCAGGCAGGAAAACCCAAAAAAGTCGCCATCATCGCCTGCGTTAGAAAGATGGTTGTGATCCTGAATTCAATGCTAAGAGACGGTAGTATGTGGGATCCAAATATGGCGAAAAATTAGCTATTGACGCCATACTCGTTTGTTATAAAGAGGACTCTACGTTAAACGCCTTTTCTAGCCACACTGAGCTTATGTACTGCCCATGTTTCTTCGCATATTCATTGAAAACTCCGACTTCTCTGAAACCAAACCGTTTATGTAATGCAACTGATGCGTCGTTTGGTAATGCAACACCCGACAATACACGATGGACACCATAGGCACGAATTGATGAGAACAACTGAGTATATAGTTTAGAACCTAAACCTTTCCCCTTTGCTTCTTGTGCCAGATAAACGGTCACTTCTACGGTGTCGTCAAAAGCTGAAATTGCTCTGTACTGTTGGGAACATGCAAAACCTATCAACACGCCGTTTTCTGTGGCTACATATAGTTGATATTTGGTAGTGCTAGAAAACTGAGAAAACCATTTCTGACGATTTTCCAGAGTAAATGGAACTTCCTCAAAACGTGAATTGGTGTGTTCAATATAAAAATTAAAGATGTCGGTGATACCAGCAACATCTTCAAGTTTACCTGTTCGAATTTCCACGAAATTTCCTTTTTCTTCGAGCTTTATAACGCCTTGTTAAGGTGTGAGGCACGCAATACCGAAGCCGCCGCATAACACCTTAACCACTAAAACTAACGCATAGTAAAAATGCCATGCGTGCCGAATCACTCTTGAACAATTTGTTAGGTGTTTTTCAACGCGATCAGTACCTTGAGCGCAAATTCGTCCCAACCTGGCGCAGTAAAAGCAATACTCCTTGCCTGTTTAATCACGTGAATAGCTTCTTTAGGGGACAGTTTTTTTTTGCTCATTAAATATGCAGCCAAAGCTAGACCAGTGCGATCTTTACCTGATTTGCAGTGAATAACAACCACACCATTGCGCTCGTGGTTCTCAATGAAATCGACTATTTGTGGGAGAGTGTTTAAGCAAAGATCTAGATCACCATCAAGAGGTGGGGCATTACTCGAAAGCGGAACGTTTTTATAGGTAATACCCAATGAGTCGAGAAGAGAAACATGCACCATTTCACCGTCATTCACAGATAGAATGGCAACTACGTTGTTATTGTATAGTTCATTGAGATCCCACATACAATTGTCGGGACCACACCTACCAGCCACTGATTGTTCGATAAAAAATACCTGCTGCAAAATTGTTCTCCATTATACACCTAACGCCTCGTTAAGCGGATAAAAATCGTTGGCTATAATCGTGAAGCGATAGCCAACTGTTTTTATTCCGTTTAAACGACTTGTTATACGCTTCCTTCCGATTCTACGACTAATATTCGAGCTTCACCACGCGGATGCGCAACATGCTCAGTTCCAATAGACGCATAAAATATATCACCTGTTCTTAAAACAGATGATTGCTCAATTCCATTTTCTTTAAACAACATTTCAACAACGCCATCTAAAACAACAAATACTTCTTCGCCGTCATTTACATGCCACTTATAAGGTTGATCCGTCCAATGCAAGCGCGTCGTAATACCGTTCATATTTGCGATGTCTTTTGCACCCCAAGCGCGTTCAGATTTGAATTCTTTACTTCTAATTATTTCCACGATACTTCCAAATTATGAATAGCGTATAACGCCAAGCTCACCTGCAAAAATTTTGCGGAGACCATTTTTGTGTAAAATGGAGTTACGCGACATACACAAAAATGAGCGTAGCAATATTTGTCAGGTGCAGCTTCTTGTTATGTTTACATTACTCTACAGCCTTCTTTATATATTTTGATACTTTAGAGTTAGAAACCGCTGCATCACCATAAATTTTAGGTGATGGAAAATACTCAGCATTCAATTGTATTTCCGACGCTACAGCCTCATCAAAATAATCAGCAACAAATGCTAAAGTCATATCCATACCTGCAGAAACACCTGCAGATGACCAGATATTACCGTCTTTAATATAACGCTCCTCGATAACCTCAACGGAGGTATCTTGTTTTAGTTCATCAAGAAACGCCCAATGTGTTGTCGCTTTTTTGTTAGTAAAGAGTCCAGCTCTTTGCATTAAGTACATGCCAGTGCAAATAGATAAAATACTGTGAGATTGACTACTAGTCTCTTGTAAATATTGAATTACATCAGAATCTTCCATCGCCAACCTCGCGCCACTCCCCCCAGGAACAATTAAAACATCAGGAAAAATATTTTCAGTAAAATGTATATCAGCATTAAACCTCATTCCATGCTCACCCGAAGGGTTCATAGAATTTAACGAAATAAGTTTAGGAGGTTCACAAAGTTTCATTTCAGCTAAAAGCCCAATAAGTTCCCATGAGCCAACTAAATCTAATTCTTCAACTTTGTCAAAAATAGCAAAATATATTTTCAAAACTACCCCTTATCTGACTGTAAACATAACATTTAATAGTGCTGTGCACATCGATATCCATACATTCATCCATCACTTTTTATTAAAGCGCTATACCAAGACACCTATAATATCATCCTGACGCCATGCTCGTAGCATAAGTAGGACACTCTTAACACATAACCTTTTGTTGAAATATATATTTCGTATCTTTGGTAAGGTGGACCAATATGTCACTTTTTACTTGGGCGTATTTATCCGTTGAGTCAAACTCACCAAACATCCGTTTCCCATTACGCTGACAGTATAATAACTGCAGACTCAGTACCTTTGACCATGCTTGGCCTACTATTTCGTGGGTTTCATCTTCGTCTGCATGCCATCCCCAGCCTAGCCAAAATTCATCACCATCAATATGACCATCCGAACATAGAAGTGGACTATCTCCTGCAAATACGCACCATGATATTTCATCAGATTCTGGACTCAAATCTGTACGCTTCCAGAGTTCATCACCGATATCGATTGGTGGACTCCACGAGTGCGTTTTAACATAACCACTTAATCGAAACTCACGGAGCGCAGCTTTTTCATCCCTGTCTAGCTGGTTGTACCGGAGCACACGGAACTCGGAAGGTAAGCGTACCTCAGAAATCTTATCCAAACTCTTACCAACATCGATCTGAGGACAATTACACGTAAGAGTTAATGAAAAACCAAACTTTTCAGTGAACGGCCTTTGCTCCTTCACATCTGATTCTTCATACATTATTTGAAGGGGTGGAGAACCTGCCACTCTTCTTTCAATGAGACTTCTATATAATTTCTGCGTAACTTCGCTGTCTCTATTAGCGACGGCGAAGTATAAATGGTCATATTTCGGGTGAAAGCCATTCTTAGTGACCGTTGCTATACCCTGAATCGTACTATTCAATTCCAAAAATAGCGTTTCTCCATCACCAGAAGCTCGCTCAAAAAGTGGTATCCGTTTGATACCATGGTGATCTTGAAACTCTCTCAGTTTCCCTCGATTACTTTCTTTAAATTCAAAAATTTTCAAGATACTTACCTTATGAGTCTAACGCCGCATTCAGCGGCTCTTCCACTGCAATGTTTTGTTAGACGAACGAAAATATGACGGATTCCCTAAAAGCCATTTTGAATCAATTGCCCGACTATAAAACATGGATGTCTATTTACTTATGTTATCACCGCTCTAACAATCACAAAGGGTAAGATCGCAGAACTCGGAAAAGGTTCAACTGATTTAGGCAACATCGCCATGATATAGTATAAGGTATGGATGTCTTCTTTATTTTACAATCAAGGTATAGCAATGGAATCAAGTACTATCTTCGCTCTTACAATCTTCTTTTTACCTTTAATTTTACTTATAACTTCTTTGGTAATAGGAAAAAAAAGACGAAAAAAGTTCGAATTAAAGCTGGCTGAATCTAATCAGCATATTAAACAGCTCCATACTCGAATTGCAGAGATAGAAAAAGAGCGAGATGCTTTAATTACCAAATACACTCCAATAACAGATATTGAAAAGCATGCTGCTGAGTTACTTGATGAAGTAGAAGAAGATGCAGCATCTAAACGCGAAATTTCTTTAAAATTAGTTGCTAATGCAGAAGCGGAGGCCGAAAAAATTCGTCAAGATGCTAAAGTTCTACTTTCAGAAGCAACACAGCGAGTAAAAGACTCAAAAGAAAAATCTGAGACAATCAAGAACGATGCACGTAAAGAAGCAACTAAAGTTATTAATTTTGCGGAATCCCAAGCCAAAGAAATTGCGGACGATGCATATGAAGCAAAAGCTAAAGCTGATTCTTATGAAAAAGCTATCCGAGCAATGCGTAACACTATTGATGGCTATAAAGATGATTACATTATTCCAAATCATTCGGTACTCGACGACTTAGCTGATGAGTTCGGTCATAAAGAAGCAGGTGAAGAATTAAAAGCGGCTAGAAAACGCGTTCGAGATATGGTTAAAGAAAACCATGCTGGCTCTTGTGATTATGCCGAAATCAACCGGAAAACATATGCAATTCACTTTGCTGTTGATGCATTTAACGGAAAAGTAGACAGCGCCCTATCAAAAGTTAAACACGACAACTTTGGGAAAATAAAACAAGAAATAATTGATGCATTCGCTCTGGTAAATCATAACGGTGCTCCATTTAGAAATGCCCGCATAAATCAAGAATATTTAGATGCCCGCTTAACTGAATTGAAATGGGCTGTTGCTACGTTTGAATTGAAGAAAATAGAACGAGAAGAGCAAGCTGAAATAAAAGCCCAAATACGTGAGGAAGAGCGAGCAATCCGTGAAATGGAAAAAGCACGTAAAGAGGCTGAAAAAGAAGAGCGTCTTATACAAAAAGCGCTTGAAAAAGCCCGCTCTGAGCTTGCTCATGCAACTGAAGAGCAAAAAGCACAATATGAAGCTAAATTGGCAGAACTCGAAACCAAATTACACGAAGCAGAAGAAAAAGGACAACGTGCACTTTCTATGGCACAACAAACTCGAAGAGGACATGTTTATGTAATTAGTAATGTTGGTAGTTTTGGCGAAGAGGTCTTCAAGATTGGTATGACTCGTAGGCTAGAACCTATGGATCGCGTAAAAGAGTTAGGTGATGCATCTGTTCCATTTGCTTTTGATGTTCATGCCATGATCTACAGCGATGATGCCCCTGCTCTGGAGAAAGAACTACACCATAAATTTAATCTCAAATCAGTTAATAAAATTAATCCTCGCAAAGAGTTCTTCAGAACAACAATTGCTGAAGTTAAACAAGCAGTTGAGCAGCATGGTGTTTCTGACGCTCACTGGACGTTAAAAGCAGAAGCCGCTGAATACCGTGAAAGCTTAGCTATTGAAAAAGAACAACAGCAATCAGCCGTTGCTTAAGTGTATAGTGCTTGGAGTTTTGCTCTGAGCACTCGCTCCGACCACTCAATGCACAATAATACTTACGATACTAATAAAACATCCATAGTGCTGAATAGAGCTGTGTGTACCAATCACTTTTTATTAATAGAAGCTAACAACACTATCCGTTATATCCAAGTCGGTTTTGTGAGTTTACGCAACCGCCCCTAGGAAAACGAGCAAAAACAGAATGAAATTAGAAATGGATAAAAACAAACCTGGAATATGACGATACAGTGACGGCCGAATACAATATCGCCACTGTATTGTACGATTTGCTATCACTAAATGGCAGGCTCTATGAGCATGAAGAAACTTAAACCGCATTATTGTGGTTTTTGAGTCTGAACGGGAATTTCAGGACAAAGCTGTTTAGCTTAAATGACTTATTAACATTAATTCATATAAGAAAAATCACCTTGGCACCTTAACGTTTGTTATATCTTTTTGTCTTTAAAACCTTTTTCGAGCTTCTGTCCTAACAAAGTGATCAACGCACGCTTTGGTTTTAAGTCTCCAGATTTTTTGTCTCGCCCATATACGACTGTAATATTGGCTTTATAGTTTCTCTCAAAAGCAATTTGCTCAAGATTTTCGTCTGAGTTAAAACTAATTGGAATCCTTTTGTTTTCGGAGATAGAAGGAATATGGGCAGCCCAGCCAGTTTTATGACGCTCCAGATCCATACTGGTAATGTAAACATCGACGTTATTTTGAGGGATAGATACATCACCCTCATTAAAATCATAACTGGGAAGAGCCTCCACCAACTCACTATCAAAAGTGACTATTGGTGAATCAGATGCATTGGCACCAGAGAAAAACTTAACTTCAGCTCCCTGCTCTAACTTAGCTGGTGCAATAATTTTTCTTGCTTCTTTGGCAACCTTTGTTTGACCATGCACCTCAATTGCATGAGCAATTGCAGACTGAATTACATCTGGAGTTGTACCGTATGCTTCAGCTCCGATATTAATGAATATGTTATTGTTTGCTTGGATTGTAGCAGTGCTCTCGTCGCGCCCGCCAAGCAGCTTCTTCATATGGTCAAGAGCCATAGAGGCTCCTGTTACAGCAAGTATCGCTACTAGTACAATCAAGCCGTTTCGAATATTCTTGTTAGTTATTCCTACATTCATAAGTTTTTCATGAGCCCAGTCGTTTACACCAGTTAAGTGGCAGTCTAGTGATTGCTGACTACCAAAAGCTAAACCAATTAGTAAAACTTCCCAAAGGCTACCTTTACTGACCTCATTAACGTAAACCTTAATGTCTTCGATAGCGAGGCTTTCATCAAGATGTTCAAGCACCGTTGGAAGCATTTTTATTAATTCTGAATACCCTTGTAATGATGCGATAACATCATCCAACGGAATTGGTTCTTTGTTGCTATAGTAAATTTTTTCTTTTGACTCAATATACATCTTTATCCTTAGAGCCTAACCTCGCCAATTAAAAATATAACGCCCAGCACAGCCGCAGACAAAAGTGGCACGTAAATATGCAGCAATTTGAGTAATACTTCGGATGGTCGGTTGATGCTTGTTATGGTGCTGGTTCCTCATTGGGCTCAACATCATTGTCTCTAACTATGCGATCTGTAAGGAAGTGCAAGGCTAGTAATGTTGTAAAAATAATATTACTTACCAACGCAAAATAGATAAAAACAGCTATCAGCTTTACCTGCGTAAAATTGTTGCCAAAAATTTCTTTCCAAATTGTCATCGTTAACTCAAGAACACCACTACCAAAATAAACAGCGATGCTCATAAACGCCAAATAACCAAACATATAACAAAGATACTGCCTGCGGGTGACATCTTTTCCATATAAAGTGGGAGCTTTACCTCTCATCACCTCATCCATTCCCTGACGCTGAAACGTTGCAACTGCCGCCAAGGACGCAACGAAAAAGCCGATAAGGATTTGAAGTAAGCCATTGACTAACTGCACTAATCCACTTTTACCCAAAAAAGCGATTTCAACAGGAGTACGAGAAAGCAAAAATGAAAATAAAGCAGCCACCATGAGTGGCATATATATATCTATAAATAGCTTTTGTTCATGCTTAATTCTGAGGTAATAAAGTGGCTTCAGTAACTTCTTCGTTGTCGCTTTCAACATATTCCACCCCACACTCTTTACATATTAAGGATTTAATTTTCCTTACCAATTGACTGTGTTGACTTTCCTGACACTGCTGAATTTGGCTTTCGGTATAAACCTTACCGCGCTTACTAAACACGCCAGCCGCTCGTTTAATCACATCTTCTTCTAGTGAGTTGAACTTACCAGTTCTAGTACCTCGATATTCGTCATCATATTGTACTTTTAAGGTTGAATACCCTTTATCTTTCGCCTTTCTAGAAAGGCGATAAAGAAGCTGCTCAGCAGCTTCTTCTCCCATGTTAGCACCTATAGCGTAACTGACCTGAGCTTCCTTGGTGATTAGCTCATCTTCATCGAAGTCATCCTCACTTTTTTTGTTAACAAGCGTAACACCTGTTAGACGGCGAGTTTTCAACCCTTCTGATAAGCTCTCTGAAGCTAGATTATTTAACCTAAAACTTGGACGGCATGGCTTACTTTTCTTTTCATTCTTAGGTGTGAATGTCCATTTAGGACGGATAATTGTTTTGTTAAATAAGCTCGTCAAAGCTCGCTCAACTAGCGATTTATTTATACCTGGCACTACCTCTAGCAAAGCTAAGTGAACAGGTGCTTGCTGTCCTTTAAAATGTTTTAAGTCTACAACTAAATGAGCTGATACAGCAACACCTTCACCTATTGACTTTCCTGCAATACGAACAGATCCGGACTTCATATTCTTAAACGCAGGATCTGTGAGGTTCATGTCGGTATAGTGGAAAAGGATAACAGCTATTTCGTTTACATCGTCTACATCAACAGAATGCACATGTAGAGAGGCAGTTTTATTTTTTGTTGAAAATACTGCTGTCTTTTCTTCTGCAGCTTTCTTCAAGTGAGGAATGATGTGCTTGTTTAATAGAAAACGAACATTTCCTTTAGTCGGGATAGACTTAAGTTCTAACTCGAGATAGTCAATATTGCGCTCGTAGTACGACAGCATAGATAACCTTATAATAAGTACAACTACTTTAACGACGAATATGCAACAAAGAGATAAGGCAATAAGGCGCATATGAAAATCTTAGATGAAAGCACCATAACGCCGATCAGTGGTGAGCGACGCTATCACAATACTCAGTTATTGCACTACAAAATATGGGTTCTTGTTTATTAGGGTTAGCTTTATTTTGAAGCCTTAACTATTTTTTTTGCAGGCTTAAATATACAGACTGCCCCTCCATTAGTTAGACTTATATTGTGATTTAAATCACAATTCAATGCTACAAACATAATTGGTAGCTGCTCATTTCCAAATGAATTTGGCAAAAACGCAATTTTGTTTCCTTCTTTACATTTACTCTCATTGTCAGCAGCTTTCCAACTTACAGTTGTACACAATGTATCTTGATCAATGCCAAAAGCATGTGCTTGTAATGTATTAAATAGAATGAGAGATATTAATAGAACTTTTTTGATAATTGTCATATGGAACTCCAGTATACTTAAATATTCAATTATGATTGTTTTAAAATTTAAATCTAACGCTAAAATTAATGTCTAAACCATTGAAATATAAAAAATAAATATATTATTACAAAAACTGCGGACCGTAATGCTTCCATTGCAGCGACTTGTTAAACAGTCATTAAACTCGAATGGGCAGCTATTACTTCCCAGTGATTACCTTCTGTATTTTGCCAAACTCGGGTGAACCTAAATGTTCCATTCGCTGGATTACCATCATAGTTACCATTGATTGTTACTTTGGCAAATATAACCGCTGTATCCTGTTGCAATTTTATCTGCTGGTCTTCAACTGAAATATGAGAGATACGCAACAAACCTGATTTATGTGCTTCTAAATCATCCTTTTTGCCAAGGATTTGACCTAAATGATTCGTAAAAATCAAATTGGATGACAATAGCTTGTCTAAGCTAATAGTGTCAGACTCAAGCATTGCTTTACACAATAATTCTTCAGCTTCCAGAATTTGAACTTCCTTGTTATTTTCCACCGCCGCTCCTTTTTACTGTTTAACGCCGCTAGCAACGGCCGCCAAGCGCACGTGTTTTGGTGCGCTGATGTTGACTAGCCTTGTTAACTTTTTCTACAGATTTGGAAAATTTCTTTAAAAATGCAGAAAATGACATAACACGGTATAGCGATACCCATTGATATGAATAGTATTCCAATAAAGCTAAGCACACTTGAAAAAATAAAAACCATTAGTGCTACAACTACAATGAATATGGCTACAGCCAAAAGACCATACGAAAACTTAAGAGCATTATAAATACCCTAATTTAATTACATCCATGTTCGATACTCTTTTTAAAGTTAACCTTTTAAATAGTGCGTATGCGCGTTTTCTCCGAGCCTGATCGCTCAAAATACGTCTCTAGGCTACTGTTTTAAAAGAGGTTTTTGAATCACCCAAAAGTAACTCAAAATACAAATTCGAGCATGCGCGCTATATCATTTATCCCAGCGTGTTATTCTGGTCGATATAGTGGTCAGTGATTGGGCTCAATACACTTTATTGACATTAACATGACAAATCAAGCAACTAAACCATACTTAAGTCATAAAAAGCAGGCATGCAACTAGCAAGCATCAAAAAGCGCTAATAATAAGACATCCATAGTGCTGAATAGCGCTGTGCGCATCGGTATCCATACATCCATCACTTTTATTAATAGAAGCTATCAATACTATCCGTTATACCCGAGGCGGATTTTTTAGTTTACTAAGCACTGACTTACACCACGACTACTAACAGGATGTTATATGAAGCTTTTTATTGCCAACCAAAATTATTCAACTTGGTCGCTGCGCGCTTGGTATCTCACGCAGCGCTTTAACTTAAACGTTAATATCCACAAATTGCCGTTATTCTCTACCGAGTTTTACACCACGTTAAACCCGTTTGCGGCCAATAATAAAGTCCCGCTGTTAGTTGACCATGACCAGCCTATTTGGGGCTCACTCGCCATTATGGAATATCTCAATGACGCGTATTTAGATAACCAAGCTTGGCCTGCGAATCGCCTCGAACGGGCAAAAGCGCGAGCCATAAGCGGTGAAATGCAATCTGAGTTCACCGCATTACGCAGTGAAATGCCCATGAATTGCCGCGCGAAACGTCACTTAGTTCTTAGCGATGCTGCGCAACGAGATATTGCCCGTATCGATGCCTTGTGGAGCGAGCAGATGGCGCAATATCCACAGCAATGGTTATTTGGTGAGTGGTCGATTGCTGACGCCATGTTTGCGCCAGTGGCGCTGCGCTTTATGACCTATGGCATTGAATTATCCCCCGCTGCCGCGCAATACCAACAGCGCTTAATAAACGATAAGATGATGCAGCGTTGGCTTCAGGAGGCGCTACAAGAAACAGAAATTGTCGACGAAGATGAAGCGGGGATTGATATCGCTTAGGCATAATTATACGTCACTCTGGGCCGCTTATGTTGCGTAAGGGCCCGTCTTAAGCTCACACCTAACCATCACCTTTATGCTTTAATATTATAAGCTTAACTAATGACCGCCGCGCTACTTTTAGGGTATATTCAATTTTATGCAATGCGCTGCTGGCGACGGTGCTCTGCTTAACGATTACCTAAGGAGAAAGGATGTCATCACAACAATGGAATGCCAAGCAATACCAACAAGACGCGAATTTTGTCTCAGACTTTGGTCGCTCAGTCAGTGATTTGCTGAATCCACAAGCCAATGAGGCCATTTTAGATTTAGGCTGTGGTACTGGTGAGCTTGCTGAACAAATCGCCCAATCTGGCGCTCAAGTATATGGTGTGGATGCCAGCGCCAGTATGGTGCAAGCCATGCAGCAACGGGGGCTTCAAGCAGAAGTCATGAGTGGTGATGCCCTCACCTTTCCCGCGTCTTTTGATGCCGTGTTTAGTAATGCAGCGCTGCATTGGATGACGGATTATCAGGCAGTATTACGCGGCGTAAATAAGGCGTTAAAACCCAATGGCCGATTTGTCGCAGAATTTGGCGGCGCAGGGAATATTCAGGCGTTAACTACCGCCATGAAAGAGGTGGTTGCTGCCAATCCAGAGATGGGCGACTTTCGTAACCCTTGGTACTTCCCAACCGCTGAAGAGTACCAAAAACAGCTTGAAGCGCATGGGTTTAAAGTCCATTCCATTGAACTGTTTGCGCGCCCTACGCCGTTAAAATCAGGCGTAGAAGCATGGCTGAAAATCTTCGCTAACCACATTATTTCGGGGATGCCTCCTGCTTTAGAAGAGACCTTCTTACGAGAAACCGCGCAGCGTGTTGAACCGCAGCTCTATTCGGCAGAGCAAGGCTGGGTTGCCGATTATGTCCGTTTACGTTTTCATGCTGAAAAAGTTGCAGCGCTTACATAACAGCGCAATTCGTATCACGCCCTAATGCAATACAATGGCGTGATACGTTCTGCTTTCACCTGCAAACCCTCAAACAACTACCACTCAAACAACTGGGGTCAGTGTAAAACGTTTCACTTCCCCTTCATACTCGTCAATATAGTTGCCGATATACACGCCACCACTATTTTCAATCACACGCTGAGAGGCAGGATTACCAACCTGACAACTCACCATCACTGGCTCGGCGATCGCATGTTGTCGCACCCACTGCAATAACTGTGTCGCAATACCTTGCCCGCGCGCGCTAGGGCGTGTTTCATAACCAATATGCCCAATCACATTATCGACATTCGGCGTACTCCCCCGCCGAACACGAATGGCACCGACGATACGGTCATCGCGCACGGCAAAATAGGTCGTACTGGGTAATCGGCCATCCGCTAATGACTCAGTCCATTGTGAACGCTCGACCAAACGCTGCACATACCCACTTGGATCATCGGCAACGCCGTGATATTTCGTGATCCCCACATCAGCACATTCTTGCGCAAATTCAGCGATCATTGGCGCTAAACTCAAGTGCGCCGCGACTACATCCATATTAACTTCCTTTTTGATAAATCCATATGTTGTTGTATCAGTTGCTGTCAATCAGTCATGACACTAGCTCAGCATATTCATCGTCTCGACGAACACCTATACACTCCTATCATTTCAGTCGCTTAGCAAGATTGCTAAAATCTGTTATGTTATTCATCTCGGTATAAGGTCTCACTTGACCTTGTCTCTATTCCCTATGGCGAGAGGCATCGTTCTCTTTGCGATACAATGACCATCTTGCCCATTTATGTTTATAGGATTTTTATATCATGGAACCGATCGATAGCGTACTACTCGTCTCAGGGACTCACGGCAATGAGCTTTCGGGTATCTATCTTCATCATTTAATTCAACAAGATTTGTATCATGCTAATCGCTCGTCATTTACGGTTGAACCAATCCTGGCAAACCCGTTAGCAATAGAAAAAGGCGTACGTTATGTGGATCAAGATTTGAATCGTCAGTTCAGTCCACAAGCCATAACACAAGCAACACCATGTAACGAAGTAACCATTGCACAGCAACTGCGAGCAACCTACGCCAACCAACCACAACAAATGGTGATTGATTTACATAACACCACCAGCAATATGGGCGCGACGCTTATCTTACTCTCAAGCTCGCCATACTATAAAAAAATGGGCGCCTACGTAAAACAACATATGCCGGATGCTTATATTCTGTTTGAAGACCAGATTACTTGGCACGAACAAGCGTATTTATGCAGCCTTGGTGACGCGGGCGTTATGATTGAAGTCGGCGCACAAGCCCACGGCGCGCTCCAATTCGAGACGCTAGAACTGATGAAAACCATGCTCACCGCCGTATTGGACTACATCGATCTTGCCAACCAAAATGCCCTGCCAGCCTTAAACCAAGACTACGACGGCTACTTCTATCTTGGCCACATGACGCTCCCCGTTGATGAATCAGGTGTTCGCACCGCGATGGTACACCCCAACCTGAATGGCCGGGATTTTGAAGTATTACGCCCCGGCGAGCCCATGTTTATAACTCTAGAAGGTGATAACATCCTGTGGGACAAAAATTATGACGTTTACCCTCACTTCATCAATGAAGCGGCCTATTGTCTCAGCCATGTCGCGATGGAGCTGGCCGAAAAACGCGTTGTTTCACTGAAATAGCGCCTTCACCTAAATAATGGATGTATTGACTGGAAAACCATCAATGCATCCATAACTGTCTCTTTTCTCGCCAATTCTGACTTAACCCCCTTAATCTCTTACAAAGCTTAATCGTATCTTGTCATTATCGTAAACAAACTGTCACGAGATATGCGTAGAGTACGCATCTCGTTAGCATGACAGGCTTAGTCATGCCATTAGCACCCCATAATGAAAGGCATAGACCATTGACCAAACAGTTTAACAACGTCGATAAAGCAATCATTAAATTGCTGCAACAGCAAGGGTTGATTAAAAAAGAAGCCGAAGCACGTTTAAAACAAGAAGTTTATAAACTCAGCGCAGACGAAGTGGCGAAAATCAAAAATTACGCCATGCATTTTGGTCTACGCGCTCAAGATACGTTCATTGCCGAAGTACTTGAGCTACGTCGTGAGGCGATGTATCACCGTCTGACATCTCAGACGCCATTACTGACGCCCACAACGTTCGCGGGTGCACATTCACTCGATACGATGAGCACTCACTGAAAAATACCAATACATATGGTTAACTCCATAATTTCAAGCTAAATGATCATCGCACACTGTCAGACAATAACGAGTCGAGGATGACACTAACCAAGCTTGCATTTGCTCACGAGCGCGTTGATATTTTGCCCCTTTGAGCGCTCGATTAGCGGCCCATGCCTCTTGGCTCGGCCACTGCGCATAACCGATAAATACAGTCGGGTTTTCCGTCCTATGTAAACGCGAACCATAACTGCCACATTGCTGGTAAATTCCTTCGGTCACGACTTGCCAAGCACGGCGAAAATCCGTTTGCTTACCGTCAACTACCGTAAATTCATACACCGCGATAAACATATCTTGCGGATGCTTTGAGCCCGGTTGTGGCAGACGACGCCTACGCCAACTGTGATAATTCGAGAGAAGTGCATACAGCACGCCACGCTTATTGGAATTTGATGCCAATACCTGAGGCTCTTGATAAGTTTTTTTTAGTAGTGGCTCAATATAGTCATGATAATTTAGCATTACTCGCTTCCTTGTGATGAGGATAATCAACAGCCTGATTTATACAACAGACGTATTAGCAGTTATCGGTACTGTTATGCGCGATGTTTGTGCTAAGATAATTCCTCAAGTTAACTTGAGGTCAAGCGTTTTTAAGGAAAAAAATCAATGGACATGAGCGTAGGAGAAGTCGCGAAACGCGCCGGTGTCAGTGTCGCGACACTGCACTTTTATGAAGAAAAAGGATTAATTCTCAGCACCCGCAACGCGGGCAACCAGCGGCGCTATCAGCGCACGATATTACGCAGAATCGCGGTGATCAAAGCCGCTCAGCAAGTCGGATTAACCTTACAAGAGATCGTCGAGGCGTTAGAGATATTGCCAAAAAACCAAGCCCCGACCACTGAGCAGTGGCAGGCGCTAAGTCAATCTTGGCATGCGTTACTTGAAGAGCGGATTATCAGTTTAAAAATGATGCAGAACCAACTGGGCAGTTGTATTAACTGCGGTTGCTTATCACTGGATCACTGTGCCCTCTACAACCCAAACGATAGTAAGGGAGTGCATAAAAACGGGGCACGTCTTATTCATCATCAAACCACCAATGAAAGCGAACAGTGAAAAGGCTTAATGAGTTAAAACTCCCGATTGACGCGATGCAGCAACGCCATTAAATGCTGACGCTCTTCATCACTCCATCCTTTGGTCAACTCTTCCGTCAATGACAAATGCAAACCGTTATGATGGCGATGAATCTCCCGTCCAGGCTCAGTGAGGTCGACCACAATAGACCGGCGGTCATGCTCACTATATTGGCGAGTCAACAGCCCCAATTTTACCAGCTTATCGACTTGCACGGTCAACGTGCCAGTGGTGATACCTAAATGATGCGCTAACTCTTTCATTTTCATCGCGCCGTGATTACCCAGCGCTTCTAATGTATGAATTTGTGCTAACGAATAGTCAGATTCGCGGACCACTGAGGCTTCCCATGAGGCCATTTTATCGTAGAACTCGGTTAATACATGACTTAATGCGGCCATCGATGACATGCTCATCTCCTAATTAGGATTCACTTCTATCACAAGGTGTTCGATTGTATCAAACTCTTGTAAACATTGCTTAAAGTACGCTGGCGTGCGAGCTTGCGCATCGTGTAAAGTTAGGGTCGCACAGAAATGATCCGCACTCACTTTCCAGATATGCATGTCTTGAATTGTGACCTCTTCGGCTTCTAACTTGGCGACTAATTTCATTTCGTATTGAGGGTCAATCGCTTTATCGAGGAGTACAGGTGCGGTTTGCTTCATTAATCCCCACGCCCATTTACTAATCACAATACTCCCGATCACTCCCATCATAGGGTCAAGCCAAATCCACCCTACGTATTTACCCATGATTAATGCGCCAATCGCTAATACGGACGTGAGTGCATCGGTAAGCACGTGGATATACGCCGCTTTTAAATTATGATCGTGATGACCATGTTGATGAGGTTGATGATTGTTATGCTCATCGTGTTCATGATGTTCATGATGTTCATGACCATGGTGATGGTGACTATGGTCTTGCAGCAATACCATACTCAGAGCATTGACTATCAAGCCGATGACCGCCACTGTAATGGCTTCATTGAACTCAATCGCGACCGGATTTACAAAACGATCGACAGATTCTAAGGCCATCCCCAATGCCACAATACCTAAAATGAGGGCACTGGTGTAACCACCCAAAACGCCAACTTTTCCCGTACCGTAAGAATACTCGCCACTGTTTTTGTGCTTACGCGCATAACGGTAAGTAAATAAGGTAATACAAAAAGCGGCGGCATGAATCCCCATATGCCAACCATCGGCGAGTAATGCCATGGAACCATAAATGCTCCCCGCGCCAATCTCTAGCACCATAGTGACAAAGGTCAACGCCAATACATACCGCGTCTTTTTTTCGTTCTCGGCGTCAAAATATGAAAACGTCTCTAATTTTTTACAGTCAGGTATCTTCATCGTTAAATACTTTGATTATCAAATAATATACAACTCTAGATTACTTGATAATCAAAGTAAATACAGATGTGATGATTTATTAACCACAAAAGCACGGCGCGACTATCACTAAAATCCAAATATAACTCAATAAAAAGCGTTGCTGAACAACCGCTCAGCAACGCTTTATACAACGTCAATAAGACGAATAATACCTCATCATTAATGAACTCATGACGCTTGGTCATGAATATGCATCAGACAATAGCGTGATACGTTATGGTTTATTCATCATATAACTCTCACGATTTCTCTTCTCCTGTCAGCGGCTTCATCACTAGTAAACTTGGCTGTTTGATCCATTTCACCAATGTTGCCGTACAACATAAAATGATGAGGGTTGCGGGTAAACCACCTAAGTTAGAGAGTGATTTCACACCTTGTATTCCCACGGTACTGACCATAACCCAGGCCACTAAACCGATAATACAACCCCACAGCACTTTAATTCCCACTCCATTACTCTCTAGAGAATCAGCATTAAAATCTTTCATACATAGATCACCAATCGCATCCGTACTCGAGTCAGCAGCCGTTACATAAGAAACAAAAGCAATAAATACTAAAATAAAAGAGGTTAACAACCCGAAAGGTAACTCACCAAAAATATGATACAGCAATTGCTCAATACCACTCGCATTCAGAATCGCGTACAACCCACCTTGAGTCGTTTGGTCCATATAGATTGCAGTTCCAGCAAAAACTGAGATCCAAAATAGAATGAAAGCACTCGGATAAACCACATTCATTAAGATAAACTCTCTTACGGTATAGCCGCGCGCTATTTTACCTAAGAACATGGCTGTAATCGGCGCCCATGCAAACCAAACAGCCCAATAGAATACGCTCCATGACTGCGGCCAAGGATCCGCCGCCGCTTGCCCCGTAAACAAACTTAACCGCAAGAAATTCTCTAAATACGCACCCAATCCTTCAACACCAATGCCAAGAATATATTGGGTCGGCCCTACGACTAAGACAAACACTAGCAATACAAGCAGCAACCAAAAGTTGACCATCGATAGACGCGCAATCCCTTTAATTAATCCGCGTGTGGCAGAGAATACAAACACCGCCACAATGGCCAAAATCACCAGTCCAAGCGTCAACGGTGTTCTCTCCATAGGAATAAATTGACTAATTCCCCCAACCAAAGTCAGCGCGCCAGTCCCTAATGAGGACGCCATGCCGACAACGAGTGAATATAACGCCAGAGCATCAATAACATCGCCCTTTTTACCCGTAACCCAACGACCAAATACCGGCTTTAACGAACTACTGATCGAATAAGGCATTTTTAAGTTATAAAAAGCCAGGGCAAAAATCAGTGCTGGTATCGCATAGATGGCATAAGGTGTCGGGCCCCAGTGCAAAAACATCGCCGCAAAAGAAAACAGTACGGCATCTGGACTATTTGGCTGGATGTGTAAGCTCTCTGGTGGGGTATGTAAATGATAGAGAGGCTCCGCTGTAGTCCAAAATAATACCCCGACAGCCAAGGTCGTACACAACACAATCATAAACCAGCGAACTTTATTAACCCGCGGGGTAGCCTGCTCTCCGCCAATCTTAACCTTGCCGAGTTTCGAGCCATAGGTCACACATACAAGACCTAGCAAATAAAAACTGCCGAGACTAAACAACCAAGAAAAGTGCGTAAGAACAAAGCTATTAGCAACGCTCATCGCATGTAAAAACAGTTTTAGATCAACCAAACTAAACACTAAAGCGCTAATCAAAATCAGAAAAGTCGGGAAAAAAACTAGCGGTCGAATCGTTTTAAACATATCAATATTCCTTTATTTAATTAAACACCCGTTCGTTCAATGGTCTCCTTGAACTCTTTTTCAAAAATAACCTGCTCGCCTTCCAATGCTTGCCACCGCGCCGTGATGTAGAAGTAATCATAATCACAGTGCATATGATAATGAGCCGTGAGTCCTGTCCACCAGCCGTCACGTCCCATATCAAGTTCATAGAACAGTTCTGATTCTGCACTCAAAGGATCGTCAGGGTGAATGGTTTGAAACTGCTTCATCCGCATATCAATCTCAGTCTGACAAGAGTTAAAATGTTGTCGTCCAAAATCATCACGAGTTTCTAAACAGACCAGCCCGGTTTTATAATCATGGTGGACCATGCGTTGGCTATCATAAGCACGTAAACTTTCACCGTCATAGCTCACTGGTTTGTCATAGACGGGCGGTTCAAATTCTGTTTCCCATGTCTCTCGGTAAGGGACTTCAATCATGCTTTTAGCTGGGTTAAGCGTCAGTGTCGCGTGATCAGCCGATGGCCAGATTAAAGGCCAATAAGCCGTCGATATGGAAATACGCAACCGATGACCTTGCGGCACTTTATAAGCAACATGCTTGAGCGCCACCTCGACGGAATACCAAGTATCTGGGTCAAGTTGAGTAAATGTGGCGTGATTATCACTATGGTTAAGATTGAGCACCCCGACACTAATACGTGTCGATGAGCCATCAGGATGAACATCGCATACTCGTACAGCCACTTGCGCGGTCGGCTTATCACTGCGAAGTGACAGCGTCGCGACCACCTGACCGGCTAATGCGAGATCTTCAGTTAACGGTAACGTATCGAATGTTAGCGAGCCTGCATCATCGGCGCGTTGATCTGCTGGCTGCTCCATATCTTGACGAATTCCCACACATAATCGCCCGCCATTGAGCCCCGTAGTCTGAGGCGAACTCACCGACAATAGTGGCGCAGCCGGGTTGGCCGTTGCAGACAACTGCTTTTCATTCAAGAAATAACGCTGAGAACAGGTATTTGGAGAAGGCCAACAGGGCTCACTGATCCACTGACCAGGACGGTGTGCATAATCGGTTTGCGCACGCACGCTGTCTTGCAAGTAATAACTTAAGGCCGGTTCATCTTCGAGACCATTTTCAATCCCTTTTAACCAACGATCCCACCAGCGTACCGATTCTTTTACGTAGTCCATTTTAGGATTAGGATAAGCAATGTTCGGGTACTTATGTGCCCATGGCCCAACGAGCCCTCGACAAGGCACAGATAAGTTTTTCAATAGACTAAATACGGTATCGCGATAGTTATCGGCCCACCCACTCATGGCATACACTGGGACTTTGATCGCTGAGTAGTCTTCGCACACTGAAGCGTGTTGCCAATACTCGTTGCGCAGTTGTTCGGTCAACCACGGTTTCGCCAATAATGGCATGCGTTCGAGGCGCTCAAGCCATTGGTCCTTCCAATTCTCTCCCACTAATGCTTTATCGGGTGCTCTGCCCTGCGCATATGCCCAAAAAAAAGAGGCCCAGTCTAAGTTGTCATTGAGTAGGCATCCTCCCATGTAGTGCACATCATCACGGTACCGGTCATCCGTAGAACATTGGGTAATAATCGCTTTAAGTTCTGGCGGGTTTAATGCTGCAATTTGTAGGGAGTTAAACCCTCCCCAAGATATGCCGACCATTCCCACATTGCCATCACACCAAGGTTGTGTGGCAATCCATGCAAGAACGTCTTGGCCATCTTGCAGCTCTTGCGCGGTATATTCGTCACTCATATGACCATCTGATTCACCACAGCCACGTAAATCAACACGAATACACGCATAACCATGTGCTGCCGTTTCTGGCATGGTAATTTCATCACGTACAATCGTGCCATCATTTTTACGATAGGGTAAGAATTCTAAAATAGCGGGGACGGGTTCACTTGATGCGTCCTTAGGCATCCAAGCCCGATACGCGAGCTGTGTGCCATCTGGCAACGGTAGCATTGCGTGATGGATTTCGACGATATCATTCATCATAAGGGTCCCTTTAATAGAAAAGATGCGTTCTATATTAGGGAGCAAGGTTTGTAAGTAAAATTCTATTTTGTTAGTATCCCTTGAACTAAAAGTTCAAGGAAGAGCATGCCAATACTCAATAGAACCATTCCATCATTAAGTGGGTTAATACTTTTTGAAGCGTCAGCACGGTTAGGCACCTTCACTCGCGCTGCTGAAGAGCGCTGTGTCACACCAACAGCTGTTGCCAAGCAAATCAAACAGTTAGAAAGTTTTTTGAACACGCGCTTGTTTGAAAGAAAACAACAAGGATTAGAGCTGACCACAGCTGGTTATGAATACTTAGAACAAGTGTCACACGCATTGACCATTTTATCTGACGCCGGCCACCAACAACAAAATAAGCAACGTCCGACGTCATTACAGTTAGAAGTGGGAGGCTGTTTTTCTCATTTCTGGCTATTACCTCGCTTGGATGATTTCCGCTCAAGCCATGATGATATTGTGATCAATATTGCCATCAATAATGACAGTCAAATCCATGAGCAGCCATTATCAACATCTGATATTTCGTTCTACTACGCGCCTATAGAAGCCGTTCATCAAAATCATTATCTCTTATTTAAAGAACGTATGTTATTGGTGTGCAGCCCAAGCTTTTTAGAGAAACGTCCAGAGTGTCAAGATCTCAATACCTTATGGCAGCAACCCTTATTAGGATTAAGAAAAGCTTTGGAGTTTTGGGAAGATTGGACATCTTGGGCTTATCACGCCGGCATTGAATATCAAAACCCGGCCAACATCATGCTAATGGACGATCAAATTTCGATTATTCAAGCGGCGCTAAATGATGCCGGTATTGCCTTAGCTTGGGATTGGCATGTACAAAGCCTGCTCGACGAAGGACAACTGATCGCTCTAACACCACCGATTGAATGCCATAACAATGCTTTTTTTCTCGCCTATAGTGACAACGCAAACCGCAAAGGCAGCGATACCTTCATTCGTTGGGTGCTTAGCCAAGTGACATCAACCACCTAATCTCGCTAACCTCAACCACAAATATGGCCACCTTAATAATAAAGCCAGCATCACGCTGGCTTTATTATTGGTCACTAAGGTTTGGTGATATACATATCCCGAGAATAACGAATATGGCTCGGATTTTCGGTCGTATACCCACCCACATTAGTTTGTTTAAGTACCGCTTTTGTTTCAAAATAAATCGGCATCACAGGCATTTCTTTGGCAAGAATTTGCTCCGCTTGGTGGTACAGTGACAAACGGGTTTTAGCATTCAAACTGTGTTTAGCTTGTTCCATGAATGCGTCATATTTTGCATTACTCCACTGTCCAGGGTTATATCCTTGCGTCGAGAAGAGATCTAAAAACGTAGACGCCTCGTTGTAATCCCCACCCCATTGAAAACTTGCCATAGAAAGGTCGTGTTGATGCACTTTTTGTAAGAAGGTTTTGATGTCTTGATTACGTAAGTTGACTTTCACACCTAAGTTTTTTTGCAACATTGAGGCAACCGCTATCGCGATTTTACGCACTTTATTATCCGTTGGATAATCAAACGTCACAGTTAAAGGATGCTGTTTATCGTAACCGGCTTCTTTCAGCCATGCTTGCGCTTTTTTAATACGCTCGGCTTGTGTTAGCTGGCTCCATTCCAACGTCGGTAGGCGGTATCCTGCGGTAGCTGGCGGGACAAAACTATAGGCTGGAATATAATCAAGGTGTAAAATACCTTGGGCAATCACCTGTCGGTTAATGGCGTAGCTAAACGCTTTACGTACTTTTGCATCATTAAATGGCGCTTTAGTGGTATTAAAGCTGTAATAATACTCGGCAATTTTGGGCGAAATGATAAGTGTTTTCGGTGCATTTTTCCGAATTTTATCAATACTTTCTGTCGGTACATGTCCGGTAATGCTAATCTCACCCGTCTTGAAACGATTATATTCAGCGTTCGTATCGGAGAGCGCTAAATAGGTAACGCGATTTAATACTGTCTTCTTATTATTCCAATAATAGGGGTTGCGCTTGACCACAATACGTTCATTGACAATATGCTGCGTAAGTGTAAAAGCAGAGCTGGTTACGATATGTTTTGGTGTCGTCCATTTATCACCATATTGTTTTACAACGGCTTTTGGCACTGGAAAAAACGACTCATGTACAAGCATCGAAATAAAGTATGGTAAAGGCTGATCTAACGTAATCGCAAGCGTCTTATCATCTAAGGCTTTTACTCCCAATTGAGCAGCAGGTTTTTTACCATCGATAATAGCTTGAGCATTTTTCACATGGGCCGCGGCGTAATACCAAGCATATGGTGCTGCAGTTTTTGGAGCGACCAAACGTTGATAGGCATACACAAAATCGCTGGCAACAATAGGCTGACCGTTTGACCAGTGAATATCTTTCCTTAAATGAAACACATAACGTGTGCCGTCCTGATTCACATCCCAACTTGTGGCCAGTGCTGGAATCGGATTACCTTGCGCATCTTGCGTCACTAACCCTTCAAACATGTCTTGCACCACACTTGAACTGGAGCCGGTTGATGAATAAGCAGGGTCGACACTTGGTGGTTCATCGTAGTTGCCACGCACTAACTGTTGTTGTGCGGCTAAAGTAACATCATCCGGTACGTTAGCCGCATGAGCGACAGGCGCAATAGCCACAGATAGTAAGCTTAAACGGGTGGCCACTTGCACGATAGGCGCGCGAGAATACAACATAGTAATTCCTTTATTATGTTAATAGACAATAGGTTATTATTTTTTGACGCCTAAGATTGCCCGAGCTGTAAATGTTTCGCAAGTTGAATCATATTATCGAGCATGGGGTTTTGTGTGCCTTTTTTCCACACTAACTGTAAATCTAGAGGAAGCGCTTGCAGGTCATCGAGTTCTAATATGCGCACCCCTGCCATAGATTCTGATACCGTCGAGCGTGGCACGATGGTGCACCCAACCCCAGAGGCGACAATCGCCAGCATTGTCATGCTGTCATTCCCTGTTTCAACGATATTGGGATGAAAGCCATGCTGATAGAAATATTTCCCTAATTGCTCGTGATAATTCGGGCTATTCTCTTGATCAAACCACACAAAATCATAGTGACATAAATCACGCAGTAAGCGCGGGGGATGGGCCAGAATAGGAGAACTATCAGGCACCACAAAAACCAGATGATCACGATATAAAGTTAAACGTTCAAATTGCGGATCGTCTGGGGGGAAAATCACTACCCCCATATCAATCGTATCATCACGAAGTGCATCCATTTGCGGGCCAGATAACATGGTATTTAATTTTAACATGACCTTGGGATAGCGCTCTCGAAACGCTTTTAGCAACACACTCAGCTCAGCAACCCATAACAGCATAATCGTGGTACCGACACGCAACTCACCGATCATGCCTTGATCAGTCAACACGGCTTTATTTTTGGCTTCTTCTAAATCCACTAACAGCCTTTCTGTCTCGCGTAAAAATACTTTCCCTGCGTTAGTCAACGCCACCCCTCGTGCGGTACGTGTCAATAACTCCACTCCCACCGAGTATTCCAATGCTTGAATCTGCCGGGTTAATGCGGGTTGAGCAATATGAATCTTGCGCGACGCGGCCGATAACGACAATTCGTGCGCCACGGCAATAAAGTAACGAATTTGACGAATTTCCATAATCTTTCTCTTCATCCATGCCCAAACGGTATAGGTTCTACACCTATTTGATATTTTCCTTATAACCTCGAGAATGTAACACTCAAATCTGCCACATAATACCGCCCCGGATTATGTTAGAAAAAATAACCGCACTACAAGGATGTCAGTATGGACACATTTTTTACCACACAGCACGCCTCATTGACCGCATTACGCCGCGAGATCCACCAACACCCTGAACTTGGTTTTGAAGAGTTCCAAACGGCACAGCGCGTCAAAAGCCTGCTGACTCAATTAGATATTCCGTTTGTCGATAACATTGGTCAAACTGGTATTGTTGCCACTGTCACTGGCAACCTCCCCGATAATGGTCGTCGTATCGGCTTACGTGCCGATATGGATGCTCTGCCCCTGCAAGAAAAAAATCAGCACGCTTATTCTTCCCAAGTTGATGGCTGCATGCACGCCTGTGGCCATGATGGACACACCACCATTTTAGTCGGCGTCGCTCAATACTTAGCCAAACATCGTGACTTTGCGGGCACGATTTATTTAATTTTCCAACCTGCAGAAGAAGGTCGTGGCGGCGGTGACCAGATGGTCAAAGATGGTTTATTTACACGCTTTCCTATGGATGAAATCTACGGTTTACACAATTGGCCCTATCTGGCGGCGGGCAAAATCGCTGTCCTCGATGGCCCAGCCATGGCGGCGGGTGATCGCCTTTCGATTTCCATTCGAGGATTAGGTGGGCACGGCGGCGCAACACCACATCTCACCATCGATCCACTGCGCATTAGTGCGGACTTAATTACCACGCTGCACACCATCATAGGCCGTGAAATTGCCCCTCTAGATCAAGCGGTGCTTAGCTTATGCGCTATCCAATCGGGTGATATGAATGCCTTTAATGTGATACCTGATACCGCTGAAATCATCGGTACCGTCAGAACATTTAAACCAGAAATACAAGATCAAATGGAAGCGGCGATCAAACGCATCTGTGCTGGAGTAGCGGCAACCTATGGTGCAGAGATCAGCGTCGACTACGAACGTATTATTCCAGCCACGATCAATACACCAGCCTGTGCTCAGTTTGTGCGTGACACCATTGAAGCGCATTTTGAACCCGGTACTTTGGATACCGACACACCGCCCACTTTCGGTGGTGAAGATTTTTCTTTCATGCTCAATGAAGTCCCTGGCGCGTATATCTTCTTGGGCAGTGCGCGTCATGACGATGACGAACCGTTGCACAGCCCACATTTTGATTTTAACGATGCCGTTATTCCAACTGGCGCCAAACTCCTAACGATGACCGCATTGAACGCGCTCAAACGTTAATCTAACGCGCCAGTAAGGCGCACATTAAACCTTAAAACAGTTCATTTAATGGAGGGACCCATGAAGAACCGTAAATACCCGATGCACCCAGCAATGATGGTGTACTTTTTAATTTGCGCTATGGCGATGATTTGGCCAGGCGCAACACTCGCTAACCACATTGAACCGATGATCATTGGCTTGCCTTTTTACCTCTTCTGGTATTTTGCTTGGCTATTAGTCACCTTTGTCGGACTAATTATTTGCTACCAGATCGAAAACGATGAGGAGGATCAAGCATGAGCAGCTCTTCTCTCGTTATCACTGGGATCACCGTTGTTTATCTCATCGTTATTCTATGTGTCGGGCTTTCGGCAAAACGCGGGCAAAAATCGACCTTAGAAAATTACGTCGCCGGTGGCCGCAGTGTCGGTTTTATCGTGTTGTTTTTTATTTTTGGTGCGGAATGTTTCTCTGCCTCCGCGTTTTTAGGCACGCCAGGCTGGGCCTACAGTAAAGGCATGCCAGTGTTATATATTGTTGCCTACCTAACGCTAGGAGTCGTGGTTTGGTGGCTAATGGGCCCCAAAATCGCCAATTCCGGACGTAAAAAAGGCTTGCTGACCCAAGCCGAGTTTTTCACGGCGCGCTATCCTAATAAACTCTTAGGGGTGTTTATTGGCATTATTAGTTTGGCAGCCATGATCCCTTATCTGACAGTACAAATTGCTGGCGCAGGGATGCTCTTTCACAGTGCCACGGGCGGTGCCGTACCGTTTTGGCTCGGCGCACTTATTGCAACTACGGTTGTCGCGATTTATGTATTTGTCAGTGGACTTAGCGGCATCGGTTGGACCAACTTGCTACAAGGCGTCATGATGGTGTGCATTGCATGGTATCTCGGTTTAGCCACCCCAGAGCATTTTTTTGGTGGTGTTGGTGAGATGTTTGCGCAGATTAAAGAAAAAGCCCCCGAGTATCTGACCATGCCCGGTGCGACAGGAATGGGTTGGGGTGCGTACACCACCGCCATTTTAGTCAGCTCGCTTGGTATCGTTATGTGGCCGCATATCTTTATGAAATTCTACACGGCGGAGAGTGGCAAAACGTTAAAACGGGTATTTGTGTTCTACCCGCTATACGGACTTATCATGCTCCCACTGATTTTTATTGGCTTTACTGGCGTATTAGTCTTCCAAGGTGAACCACTTGCCAAAGCAGATGATGTCTTATTGGAATTAGTGGTCAACCGAGTCGGATTTTCCGATTGGGTGATTGGTATTGTGCTCTCCGGCGCGTTAGCGGCTGCGATGTCCACCGCCTCGAACTTAGCGCATACCAGTGCATCGATTTTCTCACGGGATATTCTCTACCCAATGCCGATGTTTAAAAACATGAATGAGAAACAGATGCTACTGCTCACACGCCTTGGTGTGATTGTGGTATCGCTCTTGGCTTACGCGCTCGCCATGGCAAAAATACCCACATTAGCTGCGCTACTCTTAGCCGCTTATGGGATAATCGTTCAGCTCTTTCCGATGCTGGTTGGCGCGTTATGGTGGAAAAAAGCCACCACGCCCGCCGCGGTCACAGGGTTGATTATTGGCTCGGTGCTAACGTTATATTTTCAATTATTCGGGCATAGCCCATTTGATTGGAATGGCGGATTTGTCGGACTCATCGCCAACAGCATCGTATTTATCGCGGCCAGTCTATATAACCCCGCGACACACGAGCAAACCGCGGAAGTCTAAAAGCACAGTGACCGATGTTTATATAGCTCGGCAATCATAAAAAAGCGCGACGTTTTCGACGTCGCGCTTTAACAAAACTTTAAGGTTACAACCAGCCTTTGCGTTTGAAGTACCAATATGGGGCAAAGCCAGAGGCGAGCATCAAACCAAGGGCGAAGGGATAACCGCCGCTCCACGCAAGCTCGGGCATAAAGCGAAAGTTCATGCCGTAAATACTCGCAATGACCGTTGGGGGTAAAAACACCACCGAAGCAATGGAAAAGATTTTAATGATTTGGTTTTGTTCGATGTTAATAAAGCCTTGTGTTGAATCCATTAGGAAATTGATTTTATCAAACAAAAATGTAGTGTGAGACATCAAGGCTTCAATATCATGCCCCACTTCAGTAAAGGTTTCACGGTGCTCATTACGCGATTTAAGATTGCGTAGCAAAAACGAAATCGTACGCTGTGTATCCATCAAACAAAGGCGAATTTTACCATTACTGTCTTCTAAACGCGCGAGCTGACTAATGCTATCTTCTAGATCAGCGTCGTCGTTTTCTAATACATCATGGCTGACTTTTTCTAACTGACGATGAATGTCTTCTAAAATATCGGCATGGTTTTCGACTTTTTGCTCAAACAAAGTGACCAGCAAGCTATCCACGTCATTACAGTAAATCTGCCCGCGGCGCGCACGCAAACGTAACAGACGGAAATCGGCCACATCGCCATCACGAATCGTGATCAAACGCTGTTTTTGTAAAATACAGGCCACAGTAACCGAATTATGGCGACCTTCTGAAGGCGATAAAAACAACGAGTGAACATGAATGCCAGATTGGTCAATGAAACAACGTGCCGAGGTTTCTATCTCTTCCACATCATTCGACTCAGGCAGTTCCATACTCCACAACGAGCTAATTAAATAGCGTTCTTCATCGGTGGGATCATGAGCATCAATCCACTCGGCTTGAGCCACGCATTCGCGTAAATCGCTATGTTCATCGGTTGGCATTGCGGTAATCACGCCCTGCTCGATTCTAAAAAATCGCAGCATCTGACACTCCTCTTATTGGATACGAGTCGACTCGTTTTTCATCATTTTTATTTTTAATATCCTTAATGTATCACTGTATTAAGACAACGGGCTTTCACTTACATGAAAGCCCGCTTCCTTGTCTTAACACTTAGTATACGGATTTTTTAATCAAGAGGATACTGAGGACGGAACAGGTCAAACTCAGTCAACTCACTGATGCCAAAATAGGTTGATGGGCCACCGGCTCGCATGACTGGCTGGGCTTGCACCGTCTGAAAAACACCGTCTTTGAGATACGTATTATTGATGTGCACGCCCACGACTTCACCAAGGACTAACCAGTTATCGAGCGCATCCTCGCTGGCATTTTGCAACTGGATCAACTGGGTCAGTTTACATTCAAAAGATACGGGCGCTTCTGCAACACGCGCCACGTTGACTAACTTCGACTCCACGGCCGTTAACCCGCTGTGTTCAAATTCAGAAACATCGGGCGGCACAGGCGCGCAGCTTTGGTTCATTTTTTCCGCCAATGTTCGCGTGGTCATGTTCCAACAAAACTCACCGGTTTCTTGGATATTGCGTACGCTGTCTTTCCAACCAACACTCGCGAAACCAATGATTGGGGGCGTATTGGCAAATGCATTAAAGAAACTGTAGGGAGCAAGATTGTCGACTCCTTCTCGCGATCGAGATGAGATCCAACCAATTGGTCTAGGGGCTATAATGGCTTTAAACGGATCGTGTGCTAGCCCATGCCCATTCTGTGGTTCATAAAAGTGCGTGTGTTGCGACATCATAAGCTCCTTATTACGCTCATCACGATATTAGTGATAAAAGTATCTTAACATTAGAATTATGGGGGAAACAGGAACAACATAGAGCTCAATGCGACCTTATAACACAGTTTAACGGGACACTGCGCCACAAGCACGGTCTTCGCTCTTCTCACCACCACTTCATTTCACTAACGACAAAACGCTTTCTCGATGAGGGATTCTACCGTTATACTGATTCACAAGACTTCTATATGAATAAGCAAGGGCTGTGCATGACCACAACAATCGCGTTAGACCAACTACCCAAAGATCCCACGGAACGGATGAACCTGTTTTTTAAAGCGGCCACAACCGAACACAAAATTTGGTTGTTGATCGACGAACACGGCAGCGTACTGCTCTCAGCCGAAGATGAAGATTGCGTTCCCGTATGGCCAAGCCATGATTATGCGGCGCAATGGGCAACCGATGAATGGGAAGGCTTTACGCCAGAGCCGATTTCTGTCGCCAAATGGAAAAGCCGCTGGACGACAGGCTTAGAAGACGATGAACTGTCAATCATTGTGTTTCCTGATCAGGAAGGAGAAGGCATCGTACTTTATCCCGATGAATTTGAATTTGAGCTGCAAAAACGCGAAGCAAAACGTCGTTAATTTTAGACTGCACATGCATCAATAAAAAATCCCGCGCCAATACTCGGTATTGCGCGGGATTTTTCTGGTTGCCTATAATGACAGTAGGCAGTAACTGAGATTACGGTTTCAAGCGATAGATAGCCGCCACATTGCATGCGGTCAGTTCAATATTGTGCTTGGCTTCTTGCAATGCCGTTGATAAATCGACCGCGCCATTGACCACCGAAAAAACCGCATCAATGCCATAATCATGCACGATGCCGCAATCGTGCGAAAGACTGCCGGCAATACCTATCACGGGACAATCATACTGTTTCGCAACGCGTGCCACACCAGCAGGGGTTTTGCCGTAAATAGTTTGACTATCAATACGCCCTTCCCCGGTGATGACTAAATTGGCATCCGCTACTTGCGAGCGTAAATCCACCGCATCCATCACGATGTCGATGCCGGGACGCAGATTCGCTTGCAATAATCCCAGCAATGCAGCGCCTAACCCACCGGCAGCGCCTGCACCCGCAATATCTTTCACATCGCATCCCAAATCGCCCTGCATCACCGCGGCTAAATGTGCCAAGTTATGATCAAGTTTGGCCACCATCTCCGGTGCCGCACCTTTCTGCGGACCAAAAACGTGAGACGCGCCGGCCGGTCCACATAATGGATTATCCACATCACACGCCACTTCCAACTGAACCGTCGCCAAGCGGGAATCAAGACCGGACCTATCAATCCGAGCTAACCCATGTAATGCGCCGCCTCCGTAGGCTAGCTCACGGCCATGATTATCAAGCATTTTGATACCAAGCGCCTGAGCCATGCCGACTCCCCCATCATTGGTCGCACTGCCACCAATACCAATGATGATATGTTGTACCCCTTGATCAAGCACGGCGGTGATTAACTCCCCAGTGCCATAAGTCGTTGTCAATAAGGGATTACGCTGCTCAGGCGGCACATGATGCAGACCAGACGCTGCGGCCATTTCAATCACTGCGGTTTTACCATCGCCCAGAAGTCCATAAAATGCTTGGACTGGTTGACCCAGTGGCCCGGTGACAGTGCAATCAATGATATGTCCGCCGGTGGCATCAACCAGTGACTGAACGGTTCCTTCACCGCCATCGGCCATCGGTAACTTGACATAATCCGCGCTAGGGAAAATGTGTTTAAATCCCGATTCAATTGCCTCAGAGACACCGAGTGCTGTCAGGCTTTCTTTATAAGAATCCGGCGCAATTACAATTTTCATATGATTTCCTCTGAATTAGACAAACAGTCCAAACACACCAAAAATTAGCACAGAGACGAACGCAATCGTCAAACCCACCGCAGATTCGTATGGGATCAATTTCAAACGCTCACGGATATCCATATGCACTGCGCCACCAGTCGAATGAAAGAAACTACCATGTGGCATATGATCGAACACAGTCGCGCCAGAATGAATCATCGCCGCTCCAGCTAACGCAGGCACACCCAAGTCCAAAATAGTTTGACTAAATACATTCGATGCTACGGCGGTTCCTGCGGTGGTTGATGCTGTGGCTAACGACATCATAGCACCAGAGAAAGGCGCAAGTAGGTAAGAAGGTAAACCTGACGCTGTCAGCACATCGATCAGCCCGTCTTTTAAACCCGAGTTGGCAATAATTCCAGCCAATGTCCCTGTACCTAATAACATTACGGCAACAGGCGCCATACGGCTTAATCCCGATATCGCAAATTGATTCGTCTGTTTAAATCGCCCCATCACGACAGCGCCCAGCAAACCGCCCAAGGGTAACGCAATGAGGGGGTCAACATTGATGTTGGCAATCGGGCGCAGTGCTAAAAGTGCAATGGCCACCAGCGGCGCAACCATAGCGGCCGCGAACGAAGGTAGAGTTGAATAGTCGACCGCCACCACTTCATGTTGCTGAACTTGGCTACCTTTATTGATCAAGCGCTTAGCGATTAAGTACGCGACAACAACGCCACATAAACCCGGGATCACCCCTGCCGCCATCACTGAGGTTAATGGCACATGGAACGCATCCGCAGCGGCAATGGCGTTCGGGTTCGGTGACATCACATTGCCCGCTTTGCCTCCACCGATCATCGCTAATAAAATCGCCGTTTTCGATAAGCGAGCACGATGCGCAATCGCCAATGCAATCGGCGCAACCGTAATCACTGACACATCAACGAATACGCCAACGGCGGTTAAAATCATCGTCGCCAGCGCCAAAGCAAATAACGCACGCGTTTCGCCCGTCTTTTTGACAATGGTTTCAGCAATCGAGGTGGCGGCGCCCGATTCAATCAAGACCCCCGCCAACACACCTGCGGCTAAAATACGCAATACAGAGGTCACAATACCTTGTGCGCCGCCAATCATTAACTGGACGGTATCGGTCAGTGAGACGCCCCCCACTACCCCACCAATTAGGGCGCCAATGATCATGCCATAAGCGGGTGGTACACTTTTTAAAATAAGAGCAATAGCAATAACAAGCGCCACTAACGCGCCAAGAGTAGAAACTTCAATCATTATAGATTTCCACAAAAATACAAAAGGAGGATAAAAAACGAGGCGGAGATTATCATTACGACTGGGTAGGAGAACACGACTTTTCGTGAGTAATGTTCTGTGGTTAGGGCTTTATCACTGTTTCTTCTCTAATTTGTATAAATAGTCTGCAGTGAACAATCCTTGTACACACAACCATATGTATATAATGATGAGCATTTCGGTGGCTATTGGTAATCAATCGTGGCACTTCGCGTCAGTTCGATCAATAATCTGCTCCTATGAGAGCCAGCGAAGGGCTCCATTTCAACACCGAACAAAAGAAGAACAACAATGACAACAAATTCTACGGTCATCATTGGCCTATATAACCCCAAAAGTCCTGCCAATGTTGGGGCCGTGATGCGGGCAGCAGGGTGTTACGATGCCACACAAGTTCGTTATAACGGCGTACGCTATAATCGGGCAATTAAATTGCAAACCGATACCAAAAAAGTCAAATCTCGCATTGAGTTGATTAACAGTGACGATCTAACGGCTAATATAAACGAAGATGTGAAAGTCGTCTGTGTCGAGCTCGCTGTTGGAGCAACCGCTTTACCCGAGTTTGTTCACCCACAACACGCCATCTATGTGTTTGGGCCAGAGGATGGGTCACTGCCACAACATATTGTCGACCAAGCCGATCATGTTGTTTATGTACCAACTCATGGATGTATGAACCTTGCGGCGACCGCCAATGTTGTATTGTATGATCGCATGGCGAAAACCCTCGGTGATATTGATGACCAACAGCAAGTTATTGCCAATCGCGATAATAAAAACCGTTTAACCGTCAAAAGTATCGCTTAAGTTCCACCTTTAATTGATTGCCATAGATATGGAAACAAATTAAAACAGAATGCCTTGAAGTCAATGATCGGAGTTACACAGGTCGCTCATCGACATTATCGCTCTTTGAGGCATTCTTTGGCAGCTATCTCACAAAATTAGCTACGACTTTACTACTCCTTTCCCTACCGGGTGATGTGTTTTGCTGCAAGGATTATCGTCATTTATTGCTCAACTTATGTTGTCCATCCCTTATTATTGCTAGTCGCGCTCGTTCAAAACCTCCCTTGTGACTACTAACCCTCTGTATAAGTTCAATAAAAACATTATCACTTTGTGTATATATAACCTTCATTTATGTTCATTTTCATACATTGGCATCGTCGTATGATGGGTATACGGAGCTACTCAACGTAGCGTTTATCCCTCATACAAAGAAGGTGTCTTATGTCGACAAAACAGTGGACCACCAAACGATCCGAAAAGCAGGCACGTATTGCTGGCGTTGCTCATTTGGCCGATGGCAAGGTTCTCCCAACAGAACATATTGTCGCGGCCTTGGAGCAACTGATCAAACCTAATGACCGTGTCGTTCTCGAAGGCAATAACCAAAAACAAGCCGATTTTTTAGCGCGTATGTTAGAGCAGGTCAATCCAGAGAGCGTGCACGACCTACATATGATCATGCCGAGCGTGAGCTTGCCATCACATATGAATATTTTTGAAAAAGGCATCGCGAGAAAGCTCGACTTTGCTTTTGCTGGTCAACAGAGCGTGCGCGTGGCACAAATGCTCGAAGATGGCTTACTCGAAATTGGTGCCATCCATACTTACATCGAACTCTATGCTCGCCTTTATGCCGACCTTATCCCCAACATTGCCCTAGTATGTGGTTTTAAAGCTGACCGTCACGGTAACTTGTATACCGGAGCTTCAACTGAAGATACTCCTGGGCTAGTAGAAGCGCCGGCCTTCAAAGATGGGTTAGTCATTGCTCAGGTCAACGAAATCGTCGAGAACACGGATGATTTAGATCGCGTTGACATCCCTGGTGACTGGGTAGACTTCGTAGTCCAAGCAGATAAACCGTTCTATATCGAACCTCTATTTACCCGAGATCCGCGTTTAATTAAAGATACCCATATATTAATGGCCATGATGGCAATTAAGGGTATCTATGCCAAACACGGCGTACAAACTTTAAACCATGGGATTGGCTTTAATACCGCCGCCATTGAATTGTTGCTGCCAACTTACGGTGAACAACTTGGCCTCAAAGGTAAAATTTGTAAGCACTGGACATTGAACCCTCATCCAACGTTAATTCCTGCCATTGAATCGGGCTGGGTTGAAACCGTTCATTCCTTCGGCGGCGAACTGGGGATGGAAAAATATGCCTCAGAACGTTCTGATGTTTTCTTTACCGGTGCCGATGGTTCAATGCGCTCTAATCGCACCATGTGTCAATTAGCCGGTCAATATGCAGCTGACATGTTCATAGGCTCTACCTTACAAATGGATCCCGAAGGTAACTCTTCTACCGTCACGCACGGCCGCCTGGCTGGCTTTGGCGGCGCGCCGAATATGGGACACGATCCACGTGGCCGCCGACATGCGAGCGCAGCGTGGCTCAACATGGTAACGGACGAAGAAAAGCAACACGATATCGTCAAAGGCCGCAAACTCGTCGTCCAAAGTGTTGAAACGTATCAAGACGGCTCTAAATCGACCTTTGTTGATCAATTAGACGCCGTTGACGTGGCGAAAAAAGCCAACATGGCGATAGCACCAGTCATGATTTATGGCGATGACGTCACTCACCTTTTGACCGAAGAAGGCATTGCTTATCTCTACATGGCAAAAGACATGGAAGAGCGTAAAGCCTTAATTTGTTCGGTGGCGGGCGTATCAGAATTTGGGCAACGAGTGACTCAAGAACAAGTTAAAGCTTTCCGTCAGGCTGGCAAAGTGGCAACGCCGGAAGATTTAGGCATTAAGCGCAGCGATGCTAATCGCTCGTTACTCGCCGCCAAAAGCGTCGCCGATCTGGTCAAATGGTCCGATGGCCTGTACGAGCCACCGGCTAAATTCCGTAGCTGGTGATCCTTATGCAAAGTAGTCAGAGCCACTTAACCCGTTATCCGGTGCCGCAACACTTCGGCGAATATGCAAGAGAAGCCTTGATTGCTGAAGCCTGTTTAACACCGAAACCTGGACTGGTCGATGCTGAGAATACCGGTTCTCATGATGACTTAAATTTGGGTCTTATGCTGCGCTCAGCACACTGCCTCTCGCCTTATTTTACCGAAATGGCCGCAGCTGGCGAAGGCCAACAAGTGTCGCCATGGCTGCGTGAAACCATCGGACGGATTGGGCGTGAGGCGGAAGCTGGCATGATGATAGCGACGCATGGCGTCAATACTCATCGCGGTGCGATTTGGGCATTAGGTCTTTTGAGCACGGCCGCTGCCATGACGGTGAGCCCATTTCAATCCGCCACGGATATATGCCAGCTCGCTGGCGAGTTGGCGCAAATTGAAGACCGCTACGCGCCCGCCACT
This sequence comes from Vibrio palustris, assembly GCF_024346995.1. NCBI lineage: Bacteria > Pseudomonadati > Pseudomonadota > Gammaproteobacteria > Vibrionales > Vibrionaceae > Vibrio > Vibrio palustris. The sequence continues at coordinate 132,272 of NZ_AP024888.1, read as the reverse complement.
TTTAGTAAGGGACAGCGCGCAAGCAACCACTACCAAATCAATGGCGCCAAGCAGCAAGCCCAACTCGGTTTTCCCGCGATTACGCACCATGCTCTACCTACTTTGCAACATAGTCGAGCGCTCGGCCATAGCGAAACCCATGCTCGCTTAGATGCTTTGCTGTCACTGACAGCGCATTTAACTGATACCTGTGTGTTACACCGCGCAGGGCTTGCCGGCCAAACGCATTTGCAACAGTGCAGTCGTGACATTCTCGCCCAAGGCGGGGTGAGTCGCGCGCAAGGCATGGCACGTTTACAGCAACTCGACCGCGACATGATCGCTTTAAACGCATCACCGGGTGGCGCGGCTGATTTACTGGCTGCCACCTTATTTGTCGACTGGGTAACACACTCAGCACAATCCAAATAACTAGGAGGTTCCAACCATGGAACAACTCACATTTTCCTACGCTGCACACCATTCTATAGACACAATGGTTCGAGTCGGCAACGTCGGTTCAGGGGATTTAGAAATCCTGCTTGAACCTACTGATCAAGACACCATTACCATTGAATTGATCACCTCGATCGATAACCGTCAACCACTATGGGACGCAATTTTTCAGCGCCAGTTCGCCGATGGCGTACCCGCCATGCAAATAACCATTAATGATTTTGGCGCGACGCCCGGCGTGATTGGTTTACGACTCGTGCAAGCCTTGGAACAAATCACCACCGCCCCTGCTCGCGCGAGCGCGAACACGCTTGGCACCATATCCTTTATAGAAATGGGCCCTCGGGAGCGCGCCAAATTCCTATTGGATGCAGGTACCTTTCGTGAAGTTATGGGCAATCAACATCATTCCTTTTCACCGTGGCTTGTGCCACAAGGTATTGTTCCACAAAGCGATGATGGCTGTGTGGTCGCCAAGGGAACTATCGATGGTAAACCGAGCGTTGTAGTCGGCATTGATGGCACCTTTCAGGGCGGTGCCATTGGCGAGATTTCCGGCGCGAAAATGGCCGCGGCTTTGGAGCTTGCGCTCAAAGACGCCAAAGCAGGCCACCCAACTCAAGTAATTTTACTGTTAGAAACAGGCGGTGTGCGCTTGCAAGAAGCGAATCTAGGCCTCGCGGCCATTGCCGATATTCATGCAGGTATTGTGGCACTCCGTGATTATGTGCCGGTCATTGGTGTGGTTGCTGGCGCGGTTGGTTGCTTCGGTGGCATGTCCATTGCGGCGGGGTTATGTAGCAAAGTCATTGTCACTCAAGAAGCACGCCTTGGACTAAATGGACCACAAGTTATTGAACAAGAAGCAGGGATAGAAGAGTACGACTCACGCAACCGTCCATTTATTTGGTCGTTCACAGGAGGAGAAGCCAGATTCGCTTCTCGCTTTGCCGATGTATTTTCAGACGATGATGCTCACCAAATTCGCTCAGATATATCGAATATTATTCATCAACCCTTACCCGCCTCTGCGCGCTGTGAGCAGGTCGAGACATTTTTGTCTGTGTTTAACCAAATCGATACCGCGCAGCAAGCTACCCCTGCACTGGTTCGTCACTACTTCACCCAAGGAGAATGCAAATGAGTCATCGTGGTCTAACTTGGCTTAATGCCTTAACTACTCATGGCCAAAACATCACGGGCTTCGCCCCTTCGGTCAAAGTCACGGATGGAAAAATTGGTCAACATAGTGCGCGTTTTATCGCCGTGGTTATTGATGAAAACAACCCATTCCCTCGCGCTCGTCAAGGAGAAGTTGGCCTTTTAGAAGGCTGGAACCTTGCTAAAGCGATCACTGATGTTGTGACTAACGATCAACACAGTGATAGCAAAACCGCGATTGTGGCCGTCATTGATGTCCCTTCACAAGCTTATGGTCGCCGAGAAGAAGCCTATGGTATTCACCAAGCACTCGCCGCATCGGCAAACGCCTATGCGATGGCGCGTAACGCGGGTCATCCGGTCATTGGTTTGATTGTTGGTAAAGCGATGTCGGGTGGTTTTTTAGCCCACGGCTATCAAGCCAACCGTTTAATTGCGCTCGATGATGAAGGATGTATGGTGCATGCGATGGGAAAAGCGTCAGCCGCACGTATTACCTTAAGGTCTGTCGCGGAGCTAGAAAAACTCGCCGCGACCATTCCACCCATGGCCTACGATATTCAAAACTACAGCACCCTTGGGTTGTTATGGAAAAAAGTCTCGGTTAACGATGCCGAACAGCCGCAATTTGATGATATTCAAATGGTCGAATCTGCGCTTGCCGACGCGCTTGAAGATATTGCTCAAGATACATGTCGTGATTTATCGGGTCGCTTACATAGCAATAACCGCAGTGCCTCTCTTCAGGTACGCCAAGTGATGGCGCAAGAGTGGTAATTCCTGTCTAACGCGGTATCGCTTCATAATGCTATGTAGTTATACCGCCATTTCGAGGTATCATATTTATGTTTCACGCTATAATAAACGCCATTGCTCCCATCTTCCTGGTCCTTGGGCTCGGTTACTTTTGTGGCTATCGTAAGATTGCAGATAACAAAAACGTGTCGGTTCTCAACGTCTTTGTTATGCGTTTTGCCCTGCCAACCGCATTATTTACCGCCACATGGCACACTCCTATTGCAGGCTTTGTGAGTAAACTCCCCTTGATTGCCATTTTGGTATTAGCAATGTGGCTGTTGTGGGCATTCACTTACTACATCGCCCGCCGTTACTTTAACAAACCACCAGCGCAAGCCGCCGTTTATGCACTGACGATTTCACTGCCTAACTATGCCGCACTTGGCGTGCCTATTCTCAGTGAGACGATTCACGGGGCGTCTAGCAGTGATATTGCGTTGAACGTCGCGATTTCTATCGCCTGTGGTTCCATCTTCCTGTCACCTTTAACCTTAATGGTGCTAGAAAAAGAAACCAAACCAGAATATAAAGACGCCTCGATGGGATCGTTGGTTGTGCCCTTGTTGGTTAAAGCGTTTAAAAACCCGATCGTGTTATGGCCAATTCTCGGTACGATTTTTTCTTGTTTTGGTACGACCATGCCAGCACTGCTTACTCATGCGTTAAGCCCCTTGGCGGCGGCCGCCGGCGGTGGTGCACTCTTCTTAACGGGATTGATTGTTTCTGCTCGTCGCTTAAAAATCAACCGTGCGGTTCTCGTTGGATTTGGGTTGAAAAACTTCGTACAACCGATCATTGCATACGGCATTGCGATCGCCTTTGGATTACCGGCAACGCTGCTCGCCGCCTCCGTATTCCTCATCGCGCTGGCCACTGGTTTTTTTGGTGTCATGTTTGGTAATGGGTTTGGCGTTCAAGATGAAGATTCGGAAGGTACGCTGTTGCTCTCAACTATCTTGTTCGCACTGACTATGCCACTGTTTATGTATTTCCTACTATAAAGAGGTCACTATGGATCGCGTCTACGCGCCTCACGATTTATTATGGGTTTCACAATTAAGCGACATTGAAGACGTACCGGAGTGGTTTACCCGCTCCGATCTCATTGAGCGCCCGGTCGTGGTAAGACGCGCACCGATACAATCCGGCCGTATTGCGGTCGGCATTCGGGGCACCAACCGCAGCCAACGTCACGCCAGTTTTATTGCTCCACATGACATACTACGCAGTCTCACACCGGAAGCGCTCACCGAGCAACGCGGCTGGGAAACCCAAGATACGCGCCATCCTCTTCCTCATTGGCAAGCCTTGCATGAGATTGATCAGATCATGCACGCCGCTCAGCACTCTTGGGGGATCAATGGCAGTTTAGCGTTTGAACTGGCAACCGGGATCCCGACAGCACACCTCGACAGCGACATCGATTTACGTTTGCTATGTCCAGAGCCGCTTGATAAGGCTTGGTGTCGTCATATATCGGATCAGCTTCAGTCATTACCGCTGCGCCCTGACGTGCAAATCGAAACGCCTTACGGGGCTTTTGCGATGAACGAATGGCTAAGCAGCGATAGTGTGATGATCAAAAGCCACACGGGTCCCACTATTTCTCACCACCCGTGGCAACCACCTCATTGTTAAGGAGTCACATTATGGCGACTTTATTTACCTTTCCCGGTCAAGGTACACAAAAAGCTGGGATGCTACACGATTTAATGGCGTTCGATATCGGACGTCAGCTCATTGAACAAGCCAGTCACCACTTACAACAAGATGTACTGACACTCGATACGCCACACGCATTAGAAAATAACCGTAATACACAAGTTGCCTTAACGATTTGCAGCTATGCTTATGCCGAAATACTGCGCGCACAAGAGATTGAACCAGATTATGTACTAGGCTTATCCATTGGCGCGTTTCCCGCCGCAATCAGTGCTCGTTGCATCGACTTTGAACACGGGCTTTCTTTAGTGGCCCGCCGCGGTGAGCTAATGGCGCAAGCTTACCCTGAAGGCTATGCCATGGCCGCCATCATCGGTTTACCGGTGGCCACCGTCAGCGTATTGATCGATGAAGCCGCACAAGCGAACTACCTCACCTACATCGCCAATATTAATACAGAAACACAAGTGGTGGTCTCTGGCAGTAATGATGCCTTAGATTATTTGTGTAAATTAGCACTGCAAAAACAAGCCACTAGCGCCCATCGCCTCAATGTTAATGTCCCTTCGCACTGCGAGCTATTAGCCACACAAGCCGAGCAATTCTCACACGCTTTTGAGCCCATTCCTTTTGCGCGCCCAAAAACTACCTATGTTAGCGCCAATGCCGCACGGGTACTTTATCCAACCGAGCGCATTCGTGATGATCTTGTCCATAATATGGCCCGCCAAGTTCATTGGTGGGAGAGCGTTGCCATGCTCAAAGAACGTGGTGTTACCTTAGCGATTGAAATGAAACCAGGAAGCGTGCTCACAGGATTGTGTAAAGTTAGTATGCCGGATACGATATCGGTCTCATTAGAGAGCGAAAACCTTTCTAACCTCAAAATGTTAGTGCGAAAATATGGCTAATTTCCATCATCGACACTTCCGAGGCACTATGAATCGACGTCTACCTACCACGATTAAACGCTTAGAGGTGTTCCTAAGTTACATGGAACATCAAAATATGAATCATGTGGCCCAAGCTTTAAATGTCAGCTCGTTGTCGGTGTATCGCTCCATTCATGCACTCGAAGAAGATTTGGAATGTATTCTGTTTGAAAAGCGTGGTCGGAGTTTAGTCCCCTTATACTCTGCACATATTTTGTATGATCAATGTTTACCTGCACTAAGCGATCTGGCACGTGCCATCGATAACACGCAAATCTCCGCAGGGATGGAACCTAAGCGTCTACGGGTCGGCTCGGTGAATTCATTGACGATCGATCTCGTCCCTCACTTATTATCGGCCTATAAACAGCGCCGCCCAGATGTCGAACTTGAGTTTCATACTGGCTCAAACTGCGACTTGATCGAGCAGTTGAAGCGCTCTAATCTGGATGTGGTGATGATTTATGGCGATCAGCGTCTGGAAGAAAGTACGCAGCACACTGCGCTAAAACTGTTTGATGACAAACTAAGCTATAGCGTTGCGAAAACCAGTACTCAACCGAATCAACATGACCTACCGATAAGCAAATCCTATTTAAAAACCCAAACTTTTATGACACTGACTCAAGGCTTTGGCCTGCGAGACACCTTCGACACAGTCATGGCAAAACTCGATGGGCAAATACACATTCACTCTGAATTCTCGAGCATTTTTGGCTTAAGCTTTGCTTTGAAAGCGGGCAATTATGCCGCGCTACTGCCCTCGCGGATGTCGGAAGTCTCCGAGCAAATTGGTTTATCTTTTTATCCGCTTGCCGATGATCTGGCTGAATCTCACGGCATCTATCTATTAATGAATCGCGCCAGTGAACACAACCCAGCCATCAGAGCGTTAACAGCAGAGTGCCGTATGTACAGCTTACGCTGGCAAACCACCCCACACTGATGACCGCGGTTCATCAATGACGAATATCAGCGATTTATTTTATGCACAGCCGCAATATCTTCATCTGCGTAGCCCGCTTTTTTGGCCTGTTTGAATGCTTCATTAGTCGCAGCCGCCGTTGGCAGAGGTTGATCCAATTTATCACCCAAGGCGACGGCTAAACGTAAATCTTTTTGCATATGCTTGAGTGGAAAACTGGTCGCATAATTGTCTTCCAAACACATTTTCCCTTTAATGGTAAACATTGGGTTAGCCATCGCACCCGCGGCTAATACATCGAGAATAGCCTGACCGTCTAGCCCTGACTTTTGTCCCAACGCCATCCCTTCACTAAAGATATTTAACATACCGCCCATGATCATATTCACAACGAGCTTCATGTTCGCACCTTGGCCAATAGCCCCGAGATACGGTGCCATTTTTCCCATGACGTCAAAAGCTGGTTTGGCTTGCTGATAAAGCGACTCGTCACCTGCGGCAAGAATCACTAAAGTGCCATCTTCCGCTGGCTTTTTCGTACCTGATACTGGTGCCTCTAAAAACCGTCCCCCTGCATGGGTAATGGCATTGGCAATCTCCAGTGAGGTCGTATCATCGACGGTCGACATATCCACATAACCTCGTCCCTCAGCAATACCTGCCGCGACGCCATTCTCACCCTGACAGATCGCCAACGCTGCTTGTGGGTCGGCAACCATTGCAAAGGTAATATCGCAGACTTGGGCGACCGCTTTCGGTGTTGCCGCGACGCGTGCGCCTTGTTCCACAAGTTCATCGCACTTATGACTATCTCGATTCCAAACTGTGACATCAAACCCCGCTTTAACGAGATTTAGCGCCATTGCTTTACCCATAATGCCTAAACCAAGAAATCCTATACGGCTCATAATGCCTCCTCTATTCAGTTCAATGACGAATCTATGTCTTCATCTGTTATTAATTGGCTTTTGTGACCACTCATAGTGCCATAGAACGTAAATAGCCGATAGATTTCAATGCCCTCGCCGCTATTCCTACTACGTCTATAAAAAGTTCCACAATAAATGTTCCAATATAAAAACAAATCATCCCACATATGCAACATAAAGACCTGACACTAACTGATTCGCGCCATACCAACGTAATCAGCCTGTATAATTTGAATATGATATAAAATCTAAATTATAAAAATAAGCTATTGTATTTAATACAAAAAAACACAATAACGATGAGAAATAAAGCCAAAGTCGACGTACTCCCAGCAGCAAACCGTCAAAAAGATTAATTGCCAACCTTTATTCATTGTTTGTTGGAACTGTTGTTATTTTAAACACATGAATAAGAATGCCATTGATAATCATTCCTATTAGCGTAATATGGTCAGCATCATGTCAATATCACCTATAAGGATTTAAGATTTTGAATTTTAAATACGCCCCTCTTACGCTGGCGATCGTCTCTGGATTGGCTTCAATGCAGGCCTCAGCGGCCGACTCCGTTACTGCTAATGAAACCATGGTTGTTACTGCTAACGCTGGTTTTGAAAAGAAAATTACTGACGCCCCCGCTTCTATATCCGTTATCAGTCAGCAAGATCTTTCAGAAAAAAACTACATTAACCTCGGTGAAGCGTTAAGCGGCATTGAAGGCGTTGATGTACGCGGTAATACTGGTAAAACTGGCGGCCTCAGCGTCAGTATTCGTGGTATGAGCAGCAGTGATACATTAATACTTGTGGATGGTATTCGCCAAAACGCAAGTGGTGATACCACACCAAATGGTTTCGGCTCGATGGGAAATGGCTTTATCCCACCTCTAGCCGCGATTGACCATATCGAAGTGATTCGCGGTCCAATGTCGACACTTTATGGCTCAGATGCGATGGGCGGTGTGGTCAATATTATCACCAAAAAAGACCAAAAACAGTGGGCAGGTAATATCGAAGCTGGCTACGGACTGCAAGAGAATGATAAGTTTGGTGATACATCGTCACTAAGCTTTAACACGTCTGGCCCTATCATCGAAAATACACTGAATCTCAACTTGCGTGGTAAGGTTAAACACCGCGAAGGTTCACCAGTGACATCACTGAGCGATACCGGCGTTTCGCGAGTACCTTATCCGACCGAAACGGATAATTACAACCTAGGCGGACGCCTGAGCTACAATATCAATGACGATAACTCTGTGTTTTTTGATGCCAGCATAGCTCGCCAAACCTTTGATAACAAAGATGAGCAACTCGGCGACCTCGGCACCACTGGTGGCGGTTATAGAGATGAAATGGAATACAATAAAAACCAATTCATCCTTGGGCAACGTTCTGAATTAAGCTTTGGTACACTCCAATCAGACATCTCATACACCTCAACGGAAACAAAAGGGCGTGTACTGTCTTACAGTTTTGAAAACACCGATGACTACGGTGATGATCGTAAGCTTGAAAACAATAACACTATCTTCAATTCGAAGTTGATGACTGAATTTGGCTCATCGCATTCAGCCACGTTTGGTGTGCAATACTGGCACTCAGAAATGAAAGATGGCATCGTACTTGCGAAAACCGGTGAAACATTCAAAGAAGACTCTTATGCCGCATTTGCCGAAGATACTTGGCAAATCATTGACCCACTAGCCTTAACCGTGGGCGCGCGATACGAGCACCATGACGCGTTTGGCAGTCATGTAAGCCCGCGAGCTTATCTCGTCTGGAATCTAGATGATGACTGGACCATGAAAGGGGGTGTGAGTACCGGTTACAAAACACCATCATTAGCGCATCTTCATGATGGTATTAGTGGTGTTGGTCACCGTGGTACCGTCAACAGCTATGGTAACCCAGACTTAGATCCAGAAGAAAGCACCAACTACGAAGCGGGTGTTTACTATGAGAACATCAATAACTTCAAAGCCAATATCACCGTCTTTGTAAGCCACTATAAAAATGCGCTGTCATCGGTTGAAATTGATAGCAATAGCACCACGTATGAGAACATTGGTAAAGCTAAAATGCGTGGTATTGAGTTTGCGAGCTCATTCCCAATTTATAGCGATGATTTGACTCTGCGTGTTAACTACACCTACACCGATACCGAACAAGTGGGTGGTGATAACGACGGCGCAGCCTTTGGACATACCGCAAAACACATGGCCAACGCGACGTTACGCTGGCAAGTTAGCCCTAAGCTAAACTCTTGGCTGAAAGCTGAATACCACGGTAAAACGCCACGTTATACCAGTAAGCGTGGTAACTTAAGTAGCACACAACGTGAAATCCTTGATGACCGTGGCGATATTCACGCGTGGACTGTGGTTAACCTTGGCGCCTCTTACCAAATCATGCCAGATCTTAAACTATCCGGTACGATCAATAACCTATTTGATAAAGACTTTACGGATGTAGAACTGTACGGCTCTGGTCGTTCAACCGAATATGCGGGTGATTACTTTAGTACTACGCGTGCAACATCCGGTTACGTCAATCCAGGCCGTAACTACTGGGTAACCATGAGTTACGATTTCTAAGTCACAAGTTGATTTAATTAGTCCCCAAAGCCAGCGTTCGCGCTGGCTTTTTTGTGTTTATTCTATTTACGCTGCTCAGTTTATTGATACTTGTTATGGCACATTCGCCTACCAATTTTTGAGTATTTCTCTCTATCCCAGTCAGTTATTACCTCGCAGTAGCTTCACTCAAGACAAAGAGAGCTATATTTAGAAGGTAATTATCTTTGGGGTACTAATAAGTATGACATCAACATTCGATTATTCAGAAGTCTATAACCAAGCACTTGAACAACTGAAGTCAGAAAAAATTGCTCAATTGCCTGCACTTCATACCCTAATCAATATAGTTTCGGATGTGTTTCATTGTCCCACTGCCCTATTATCGATTTATGATAAAACTCAGGAATATGCAACTTCAATTATTGTATCTTCCGTTGGCTTACAACAAGAAGACTTTGATAAACCCTACTCGTTTAGTCGTTATGTCTATGACTCGGCCTCATTTATCATGGTTGAAGACGCAACAAAAGATGATCGGTTTAAACAAAATGCTTATATCAAAAAGCATCAACTAAAATTTTGTACGGGCTGCCCTATTACACTTGATGGTAATGAGGTTATCGGGACATTATGCATTCTCGATACCTCTGCCCGCCTATTGAGTAACGAGCAACAGCATCGTTTAAAGCAATTCAAAGACATCGTCGAAAGCTTGCTGCAAGCTAATTTAAACTGGTTACAAATGCAATTAGCTTGTGCAAAAGTTGAGCAGGCAAGAGCTTATCTCATGCGCAAAGAAGCGTTATCAGAAGAAGTTGCCAAGGTATCAGGCGTTGGCAGCTGGGAATATGATATTGAAACTAATGCGTTATATTGGTCTCCCCAAACTCGCGACATCATCGGCGTCGATACCAATTTTAAACCTTCACTCGATAGTGGCTTTGCTTTTTTCGCGCCTGAAGCACAAGATATTATCCGAAAAACCGTCGATGCAGCCATCGAATCTAACAAAATCTGGTCCAGCGAACTGCCTTTTATTAATAATCAAGGCAAGCATATGTGGGTAAAAACAACGGGACATGGCGTTTATGAAAATGGGGCTTTATGCCGGTTGATTGGGGCTTTCCAAGATGTATCTGAGCGTAAGCTCTTAGAACAAAAAATGAGCGAGAGTGAACGTTTGATGCAAGCTAAAAATGATGAGCTTTCCGCTATCGTGAATCATATCCCTCAAGGCGTCGCCGTCTATGATATGCGAGGTTTACTTAAATATTGGAATAATCAGCATTGTGATATCTATGCAATTAACAGTTCACACATTCGTATTAGGCAATCATTTCGAGAATTTTTAAGCCATCGCTATAATAGCCAAGAAACCATCGATAATCCGGATAAAACGATGGACGAGATGTACGCCGCATTCGATAACGATCAATCATTTCTACAACGTTTTCAATTACAGTCAGGCGCTATTATTGAGGCTCTTTATAGCTCTTTACCTGATAGTGGGTGGGTATGTACTTCGGTAGACATCACTGAGCAAGAAAAAAGCAAAGAAAAAATTCACTACGCAGCTCATCATGACTCATTAACTGGACTTGCTAATCGCGCAAGCTTTAATGAATACACCGATAAACTACTAGCAAATACGCAACGTGATATCGATAATCATATCCTTATGCTTATTGACCTCGATTATTTTAAAGCGGTAAATGACACTTATGGCCATTTAGCCGGTGATGAAGTTCTCAAAGAAGTGGCTAACCGACTCAAAAATACGGTTAGAGATAATGATTTAGTGTGTCGTTTTGGGGGCGATGAATTCGCTTTGGTAATAAGTGGATCTCATAACTTGCATGAAACCGCCGAAGAATTAGCTCAGCGTATTGTCGAGTCGATTGCGCAGCCTTTTACTTTTAATCATCCAGCCATACATATCGGTGTGAGTATCGGCATGAGCACGATAGAAACACATGATACCTCGCTCAATAACACGATGAAGCAAGCCGATGCTGCCCTCTATAAGGTTAAAGAACGAGGGAGGAATGGCTATCAACTTTATAAGCAAGTACAACATAAACAGTGTTAGCTGTGCCAAGCCAATCTCATGACATTCGCGAACCGTTCTCAATGAGAATAAATCGATTATGCCAAATCGGCTTCGTAATACACTTTATAATAATTACCAGTAATTATTTTATCTTTGTACACCACATCTCATTGCGCAAAGTAATGTTAGGTAAGTGATGATTGTTAACGCTTACAAATGTCGTTTTAGTCTATTCATTCATACACTCATTCAACCAGCTGTGTTCTATCGTGGGCTGGTTCATTGCTATATATCATTACCTAATGAGGATTTAAACGTGGAAAATACTGTGAAAAAATGGACGAAACGCTTTGCACTCAGTGCCTTATTAATTAGCTCGTCGTCAATCGCTATGGCAGCAGGCCACATGATGGATGTGGGTGTATATAGTCATGATCAAGATGTCTCCCATGGGACAGTTACTGCTGATATGATTAAATCGGAAACTAATGGTTGGCTTGTAGTTCACCGTACCGATAAAAATATGAAACCAGGCCCTGTTGTGGGTTACGCGCCACTAAAAATGGGCGAAAACTATGATGTTTCAGCGATATTAACCGAAGAAATTGAAAGCGGAGACATGTTGATGTTGATGCTGCATAGTGAAGCTGGCGGCAAAAAAATGGGTGTCTTTGAATATACATTAGGCGCAAAAGAAGATGGCCCGGTGCGCTCTCATGGTAAACTGGTGACATCCGTGATTACGGCAAAATAGTGAGCTTCTTTCAAATCACCATCTTCTGATAATGAACAACACGCTGCATAAACATATTGGAGAGGCAATCGCCTCTCTTTTTTATGCGCAATAGGTTTTCAATGACACATCAAATCTCAGTATTAAAAGCGTAACCTTGCCACTTTATCCTGTTATAACCTAAATCCAATGACTCACAATAAGGAAATATGATGGCAATGGAGATTCATGAATGTGTCGCTTTTATGCTCGTCAATAATGAACAAGTTTTACTCGAGCAACGTTCATTACTAAAAACTATCGACCCTGGAGCCATCGCGATACCCGCAGGGCATATCGAAGCCGGAGAAACTCAAGGTCAGGCGTTACTGCGTGAACTGGAAGAAGAGCTCACCATCGCTCCTTTGCACTATTATTATCTCTGTTCACTCTATCACCCGACTCAAGAGCTGGAACTTCATCACTACTATGTGATTACGACTTGGCACGGCAACATTCGCGCGCAAGAAGCAGACGAAGTCATGTGGCATGCGCTTACAGACGCGCCCGTTGCAGGAATGGCCGATATCCTAGCCATTCAAGAATACATACGCCTCAAAGATACGCTTACAATCAAACCTTAATAATCGTTTAAAACACAATCAAACATGTACATTTTCTGACATAAACCCGAAGATTCTAAAAAAAACATGACATAACCGATTTCTCGCAATTTGCCCTACTTGTAGGCTATAGCCGATTCACCGTAGAAGGAGATTTGGTGATCGATAGAAGTCAGCCAGGCTGTAAGAACTGGGCAAGTAAAAAATAAAGCGTAATCCTTTATCCAAATACTGGGCATGAAGAAAACCATGCCCAGTCGCCCACTAAGCGTGAGTTTATTGACGATGAATGGCAAATGACGACCAAGCTTGATCGGTTGGCATGACTTCCATGCGATTGATATTAATATGATCCGGCAGCGTGGCCACATAAAACATTGTATTGGCAATATCTTGGGCTTCTAGAGCACGAGTCCCTTGATACAAGGCATCAGACGCGGCTTGATCGCCTTTAGTTCTCACTAGTGTAAATTCCGTTTCTGCAATACCTGGCGCTAAATCAGTCACTCGCACGCCTGTTCCCTGCAAGTCACAACGTAAGTTATAGCTAAACTGTTTTACAAACGCTTTAGTTGCACCATAAACATGACTTCCCGGATAAGGCCAAGAGCCCGCGATAGAACCAACGTTAATAATAGAGGTACCGTTGCCTACCTTGATCAAAGTCGGTAATAATGCATGCGTTACACTAACTAACCCTTTTACATTGGTATCAATCATCGTATGCCAATCATCTAAATCGACAGATTGAGAAGGCTCTGGGGCAAGGGCCAGCCCTGCGTTATTAATCAAGCATGTGATATTTTTGAAAGCCTCAGGCAACGCGTCTACCGCAGCAATCACTTGGTTTTTATCACGCACATCCATGGTTTGGTAATGTACTGGCACCAATTTAGATAATTCATCCGCCAGCGTTTTAAGTCGCTCTTCACGCCGCCCGGTAATTACCAACGCCCAGCCTTCATTGGCAAATTTTGTTGCGGCTGCACGGCCAAACCCCGAAGTCGCACCGGTAATAAAAACAATTTTCGACATATTTTAATCCTTTACCTTCTATCTACAATAAATGGGGGTCAACCACATTGAATCTAAAATAATCATTTCGTTCAACCACCATTGACACTCTACTCAAGATCTCTAGTGTTCCATTCTGATAGGGAGTTGACCAACAGAAAAAGATCATTGATGATACTGAACAGTACCTCAATAAATAACATGTATGTGATAAAGGAACCAGTTTGGCTAAAAAATATTATGTTGTGTGGAGCGGGCGTCAGAATGGTATTTACACCACTTGGGAGCAATGTAAACAACAAGTTGACGGCTTTGCTGGGGCAAAATTCAAAGCATTCCCGTCATTAGCAGAAGCAGAGGCTGCATTTGGAAGGAAAACGGATGCCGTAACACGTCATTCTCCAACAAAAACACAACCCAAAAAAGCCAAACCCGCGGCGTTGACCCAATCACAAATTGAAGCCATGCCTTTTGATATCAAAATTTTCTCCGATGGTGGGTGCGAGCCCAATCCAGGTAAAGCAGGCACTGGTTTAGCGGTCTATGAGCATAATAAACTCAGTGAACTTTGGTTTGGCCTTTATCAGCAATTTGGCACCAATAATACGGCTGAGCTACGCGGCTTACATCATGCTTTGTTGATGGCGAAAGACAAAATAACTCACGGTCACTCAGTGGCTATTTTTTGTGATTCTAAATATTCAATTGATTGTATTACTCAATGGGCTCCGGGCTGGGAAAAAAAAGGCTGGAAAAAATCAGGAGGAGAGATAAAAAATCTCGATATTATTCAATCTGCTTATCGTCTATATCAGGAATTAGCCACACACATTACTCTCCATCACGTCAACGGACATGTCGATATTGAGGGCAACGAGCTAGCCGATAGAATGTCGATTGTTGCCATCGATACCCAAGAAACAGAGTTAGCACCGTATCGTAAACCCTATAATATCGCTGAAATTATGGCATTACGTACCGGATAAATAATGCAACCTTGCTTATATGCACGATGACAGCACCACTCACACCAGTATAAGCTTGCCAAAAGTCTAGAGATGGAGCCTTTTCCATTCTCTAGACTCTGTCATCTATTGCACTGACGTTACCCTGCGAATACCTGCTTTGCTTTGCAAAAAAAGCAAAGATGAATTAATAAATTAACAATTGTATAAAAGCAATAAACCCCCTAGCATCGAAAATCAACGGACTAGTCAATGTAATTACAGGGAGTAATTTATGTCTGATAGTGTAATAACTAACGAGCAGGCTTTGCGCCACCCCAAGAAGCTTTCAGATCGCAAGCTGTACAAACTGATCATCGCCTCCTCAATAGGTAACGCGCTTGAGTGGTTTGACCTTATCGCTTACGCTTTTTTTGCTGGCACCATTTCTAAACTTTTTTTTCCGACCGATGATGCCACGCTCTCACTCATGCTGGCCTTATTTACGTTTGCAATGTCATACCTTATTCGACCAATTGGCGCGATAGTGATTGGGAGTTATGCCGATAAATCAGGTCGTAAATCAGCGATGTTGTTGACGATTTGGTTGATGATGGGCGGCACATTTTTGATTGCCGTCATGCCGACTTACGCTAGTATTGGCATTTTGGCGCCAATCGGTATTTTATTAGCCCGTTTACTGCAAGGTTTTTCCGCTGGCGGCGAATTTGGCAGTGCAACAGCGATGTTGGTTGAACAATACCCTGAACGTAAAGGCTTCCTATCGAGTTTTATGTTTGCTAGCCAAGGAGTCAGTGGTCTATTAGGGGCGGGCTTTGGCTTAGTGTTAACCGCACTACTGACCACTCAGCAATTAGAAAGTTGGGGGTGGCGTATTCCCTTTATTTTCGGACTTCTCATCGGCCCTGTTGGCTTATATATTCGCCGTCATATTGAAGAAACCGCCGCATTTGAAGAGAAAGAAGAAGACCCCAAAGTCCCTGTGGCTGAGTTATTTAAATCACATAAACGCAGCATCATGTACAACATTGGCGCGATGGTGTTATCCACTTCTGTGACGTACTCAATTATCTTTATGCCAACTTATGCGAGCAAGTTTTTAGGTATGAGCAGCTCGATTGGCTATGGGGGCACATTAATTAGTTACGCGGTCTTGACGGTGCTCACTCCATTTGTCGGCACACTGTCCGATAAGTTTGGTCGTACACGTATCATGATATTCGCCTCCAGTTTATTCTTCTTAACCGTATACCCGGCTTTCACGCTGCTCTCCACCAGCCCGACGTTGGTCATGCTTGCGAGTGTTCTGTTTTGGCTTAGTATTCTTAAAGCTATGTACTTTGGCGGCTTACCAGCATTAATGTCGGAACTGTTCCCAACACACGTACGAGCTACCGGTATGTCGCTAAGCTATAACATCGCAACGACTGTGTTTGGCAGCTTTACGCCTGCATTACTTGTATGGTCGATTAGCGCGACTGGCGATTTACTCGCGCCAAGCTATTATCTATTAGCCGCCTGTAGTGTCAGTATCATTACTATGTTTGCGATTCGTAAAGACTTCAAATTGCACTGATACATTTGATCAACATGAAAAAGGGGCTCCTCTATAGGAGCCCCTTTGCTATGGTATAAAAATCAGTTTAACACGGCCAAGCGTCACCTAAATCCCAAAAAACACCGGCTGCAGAGGCCAGTCCTTGCTCTGCGACACTAACCAATATGTGCTCGTCCGGCGCATGTTGGTTACAAGACGGATAAGAGTGTGGCATCCATACTGTAGGCAAAGCTAACACATCGGCAAAACAATGATTTGGGATCGTGCCCCCTAAGTTGGGTAAGACAGTGACTTCTTGCTCTAATGAGGCTTGCATCGAGTTTTGCACAAAGCTCACCCATGGATGAGTTGGGTCTAGGCGCGTCGCGTTATAGCCCCCTTCATAAATCACTTCAATATCCTCCATATCTTGGGATACAAAATGATCCTGTAAATTCGCCACCAAATTCTCCCAATCGGTTCCCGGAACAATACGTAAATGACACACTGCTTCCGCCGAATCAGGAATCGCGCCAACTGGCTTAACAATGTTACCCGCTCCCAACGCAATCACTTCTAAAGTATTCGAGCCAAACAATCGCTCACCTTTAGTCAGGTGGGTTTCGCCCCAGTCATTATTCAAATTTGGATCGCCTGCATTGCCGCCCACTGGTAACGCTTGCATTATACTGGCCGCTAAACCTTGTGGCGCTGGTGCTTTGAGCGAAGCAGGTAGCACTTGGCCTGTTTTAGAAACTAACGTGGCTAACGCATGATTAAGCCGGATAGCCGCATTAGTAATCACGCCCCCCCAGTTTCCGGAATGGCGTGCACCATTGCCAGTTTGACAACGTAGCCGGAATTGGCATACACCACGAGATCCTAAGAAAATAGTCGGTGTCGCTGCGTTTAAACGCGGCCCATCGGAAGCCAAAAATAAATCAGCGTGCAGCGCGTCTTTATGTTCACGACAAAACTGCTCTAAGCCAGTTGACCCCACTTCTTCACTCATTTCAAATAGCACTTTAACGTTATAACCTAAGTGCCCGTCACGTTGCTTAAGCACCGTGGCTAATGCCATTAAATTGATGGTATGTTGGCCTTTATTATCCGCCGTACCGCGGCCAAATAACTTGTCGCCGATCTGCGCCATCTTCCAAGGGTGGGTACCTTCCATCCACAATTCAGCTTGACCATCGGTAACATCACCATGCCCGTATAACAATAATGTTTTACTCGATGCAGATTCAATACGTGTTGCGATCATCAAGGGCGGTTTGCCTGCCACTGGGTTATCGAATTGTTCACACTCAAAGCCCAATTGAGTCATGTAAGGCTGGATCTCTTGCTTGAGATAAGCGGATAATACCTCTGCGGCATCTGGGTTCTGGCTTTCCGTTTCCATCGCCACACGTCGTGCAAGCGTTTGGTAAAACTCACCATTATTGATATTGTCTTTAGCCTGCGTAATCGCACTGGCACGGTCGCTCAATTGTGGCATCTTTTATCCCTGTTTTTGCGTAAAACGCTCGATTTATTCATACCAATTAGCATATGATGACTAAATCTTTGCCACAATTATCAATTAAGCAAAAAATTGTTATCAAAAATAGAAAGCGTGATTATGCATGATTTATCATTAAAATATTTTCACTCCGTAGCACAAACTGGCTCTCTTTCAGCAGCATCGTCACAAATGCACGTCGCCATATCTGCCATCAGTCGACAAATCAGTCAGTTGGAAGCGCAGCTTGATGTCTCGCTATTCGACAGAAAGCCCCGAGGTATGGCATTAACGCCTGCAGGCGAGATTTTGTATACCTACTCACTACGCAATACGGTAGAACTGAGCAATGTCATTTCGGAAATGCAGGAATTGGACAGCATCAAGATGCAATCTATTGCGTTGGCGAGCCCTGAAGGTATGGCCTGGGATTTTTTACCTTACGTGATGGCACGTTTTCGCGAGCACTATCCAAATGCAATATTTTCCCTAAAAGTCGTTGATTCAGCAGACGCGACTAAGCTCGTCAAAGAAGGAGTGGTCGATGCAGCGCTCACTTTCAGCTTGCAAGTTGAGCAAGGGGTAGCCGTCGCCCTACAATCGCCCTCGCCCATTTCCGCCTTACTTAACGCGCGACATCCTTTGGCCCACAACACGCAACTCAGTGTTCGTGATTTAGCCAAGTATCCACTGGTTATGTCGGAGCCAGGGACCACTCTAAATTATTTATTTGATATTGCTTGCCATTTAGAAGGCATTAGTATTGTGCCCGCGCTGACGACTAACTCTATGGGAGCACTGTATACCTATGCAAGAGAGAATAGTGATGCCATTGCACTATGTAGTGATCTAAGTGCTAGCCGGTTGGCCAAGCAAGATGGGTTAGTATTAATACCGATGCAAGAGCCATCGTTATCACAACGCAGTATTCAACTGCAAGTAATGTCACATCGAACTCCGCCCACTATCGTAAACGAGTTTTTGAGTTTTCTCGGGAATATGCTGAGAGATGGCAGGGAAAGTTCATAGGTAACCATCGCCAGTGAAAGCGATATTAATAATGGTGTGACTTAGCAGGAATACGCTGATTTTTTACTAAGCCACGCCGCACATTTTTACACATTTTTCCAAACCGGCGCAGTTCATCAAAGGTCGGCGTAATACCACAACTTATTGCGTGTTCCCAGTAACTGAGCTCGGTATCGACCAACTCCATTAACTTTTTCGGGCATCCTTGACATTCATTATCTGGACCACATACAAATGTATCAGCTTGGTATAAAGGAAACTCAGCTTTTACCGCTTCGATAATGTCATGCATCGCTGTAATACGATCGGGCTTGTTTGCCATAACCACCTCAATAGTCACAATATTAAAGAGGTTATTATAACGAGATTGTAAACCGAAAATGCGAAAGACTTAACAGAATATGGGATAAACAACCCTCAAAGAATCACCGCCGATAACCGTGGCATATGACTTTTAAACAATGCGCGCAATTGAGCACTCAATAATTCGGCCGTCGCCAATGCATCAATAGAAGCGGAATGCGCCGCATAATCGGGTAGCTTATAGCGTTGCCTTACCTCATTTAACTGTAACTGCGTGGTAGTGTCTGTGCGACCATGAAACGTATGACGCTTTTCAATACATAATGTGTCTATCCACCAACAAGGGAACTCTGGTAACTGATAACGACGCTG
Organism: Vibrio palustris; assembly: GCF_024346995.1. Taxonomy (NCBI): domain Bacteria; kingdom Pseudomonadati; phylum Pseudomonadota; class Gammaproteobacteria; order Vibrionales; family Vibrionaceae; genus Vibrio; species Vibrio palustris. Next base: position 112,743 of record NZ_AP024888.1, on the reverse strand, counting down.
AACATACGCATCGATAAAAGCTTTTTCTATACATGCACCATGGACTAAGGCAACTTTTCCGGCTAATTGGGCAAAGAGCATATCCATAACACTATCCAAGTCTTGCCCTTGAGCTAATAGGTTAGGCATTAATTGGTGTACCTCCGCTGAGCGAGCATTCACATAGCAATGATAATGGATGTAATGCTCTTCACTGGCGTTAGTATCCATGACTTGATCGCTCATCGGTACCCAGCCGACACTCAATATTTGATCGTGCTTTGCATCCATTCCGGATGTTTCAAAATCAAACGCTAATAAATAGCTCTCACTCACGAAATGATGAATATCAGGTAACGGCACACTGGCAAATTTTGCCATTCCTGGGGCTAAATCTGTCCGTTGACAGAGATGTTGATGGATTTTTTCAATCCGGTGAACCGAGCTAAACCGCTGTGTAAAGAACTTAAACATCCCTATTACCCCTTGATAAATCTCAGTTTAGCGACATCCTGCAACTCACTAATAATTTTAAAGGCGTCTTTTAAATGTTTGCGTTCGAAGCTACTGAAACAATCCGGTTCAATATGATTATCAGGAGTTTTATTTTGTTTAATGGCGTGTAATTGGTGCTGAAAACGAACTTGCGTAATAAATTTATAAGCGCCAATGATGTTTTGGCAGCTATCTTCGGACATCGTCCCCTGCTGGGCGGCATACTTAAAGCGCGCCTCGGTACTGGTCATACTCCCACCTGCAGACAGTGAAAAAATACGCGCCAGATCGATAATCAAATTTAACGCATACTTTTTGATATTCAGCGTATTACTATTTTCGCCACCTTTTTCTAAAACTAAATTATTGAAAATACCCAGTGGTGGCTGAGTTTCAATAGCATCACGTACTAAAGCCGGTAAAAAGCTTGAGTTATTCTGAATACATTGATGTAAATGCTGCTGCATATCAGCAACCATATCAAGATCGCCATAAATTCCTCGGACTTCAAGAAAGACACTGATACTTAATAATTTATTATATTCAGGACTAGCCACCCATTTACTATAATACGCTTTCCACATTGGCAATGGTTGACACCATTTCGGTGACGCCGCCATATATTTACCGTCACATAATGGATAACCACAAGCGGCAAGCCCATTGCAGACTCGTATCGCGAGATGTCGAAAATATAATTGATACTCAGGTTTAGCATCATCGGCTAAGACCAATGCACTATCTTGATCCGACAACATATGTACTTCGTTTCTAGCATGAGAGCCTGCAACCACCCAAGCATATCGACAAGGTGGCGGTCCGAGTAAAGCCTCACTCATTTGAATAAGACGCCGAGTGAACGCATCCATAATCATAGACATCACTCGCCCTTGTACTTCCGCACTCACACCACTCTCAACTAATGCCTGAAAAATTACATACTTTTCATCTTTCAACGCGAACAAGGCTTGCTCTGAACTGGCATATTTAATTTTCTCTACCAAGAAAAGCGCCTGAGTTTTATGATTATGAACAAGGTGTGATGTCGTCAATAAACCAACAACATGCTCCTCACGCATGACGGGTAAACAACGAATATTTTGTTCAAGCATGAGGGAAATAGCTTGAATAACGTTATCGTCAGCTTGGATAAGTTGCGGGTTTTTCGTCATGACTTCTTCAATAGGTCGATGTATATCAACCCCTGTTGCAACGACTGTGCGTGTCATATCGCGATCGGTGAAAATACCGATGACTTCTCCCGCTGACTGTACTACTGCGCAGGAACTATGCACAGACTTATCACAGCCACTCATCAGCTCCGCTACTTGACGAATCGATGTGCCCAAATCAACAATAGTAATATTATCGCTTGCCACTTCAGAGACTCGGCGATAAAACAGCCCCTTATCACCTTCCTCATCACCAAAGCTAACGGCGGAGTTTAGGCGCCGTTTCGCTTGTCCAGCAAAGTAATCGGCAAACTCGGGATGCTCCGCACAGACTTTTTGCACTTGATGATGCGGAACGAGATACAAAAGCGAATCTTCAATTGCGGTAGCTTGATAGCCATCTTCTGCGTGACTCAGCGGTGCTAAAAATGTAAAACCAAATTGATCCTCCGCCCCCAAACGTGCTCGCAGTTGTCCATTAGGATGCCGTTGCTCAATAGCTCCAGTTCGAATGATATAAAGGAACTTATCCATACACAGCGCATTGAATTCTATGCGCTCACCTATGGCTAAATAACGCACTTTTACGTGTTCAGCCAACGACATAACAATGTCAGCAGGGATTTTATCGAATGGATCAAGACGAATTAAAAAATCATAAATATTTGGCGTTATTAAAGAACCCAAGCGCACCCCCAATTTAAAACGGCGTTTTAATATAGGTATCATATAAAAAAGCCAGCACGATAGATGCTGGCTTTTTCACACTTTTTCTATACTGGATACTCGTAAAAACCTAGGCTTTCAGAAATATTACGACACGCCGTATGCAGCATAGCGACATAATCGTGCTTACGGGATTCTTCAAAACGAATAGTTGGAAACGACATTGAGATCGCCGCCACAACATGACCAAATCGATCATAGATAGGAGTTGCAATGCATCGCAAGCCTTGCTCTTGTTCTTCGTTATCTTCAGCATAATGTTGTTCACGAACTAACTCTAATTCTGATAATAACTGTTCGATGTCCCGCACGGTATTTTCTGTATGTTGTACAAATTCTACTCCTTTCAAAGTATTACGCACAAACGACTCTTCACGCTCAGCTAATAACACTTTACCAATAGCGGTACTGTACAAAGGATTACGCCGACCAATGCGCGAATACATGCGTAAATTATAGCCAGAGTCGATCTTATGCAGATAGATAATCGCGTTTTCATCTAAGGATCCCAAATGCAACGCTTCGTTAGTTTGATCATTGATATGCTGCATTTCTTTATTCGCAAGCGCGGATAGATCAATATATTCCAACGATTTAGAGCCTAATTCAAACAGCTTAAGCGTCAATGAATATTTATCGGCTTCCCCTTCTTGTGAAACATACCCTAACGTTTTCATGGTCTGTAAGAAGCGATATGTGGTGGCTTTTGACATCATCAACCGCTGTGATAGCTCAGAGACACCAATCTCCTTCTGCTCACCAAGCGCTTGTAAAATACTGAAAACTTTTAATACCGATGATACCGCTTCAGGTTGAGTTGATTTTTCCATGCACAATCCTCTTCAATTTTATCGTTATTATATCTAATTGTTCTTTACGTACCAGTATTTTTAAAAAGCCATTTTATAATTTTGAAACCTCACACATCCAATGGGAAAGAAACCCGATCCAAATCAAGATTTTTGAAACGGCTTTTCAAAAAAAATTGCCAAGCGTTTTTTTTTGGAACAAGATAAATCAACAAATCGAGATTGAGTCCACGTCTCTTCACCCGTTAGTAAGGAAATAATTATGAGTCTTGAATCATTCAATCTAAAAGACAAAGTCGCCATCGTCACTGGTTGCGATACGGGTCTTGGGCAAGGGATGGCATTAGGCCTTGCCAAAGCAGGCTGCCATATTGTTGGAGTTAATCTTTCTGAGCCAACAGAAACTCAGCAAAAAATCGAAGAGGCGGGCGTAAAATTTCTCGATATTCGCGCCAATCTCATCACTCTGGACGATATTCCATCCATAATTGATCGCGCTGTTACTGAATTTGGTCATATCGATATCCTGATTAATAACGCAGGTATAATCCGTCGCAACGATGCTATCGACTTTTCTGAAAAAGACTGGGATGACGTCATGGATATCAATGTGAAATCGGTGTTTTTCATGTCACAAGCGGCAGCAAAACAATTCATTGCACAGGGGAATGGCGGAAAAATCATCAACATTGCCTCAATGCTATCTTTTCAAGGTGGCGTACGCGTGCCGTCTTATACTGCAGCGAAAAGTGGTGTGATGGGGATCACCCGCTTAATGGCAAATGAGTGGGCACAGCATCACATCAACGTGAATGCGATTGCGCCTGGCTATATGGCGACCAACAACACACAAGCGTTACGCGCAGATGAAGAACGCAGCAAAGAAATACTCGATCGCATTCCTGCTGGACGTTGGGGGTTACCCGAGGATCTTGCTGGCCCCTGTGTGTTCTTAGCGTCCCAAGCTTCAGACTATGTGAATGGCTATACCATCGCAGTAGATGGTGGGTGGCTCGCCCGCTAACACTAGGAATAAGCTTGTGACGGTATATGAATGGGCACAATTGCTCGGTTTTATTAGCTTTGCTTTGGGCATTTCTACGTTCTATCAAAAAAATGACGGTAGACTCAAATTGGTGATGCTCCTGTTCAACCTGAACCATCTTATTCACTTTGCTTTGTTAGGTTCAATGGTGTCGGCGCTCAGTACCGGATTGTCCGCTTGCCGTACCGCAAGTTCGATTTATACCTCGTCTAAATGGGTTGCGGCGGGCTTTGTCATGATAGGTCTAGTGTTGGGTGGGTTCAACGCCGAACACTGGTACGACTTATGGTCGATTTCTGGCATGACAATAGGCACGATAGCCATCTTTACCTTGCAAGGTATTGCTATGCGAGTGGCGTTTTTACTTGGCGCCATATGCTGGCTAATTAATAACATCATCGTCGGATCCATCGGCGGAACCTTATTGGAAGCAACGTTACTTTCCATTAATTGCTTGACGATATTTCGCCTTTTTCGTGAGAAGAAAAAGACACTTCCGCGCCAAGCATTGTGACATCTAAAGAGAGGACAACATGTTTGTATATAACAAAGATGTAGAGTTAAGCGATTTAGGCGGCGGTGTCAGCCGAAAAATTCTCGCGTATAGCGACAATATTATGTCCTGTGAAGTGTACTTTGAAACAGGAGCCATTGGTGCGTTGCACCATCATCCGCATGAACAACTAACCTATGTATTATCCGGATCGTTCGAATTTACCATTGGTGATGAAAAGAAAATTGTTAACCAAGGTGATGTCCTTTATAAGCAGCCCAATGTCGAACACGGCTGCGTATGCCTAGAAAAAGGCGTATTACTCGATAACTTTACGCCGATGCGCAGAGATTTTATCGAATAAACACCCCCGCTATTGAGTAATAACGCGGTTTAATCCGCAGGAGAAATACGATGAAAATTGCATTGATGATGGAAAATAGCCAAGCCGCAAAAAATCCAACCATTTTAAAAGAACTGACCTCTGTGACTGAACCATTACACCATGAGGTGTACAACGTCGGTATGTGTGATGAACATGATCATCACCTAACATATATTCACTTAGGTATTATGGCAAGCTTACTATTAAATTCCCAAGCCGTTGATTTTGTTGTCGCTGGTTGCGGGACAGGTCAAGGCGCCATGATGTCGCTGAACGTTCATCCAGGTGTGGTATGTGGCTATTGTTTAGATCCGTCGGATGCATTCTTGTTTAATCAAATCAATAACGGTAATGCATTAGCATTAGCGTTTGCCAAAGGTTTCGGCTGGGGAGCAGAACTGAATGTACGTTATATTTTTGAGAAAGCGTTTACAGGTAGTCGTGGTGAAGGCTATCCAAAAGAACGTGCCGAGCCTCAACAACGCAATGCCAGCATCTTAAACGATGTAAAACAAGCTGTAGTCAAAGATAATTATCTCGATACGTTACGCTCTATCGATCAAGAGCTGGTTAGAACAGCTGTCTCAGGGCCTCGCTTCCAGGAGTGCTTTTTCAATCACTGTCAAAAAACCGATATTGCTGACTATGTGAAATCGTTACTTGATTAAGCTGTAATAAAATCACCTTTATGTTCTTATTTTTCAAAGCCAGCAAATCGCTGGCTTTTATTTTATAACCAAATGTATGCTGACTAACCTCCACACCTATGCCCATCAAATAACTTTTTCTTTACTTGGTTTGTACTTAGACTTTAATCACAAATAAATAAACCACAGTTTTAATTATATTGTTCTATGATTTCGTTTGTAAGATACTAACTCGCAGTAGATACTTTAGGAGATATACCATGAAAAAAAACAACATCGCTATTATTGGCGAGTGCATGGTAGAGCTGCAACAGGCAGGCGAACTATATAAGCCAAGCTTTGGCGGTGACACCCTCAATACTGCACTATACCTAGCTCGGCTCACTGCGCCACATGGTATCGAAACCGCATATTTTACAGGGCTAGGACGTGACCCATTCAGTAAAGCCATGCTCACGTCGTGGCAATCAGAGGCTATCAATACGCAGCATGTCCGTATTTCAGAAACAAAATTACCGGGGATGTACGCCATTGAGACCGCCGAAGATGGAGAACGTAGCTTCTATTATTGGCGTAATGATTCAGCGGCAAAATATTGGCTTCGTGGTTGTGATGCGCACAGTCTTAGTGATGAGCTCTCTGAGTTTAAGTGGATCTATTTAAGTGGTATCAGCCTAGCCATTTTACCAACAGATTGTTTAGAGACATTGTATGAGGCACTCGTTTTGTGTCGCGACAACGGCGTTCATATCGCCTTTGATAATAACTATCGACCGGCGTTGTGGGACTCCACTGCGAAAGCTCGTGAGATTTATCAGAAATTCATGGCGCTCACGGATTTAGCCTTCCTCACCTTTGATGATGAGATGATGCTTTGGGGCGATACCCAAGAGGATCAAGCGATTACCCGTGCCCAACAATGTGGCATTCAAGAAGTCATCATCAAACGCGGCTCGCAACCTTGTTTGATTATTGATGCAAAGCAACGAACCAGCGTTGCGGCGAATCAGATCGACCATGTTGTTGACACCACTGCGGCCGGCGACTCATTTAGTGCCGGATATCTTGCCAAAAGAATCACGGGAGGCTCTCCTCAAGCCGCGGCTCAACTTGGCCACCAGCTTGCTGGGAATGTTATTCAACATCGTGGCGCTGTGATTGCGCGCGAATTCATGCCTAATATGTAAAGGAAATCAGTAATGTGTGAGTTAGATAAAAAACTTAGCGCGATTAAAGTCGTCCCTGTTATCGCGATTAATGATGCCACGAAAGCAGTAAAACTGGCACAAGTGCTCATGGAAAATGGACTACCATGCGCTGAAATCACTTTCCGTACGAGCGCCGCGGTAGAGGCGATTCAACGTATTCGTGACGCCTATCCTGATATGCTGATTGGGGCTGGCACTGTGTTAACCACTCATCAGGTGGATCAAGCCATTGAAGCGGGTGTGGACTTTATTGTGAGCCCTGGTTTTAATCCCACCACGGTTAAATATTGCCAGCAGCGCAATATCGCTATCGTACCGGGAGTGAATAACCCAAGCTTAGTTGAACAAGCGATGGAAATGGGACTCACAACATTAAAATTCTTCCCGGCCGAACCATCCGGTGGTGTGGGTATGTTAAAAGCGCTCAGTGCGGTGTATCCCGTTTCTTTTATGCCCACTGGTGGCGTAAAGCCAAGTAATGTCAAAGACTATCTTGCACTGCCTAATGTAGTCGCATGCGGAGGGACATGGATGATTCCAAATAATCTCATTGATAATGAGCAATGGGATGAATTGGCCAAGCTCGTTCAAGAAGTCGCAGGCGTGATTCAATAATCTCATTTTGTCATCGCCTAGTAATAAAATCACTAAAGCCCATCCCTGATACTTCAGGATGGGCTTTTATAAGCTATCCCTATACGCTAGGCTTTCTTAACAAAATGTGCGGTGATCATCATTTCACCTCCCCCTGCAACTTTACAATCTAACTGATGATCCTTGCCATCAATAATGCGCCTTACCACTGCTTTTGTTCCAATTTTTAATACCTGCGAACTGCCTTTTATCTTTAAATCTTTGGCAACAGTAACTTTGTCCCCTTCCGACAACACCGTGCCGTTAGCATCTTTGATCATCACGGCTTGTTGCGCGTCACTCTCATTAGGGTTCCACTCATACGCACACTCTGGGCAGACAAGATGGGCGACATCCGCATACACATATTCAGAGCCACACTGTGGACATAGTGGGTATTGCATTACACGTTCTCATTGTTGATTCAGTCATACATCAATAACACGCTATGATACTGACCTCAACACAGGTACGCGAGTGAAATAATCGTGAGCGTTATCTAACGATGAAGCTCTGCTGTTATATGAGCAGAGCGTCATGAACACGATAAATGACAGTTTATTGGGAAACGATCGCTCGAATCTGCTGTACCGCTTGTTGCCCAGGAATATTGGCCTGCTGCTGAACTTGTGACGCCTTTCTCAACGAGTCCGTTCTATCGCCTGTCACCACGTTACCGGCTTCATCTCGCGTCTTGCCATCTTGAATAAAACGATTGTGATGTAATGTCTCACCATTGACCACATCGTTATACTGACTACTCACATAAAAACGATAGGATTCATTACTGGTAAAGGCGCCTTGTTTTACATCATCGGTATATGGGCTTTTACGAAACAAGTAATTGAATCGTTTATTATCAATAGCCACATTATTTTGCAAGGTTAAAGCTCCCGGATTAAAATTATCCGTAAAGCCATCCATATTATTGTGGAATGCAAGGCTATTCGTCACCGTATGTGGTACTGGCAATCCCTCACCACCCAATTTAAACCCATTACCACGGGTTCCTCCGATTGCTTTTACATGCAATGTTTGTCCATTCATATACGCAACAGAATCAATGATCGTAACCGCACCATTCGGTCCATCCTCAACTTTATTGAACAAATCATAACCATCGTCAATATTATGATGAGACACACAGCTAATCAGTGTATTGCCATCGCCGACACGCATTTTTACTGCAAAACCATCCGCATTAATTTGTCCTTTATCCATATTGTTATAACTTTCACTGTCTTTTACGATGTTATAACTGGCCCATAAAGCGCGGCCAATATTGCTGGGTGACGAAATTTGAAAGCCTGTGTCAGGCGCATCATGCGTGACCATCTTGTCAAATTCGTTATGGCTACCATGAACAATGAGCTGTCCGCCATCCACTTCTATGTTGGCAATGCGCCAATAACTGGCTTCATGTAAATATTGACCCGCTATACGCGCATGCTGACCTTGCGAACGCAATGTTTTACGGTGCTCGGGTGTACCACTTGCTTTAACCGGAATGGTCAACGCTGGGTAATCGCCATCTTGCAATACAATCGTTCCACCAGCTGGCAGTATATTAACCGCTTGTTGCAGTGTTAAATGTCCATTGGTCCCGTGAGGATTGACGACAATTTCTTTCCGATTAGCCATCGCTTGCTTGATAACCGTCTGTTGATAGGTTAATGGTGTCAAATCAGGCCCTTCAGTAGGCGTAAACACAACCGTAAACTGCGTTTGGCGGTTGGCTAAAGTCGCGTTGTAATCGAACATATCGCCAGCATTGACTTGCTGTGCGTCACTGGATCCACTGCCATCTTGGGTGACGCGATATACGCCAGAGTAATTCGCTCGTGCTTGTAGCGTATAATTATCACGTACAGAGATATCCGGTGACGCTGGCTGCACGATGGGCTGCACAAGCTGGGCATGGTAACGAGGCGCATCTGGCGTTGCAGCAGGCGTCAAAGTTAACTGAACATCACTGACTGTTATCTTCGCGTTCCGCGATGCAAAAAATCCGACATATTGATGTTTGGGATCTTGCATCTCAACGATATTGGCGTTGGCTCCACTCAACGAAAAAACCTTATGTGTTTGGCCATTAGCATAACTGACGGTGTAACCATTATCAGAGCGAGATAGCGTCATACGATAGGTTTGCTCGCTACCAAAAGGTACGCCTTGGATATATTCGGTGCGACTCATTCTATTTCCGGCTGTCCCCCAAGGCTCATAAATCCCTTCCCGATAGTTACCACCAATATTGACCAGACCATTATCTCCTTTTTCATTGGCGCGAATAATGTTCATCACCATATTTGAGGCAGCCGGAAACTCTTCTTGTCCTTGTGGCTGCGGATCCATGCGCGGTTTACCAATCACATCACGTACCATTAGCCCAGCCCCTTCTTGACGATTAGGTAATGCCCCTGTTTCTGGTCCTAATTGGTTTAAAACAACATTTGCAGATAAAGTGAAATTGACATCGGTCGGCAATTGCGTGTAGTAAAAAGTACCCCCTTCGTGAGAATTCGCTAATTTACCGCCACGACTTTCTATCATAAATTGAGGTGCAACGGGCCCAGATGAAACTTGTCGTCCATCGACAGTCACTTGGTTAATACCCACTTTTTCAGGTAAAATCGTTGAACCAAAATTCAAATCGGTTGATTGACCAAATGTAATGGCATGCCATGTTAACGTATCACTATTGGCGATGATGTCGTCACGAGACTGCGATGAACAGCCTCCTAAGATGAATACAGCCACGAGGGCCATAGCAACTGGCGTAGTTTTCATATCCTATTCCTTTCATTAAAAAACTCATTTTGATACCAAGTGCCAAATAAGCTTTTAAAGTGTTATTGCGAATTTAGAAGCTATATTTCATACCGATACGAATGCGTGGACGCCAGCTATCAGCGCTCGCTTTGCCGTGATAAATATAATCTCCTGACGCATAAGGCTTAATCCCTAGCTCCATAAAGGGTGACCAATTCCCTTCGAAACCGGTGTATGCACCTTTCACATTAATCTCAGAAAACCAGGCTTGGTGATCTTTCCAACGTGGTCCAGATGCCTCGGGGTTAAAGGTGTAATCAACATCTGTGGTGAATTTAAAGTTTTCAATACCTTTATAACTCACACTGAATGTCCAACGGTTATAATGGCTATTGTCCGATCCTGTATCATCGCCCATCATTTGTTTATTTTCATAGTGATAACGATGGCGGAATGATACGCCCCAATTCTTATCAACTTGATAACCAAGCGTTACGTTAAATTGATGTCCGACGCTGTCAGATTTCGATTCCCATTTATATTGAGGCTTTAAGCTCCACTTCTCATTGAAATGGTATAGGTAACTGATGTTGACTTGATTACCATTACCCGTTTGCATACCAAATGCATCCTCATTTTGGCTTTTCCATTTCGCTTCAACTTCAAAGCCAATGCCATTATCAAAACGATTACCCACAGCAATACGATCGGCCTGCTGTGCCGATTGGCCGTCATAACGCGGAACAAACTCATGGCGAAAATTGATATATGAGGCCTGTGCACTAACACTGACCATGGTAAAGATAACTGCAGGCGCAAGTTGCTTTATTTTCATTTTGAAATACCGTTTTATTTTTAATTAATCACCTTAATAAATTACGACTATATAAAATTTTAAAAAGTATAAAATACAAATTTTGTGACTCAATAAGCATGATTTATATAAAATAAAATTTTCAAAAACAACAAATGAACCAATATTTCATTTTTTATTAACAACAATTAACCATTCATCCAAACAGGTCAATATCTTTAGTTAATAAAAATTAATCTATTAAAAACAACGATTTAATATTAAACTTATATAATTAATCGAAAAAATCTTACAGCAAGAAGGCAATAACTACAGATTAACGGAGTAAATTCTAGATTTCCCCACCTCAAAGAAAAAAACATAACTTATTGTTTTTTAGTGTTTAATTTTCCAATTTAGATAAAAACCACAAAAAATCATTTATTACACATAATAAAATAATAACGATGCAATAAATAAAAAACAGTTTTAATGATAAGTTTTATATTGATAATTTTCGTGAAACCCATCACATATCAGTTCGAATAAATTAAAAATGAACCGATGTTTCGATTTTAATCACATTTAAAAGTGGTTTCTTAAAATACACTTAGTGAAAATTAAAACTCACTCTGAGGCTTGTTATGGAATACGATTATCTAGTGATGGCAGGTTACTTCACATTAATGATTACGATTAGTGTATTATTCAAAAAAATGGCGAGTAAAAGTACCAGCGATTACTTTCGAGGCGGAGGTAAAATGCTATGGTGGATGGTTGGTGCAACCGCTTTTATGACACAATTTTCAGCATGGACATTCACGGGAGCAGCAGGAAAAGCCTTTAGCTCTGGATTTGAGATCCTCGGAGTATTTGTGGGCAATATGGTAGCCTACATTTTTGCTTATTTATATTTTGCGAAACGGTTTCGCCAAACGCGTGTAGATACACCAACAGAGGGCGTCCGCCGCCGGTTTGGTAAGGGGAACGAACAATTTTTTACTTGGATCATTATTCCTCTAAGCGTGTTAAACGCCGGTGTATGGCTAAATGGCTTGGGCGTCTTTGCCTCCGCTGTATTTGATACTGATATTAACTTAACTATTTATGCCACTGGTGCGGCAGTACTTATTGTCTCTTTAATTAGTGGTGCATGGGGTGTGGTTGCTTCAGACTTTATTCAAACCCTAGTCGTCGCAGTGATCTCGGTCGCTTGTGCCATCGTAGCTCTATTTGCCGTCGGCGGACCGACCGAAATTATCGATAAATTTCCCGGTGGTTTCATTGTCGGTCCAGATATGAATTATCCATTATTAATTGTTGGCTCATTCTTATTTTTCATTGTAAAGCAATTGCAAAGTATCAATAACATGCAAGAGTCATATCGTTTTTTGAACGCTAAAGATTCCAACAATGCATCCAAAGCCGCTCTACTCGCACTCGGTATGATGGTTGTTGGTGCCGTGATTTGGTTTATTCCACCTTGGGCAATTCGTATCTTAGATCCCAATGCGGCGTTAGCGTATTCAGAACTTGGCAAAAAAGCCGGCGATGCAGTTTATTTAGTTTTCGCTCGAGACTACATGCCAACCGGAACCGTTGGCCTGTTAATGGCTGGCCTCTTTGCTGCAACGATGTCTTCCATGGATTCCGCGTTAAACCGCAACTCTGGGATCTTCGTTCGTAGTTTCTACGCGCCGATTTTACGCCGTGGTAAATCCACTGATAAAGAACAATTACGAGCAGGTATGATTGCAAGCACCGTGAATGGCTTGCTAGTGATTTTCTGCGCGCAATTCTATGTGTCGCTGCGTGGTCTCAGTTTATTTGATCTCATGATGCAAGTAGCAACTTTATTACAATCTCCAATTCTGGTTCCGCTATTCATGGCAATATTAATTCGTAAAACACCAACCTGGGCGCCATGGTCTACCGTCATCTTTGGATTGGGTGTATCGCTCATGGTGGTGAAAGTCTGGACGCCAGATGTGGTCGGTAGCTGGTTTGGCATGAACAACTTAACCGGTCGTGAAGCAAGTGACATAAAAATCATGACAACTATTGCCGCACACTTATTCTTCACCATTGGCTTCTTCCTGTGTACGACGTTGTTTTATAAGGAAGAAAATGACCCCTATGTTGAAACGACCAAATCCTTCTTCGAAGACGTGAACACGCCATGTATAGAAGAAGAAGGTCAAGACATTGTCGATCGCCAGCAACGAGATAAATTAGGCACATTGGTCATGATGATGTCAGTCGGGCTGCTCTTCATGGTATTAATCCCGAACCCTATGTGGGGACGAGTATTATTTTTATGCTGCTCGTTGGTGATATGTTTCATTGGCTATGCGCTCAAACGGAGTGCCAAAATCAATCAAGCCGTTAAACAAAAACCGATCGTGAACTAAACAGTCGGGCGGTGCCAGTCACGATGGCACCGCCATATCTATATTTGAGACTTAAACAACGATTTCCATTTGAGCAGTATAGGAGAATAATGATGGCAAAAGGCGACGTCGTTCAATTGACGTTTGAAACGTTTACCGATGAGGATACCCAAGCCAAAGTGACTCGGTTGACGCCAAAAGAGGTGATTTGTCACCGCAACTATTTTTATCAAAAATGTTTTACCCAAGACGGTCATCAGTTATTGTTTGCTGGCGACTTTGATGGTCAACGTAACTATTACTTACTTAATTTTGATACACAAACTGCACAACAGCTCACTGAAGGTGCCGGTGATAATACCTTTGGTGGCTTTCTTTCAACCGATGACACCTCTTTATTCTATGTCAAAAATGAACGCTTTCTGATGAAGGTGGATTTAAGTACACTTGAAGAATCAATCGTATATACCGTAACCGACGAGTGGAAAGGCTATGGAACATGGGTAGCCAATACAGAATGCACTCAACTAGTTGGGATAGAAATTCTTAAACGCTGCTGGCAACCACTGACCGACTGGCAAAAATTTCATGATTTTTACTTCACAAAGCCAACCTGTCGCTTGATCAATATTGATATAAACACGGGACAATTAACCGTCATCCACCAAGCGGATGAGTGGTTAGGGCATCCTATCTATCGACCTTATGACGATACAACAATTGGTTTCTGTCATGAAGGGCCTCATGACTTAGTCGATGCTCGTATGTGGTTAATTAATAATGATGGGACGCACTTACGTAAAGTAAAATCACATGCAGATGGAGAATCATGTACCCACGAATTTTGGATTCCAGATGGTAGTGCTATGGTGTATGTGTCTTATTTCAAGGGACAACCTGATCGAGTGATCTATCGAGCCGATCCGCATACCTTACACAATGAGCAAGTCATGATAATGCCCAATTGTTCCCACTTAATGAGTAATTTTGATGGTTCGCTGATGGTTGGAGATGGATGTGGTACGCCCGTTGATGTTGAAGATGAGTCAAATTACCACATAGATAATGATCCGTTTCTCTACATTATGGACACCAAAAAACAGCAAGCTATCCGCCTCGCTAAACACAATAGTTCATGGCAAGTCTTAGATGGAGATCGTCAAATCACGCATCCCCATCCTTCATTTTCGCCTCAAGACAAATCGGTATTATATACCAGTGATTTTGAAGGTCTGCCAGCATTATACCTGGTTGACGTGCCTGAGCAATTTCAAGCTTAAATGTCCCCTATTCTATCCTCTTTATCATCTCACTGGACCAACATGTTCATACTCACATTGATTGAGTATGAACATGACGCCTGTGCCCTAGTTTTACCCCGTATCATTTCTCAATACAGATTGTTTTCTTTCTTACTTATCTAGATTTGTTTGCCCAATTGCTTTAGTGTTTTTAACAAAGTAACCGCACAGGTAAATAAGATGGAACAATCGTATACAGAATTTAATCGCCATAAAAAGCAACTCACCGCAGCCTATGAAAAAGCTAGCCCTGACGTCATGGCTGGGTTTAGAAAACTGCAGCAAGCGGCGCTCAAAGAAGGCGCATTAGATATTAAACAAAAAGAGCTCATTGCGTTAGGTATTGCGATTGCCGTGCGATGTGACGGTTGTATTGGCGCTCATGTCGCAGGCGCGATTCAGCACGGGGCAACTAAGCAAGAACTGGTTGAAACCATTGATATTGCGTTATTAATGGGCGGCGGCCCATCGATTGTATACGGCTCAGAAGCGTACGCGGCGGTTGAAGAATTAATCAGTGCATAGTCACATCATAGAGTGATTTGCACGCCAAACAGCCTCTATATTGTGTATAAATACATCACAAGAGGCCGTTATTCGTTGCTTCTAAAGCCGGACAGTATCCGGCTTTAGAATCAGATAATTATAGATTTTCACCTTTGACGAGAGGATCTTTACGCAGCTCTGTTTTTTGTTGTCCTTGAATCGATTTCACCGTGTTAACTTGCTCGGTCACAGCGTGTTTTCCATCCAGGATTTGATAGGTCAAATGAAAGTCTTTTTTCTGATGAGCGCCGATCGTTGGCACTAAATCGAGGTCGCGCTGATAGCTACGGTTATACGAGAAACTCGTGCCAGGTTCGATGCCAGTGACATAGCCTTGCCCGATCGTGTCCGTATTTTTCCACAAGCCTAAAACCGGCAGTTCATGAACATTGTAGTGAATCGCCATCCCTTTCGTGGCTTTACGGTTATGCAAAACAGCCAGCGTGTTGCCTTTTTTATTCGCATAAGGATAAATGTTATACACCATTTCATCGAAACCACGCGTTGGTCCTAGATAAGTTTGCCAATCCTGCAAACCTTGCTTCGCATAATCATTAAAGGGAGAAATTTGTTTCACAGGGGCTTCTATTTTTGCTCCAGCTTCAAGTAAGGGTTGAGCAAAGTTACTGTGGTAAATCACTTGATACTCGTGAGGATAGTCGCCTTTATTGGTCAACTGGTCATGGATTTTAAACTCTTTTTTACCGGGAATAACACTCAGCTCTGTCCACGTTTGGAAATTCACTTTTTTAAACAGTTGCTCTAAAAGCTCGCCCCTAATATGAATAGCATAAGGCGCTTTTTCATCCACCGTCACGAGCACTTGAGAGGCTGGGGTATAGTCCGCACGGCCATGCAACGTCAACATGACGCCTTTGTCCTCCCCCGGGTGGCCCGTCCACTCGAAGCCACAGCGAACCATCATTTCATTGAAACCTTCCAACCAGCCAAGTCCATTACGATCTTCTAAGTTAATAAATTTAGGATTAACATGTTGTTTTACTGGCGATTTCCAACCTAAGGTAATATCGCCACTTTTCACTTGATAGATATCCATGCCACGCGTGGGAATCAAAGTGATCGTCATCACCCCATTATCAACGGTCAAAACTTTGACCCCATCCTGTTTACCACCATGTAATACCGTTTGTTCAATCTTAAATGGCTGAGCGCCACCCACATCCTTATTGGTCAGTACCCAGTGATCTTGATTGGTAATATCATATTGGGCAGCAAGGGTCGATGTGCTCGCGAGCGCAAAAAGCAAACCAGAAGTAACAACGGAAAATGTCTTCATAAAGAGCTCCAAGTTTTGTCATAAATCACAAGCTGAATCGATTCAGCTAGCAACTACAATTCAACGCGATTGCGTTTCTTTATACCCTATTGATTTTAGGAAAATTAAAACTTGAAGTGAGTCACCAAATAAATCATGATAAAAATTATTCAGTCACGATCAGATTTAAATCACATTTCATAAATATACGCCTGTATTTATTCCATAATTAGTAAATTATTTATAATAAATAACTAAAATTAGAATAAGTTCATTTATAGTTAGCAAAAACGAAAATATATAACATATATATTTTTCGTTTTTACCACAGAGGATTATATTAAATATCTAAGGAATACAACTCTTCAATAACGTATTTTCATAATCATCAACGGCTGAAATAATGACATTAACGATAGGGTGTCACTCATATTCAATAATGCGATATCAGAACATACTCTCGCCACCTAACTCCTCTGAATATTTTTCTATATTTCGGAAGCCATGTCATACAATTTCTAGCTCGCTGAGATTGTACCATCGACTATCATCAGTATAGTTACAGCGCTGCTGAAGACAGCAACCTATAAAAATAAACTGAAATAATAATGGCTAGGTAAATTGCATATGAAATACGCTCTACCGGGCATCGCATTAGCGTTGCTCACTACGACGAGTACCTTCGCACAATCCCAAAAACCTGACTTTTTCATTGGTCAACTCTCGTCTATCCAGACTAATCGTTCGACTATAGGCGCTGATCGTAAGCTTATTCGGGCAGAACGTGTGAGGTTTAATCAACTGACTAACTGTGGAAACACGGCAACATACATGACGCCCGATTCGGTTGGTGTCTCAAAAAAGGAATATAAACATTTTTTGCAAAAAACTTGGGCACTAGCAGAAGATGAAGAATACTTTTACATCAAAACAACGTCTTGCGATGGTCCTGGTAGCGATTTAATTACCCAAATTACACCATGCACAGCGGATCTTTGCGGTGCTAAATATGTTTCAGACCACAGCGTTGCCTGGTTTAACGAAAGCTTAGAACCTAGTTACAAGAGCTCTGCAGTTATCGGTGTGAAACAAACACTTCCTTATGATGATAAAAAAAGCTCTGGCATGTGGTTGGTTACTACATCAAAGATGGCAAACTCACAAAGCAAAAAGCAGTAGAAGGCTATACCAGCACAGACACACTCACCACATTCAGTTTTGTGGGTAAACAAATCGCCTATTTTCATAACGGAAGCATAAAAAAAACAAGTCATTACAACAAAAAAAGCGAATTAGATGGCATGACTACTCAATATTTCACGAATGGTCAGGTTCATCAAACGGTTCATTACACCAACAATGTCATTGATGGCAAAGTCACCACCTTCCATAAAAATGGTCAATTAGAGAATGAAGAATTCTATATCTTAGGCAAGCATAAAGATGGAATATGCAAGCACTTCGATGCTCACGGTAAACTCTCTCGGATTCATACTTATAAAAATGGAACCTACGACGGCGAATATATTGATTATTATTCTAACGGTAATAAAAAAACAGTCGCAACCTATGCTAATGGTAGGGTCTTGAAGCGCACAAAGTATTATACCGATGGCAAAGTACAGAGCACCTACGTCAAAAAAAATGGCGAGAGTTTATCCGAGCATTTCAATGAACAAGGCGTGAAAACAAAGCGTGTTCTAGAAATCTATAAAAAAAATCGATCTCATATGGCGGAGCGTGAACTGTGGTATGACAATGGACAACCACGCACCACCGAATATTACGACCCCGGTAACGTCAAAAATGGAACATTCAACGCTTGGTTTAAACATGGACAATTGCGTAAACAAAACGTGTTCAAACACGGAGTGCCCGTTTCAGAAAAAAGCTGGACGATGGAAGGGAAACCGGTCATAGAGAAAACGTATCAGCAGGGAAAATTGAACGGTAAAACAAAGCGTTGGGATGATAGAACCGGTCAGTGAATCGAAGAAAAACAGTATAAACTCGGCAAGCTGAATGGCTTACAGAGAGAATGGGACACTGATACTGGAAAGCTGATTAAAGAGGTAACGTATAAAAACGGAATCCCTGCTTCAGCACGCAAGCAATATGACGGTAAAACAGGTGAGCTTAACGTTGTTGAATACCTCGATCATCATGGAAAACTATTAAAACACTTAGTCGATGGTGAAGCGTCAGAGAAACGATATAACCATGGTAAAGTGACATCAGAAAGGTGCGGTTATAATACCCCACTTTACGACCCTGACGAGAAGCGCCGTAAAGCACAAAACGGTGACGGGTACGCTCAATTTAAACTGGGTCAGTTTTACCAAGGTTGTACGGCGGTCGAGCAAACTATGAAATGGTATAAAAAAGCCGCCCATAATAACAACCTTCAAGCAATTAATAAGCTAATTACGATTTATCAATCGGGTGACGGCATGTTTGCTTCAGTCAAAGACCGCAAAAAAGGCTGGCCATATAAAGAGCAAGCGGCAAAACTCGGTTCAGTTGATTACCAGCTTGATGTGGGTTTTGAATACCTTCCAACTGATTTCGCTAATTACCTGTTTGATGATTGGAAGCAAGACGGTTATGTTTCCCCTAATCCAACGAAATCGTTAGGTCTATTTGAAAAAGCGGCGCGACAAGGCAGTACACGGGCTATCTTTGCTTCTGGAATGATGTATCAATATGGAATGGGTACTACCGCTTCATCAGACAAAGCAAAAGAGTATTATTTGCAGCTGCAGAAGACAATGCCAAAGCTTTCTGCTCAACTTATTAACCAACTCGAAAACTAACGCTAACAATAAAGACGCCTGTATAAAAAGGCGTCTTATTGCTTAAATCAATAGAGTTTATCAATAAGTATCAAGCTATAGTATATCAGTAAAAATTATTATAACATCAATCAACAAAACCTGTGAAAATTCTAATCATCTAAAAAGTAAATATAGTATATTATTTGTTTTAAATTAAATTAAAAAACAACTAGACATAATAAAGGAGAAACTATGATCATTTGGCGTGGTTGGGGAATTTTAGTCGTATTAATTACCATGGTAATGTATATGGCCGTTATTTTTTTGGGGGAGTCAATATTTCATCAAGGTTATGCGATTCATGCGCAGTATTACCATGCTGTAGCAACCTTATTAAGTGCGATTGCAGTCTGGTTTACTGGACGCAAGCTTAATGGCGGACAAGGGCGCGAGCTACTAGATGAAAAAACTGGGCAAAAAGTCATCATGAAAAGCTCTCATTCATTATTTTTTATAAAATTTGAATACTGGGCGATACCTTTAGCAATTCTTGGTCTTTTATTTATGATCGCCTAATAAAAGTTAGTCAATAAGTCAGGGCACGAGTATACGGTGATAGATTGATAACCCAAATAAACCTCGTGCCCGACCTCATCATACTATCAAAGCATCCATACCATAATATTTAGCGCTCTCTTATAGAATAAGCAATCAAGTTCATCTCTCGAAAATAATGATAAAAAAACCAATACAAAGAATTAAATTAAGTAATAAGTATATTCTCGCCGTGTATCTTTGCTTCATTCACATTACATCATCATAAAACATCCCATCGATAGAGGAAATATAATGAAAACTACCGTATTCATACTGATCAGCAGTGCCGTATTATGTAACGGTTGTACACCCGAGTCCTCAGAGTCATCGCACAACTCCCTGCCATGCTTTAATGCCGATGCGTATCTAACAGGTAATCAGTATAGTTATGCGCTCTATCAAGATGGTAAGCACTATGCAAATCAAACCGTCAACATCATCAGCCAAACGGATGATAATATCCCTTTGATTAAAGAACAAAGTGTTACTTATAAACTAAACGAGGAATCAAGTCGCTCGACCCTTGATCGTACGTTCAGGCTAAATCTCGCTAAAGGAGCATATAGCGTTATCCAGACTCAGTCAGCATTTGACGATGGATATGGCGCGCAGCACATATATACACCTAATATGCCACAGCGGTTTGATTTTGAAACCGCCGAAGAAAAACATACCAACGAATACACGCTTAACAGCACGTTCTTTTCTCCATCAGATAAATCTCACTTTAGCAATGACATCACTCTGACGAGCCAATATATCGGTCAAGAAAGCATTACAACACCTGCAGGTCAGTTCACGACATGCCATGTCAAAACTATTAGTCAAAGACAACAAGGTCCTCACCCTGAAAAAAGCCGCGTTGCAGTCGACAGGTGGTACGACAATAAACGAGGGATATTGGTAAAATTATATGATCATAAAACCAATTTCACGCAAACACTCTTACGAGCCAGCATCAATGGTCAGCAATTGAGCGCGCCTGAATCCACTCTTAGGAAACTTAAGCTCACTTCGAGCACACACCCTAGACACACGCAAAAATAATTTCCAGCTCAACAACTAAACGATCGCGACTTACGGCCTTTATCGTTGTTCGGGCCAGTGTCATACAGGTCTCTGTATTGCAGGTTCGTATGATCTGGCATTAGGTTGCTAGTCGCATCGTGAGTAAAGAGATCATTCAAGTTACTCCGCACTGCAGTTAAACGAGACAGTGGGTCACAATCATAAAATGTATCAACGCGCTACTTATCTGCTGACTTGAAAAAGCGCCACTTAGCATTATCACCGTATTGATAGACCTTAGTACTGCCATCAGGGTATACAATGTTTACACTGTGTTCGTCGTAGTTCCAGTTGTGCTGGGCATCATAATCAATATTACTTCAGCTCCAGACACAATGGACATGTTTGCCTATAGGTGTATTTAATTGTTGGATAATAAGAACAAAAATAGGAGAATCAACTGAGCAATCAGATCACACCTCAATTCAAGCGCGATTACGTAGCCTAAAGCGCGATGAAATCATCACACCAAATCTAGCTAACCTTCTAGTACATCAACAACCCGCACTCCCCTGCTAACCCAAATTAGCGCGAGTTATTTAAAGCTTACTTATCTTTGATGAAGTATCTCAGCCATTTTCAATAATTCATCGCGAGTCTTTTCAATGTCAGCAATATCATGGCTAACTGTTTTTGAGTTTAGCGTTATATAAGGCACAGTAATAACAGCTACAATTTCATCAAGTACGCCAAAGATTGGTACTGAAATGTTAGTAACGCCGGATATTTGAGGGCTATCTCCAACGTAATACCCCTGCTCCTCTATAGTCTCTACTTTTTTTCTAATGAAATCCAAGTTTTGCGATGTAAAGTCATCTTGCTGCGCTAAGATTTCTGACCTTTTAGTTGGCTCACTAAAACTGAGTAAAACTAAACCAGAGCCAGAGGCACCGATATCTAATTCGGCGCCAATGCGTAAACTAAATCCCATTTTATAAGGGCTCTCTTGACCAGCGATGACAATCAACTTTCCGTTACTATATCGACTAATATGACATGATTGATTGACCAAATAGCTCAGAGTTTCCATAAGGGGACGTGCTTTTTTAAGTAATCGCTCTATTGGTGGAGCTTGATTAGATAAAGCGAACATCTTTAATGTTAAAGCATAAGTCGCGGTATCCGCATCGAACTCAAGATATTGCTTTTCGACCAACACAATCAGCATACGAAAGATTTCATTCACACTACGATTTAGTTGTGTAGCAATCTGTTTTTTAGTCAAAGACTCCGTTTGGCATGCAAGTAGTTCAAGTATCTCGAGACCTTTTTCTAATGCTGGCGCTCGGTATTCTTTTCTCTGTATCGGTTCCAAATTTTTACCACCTACTCGTGCGTATGCATCGGTTTGTAATCATTTCATTTATTCATAAACAAATTTTAAAGCACACAAAAAGAAAGCTCCAAATAACATAGCTTGTTATTAATTAAGTGTAGCGATATTTACCCAATCAACCCCATTATTTCAGGGATAGCCATTGATATGGCAGGGACATAAGTTACTAGCATCAAGATAAGCAATATAGCAAAGAAAAATGGCAATAATGTACGTACCACGCTATCGATACTAATCCCACTCACTTTACAGCCAGTAAAAAGAATCGGTCCTACAGGGGGAGTGATCGTTCCTAATGATAAGTTAAATACTAATAAGATACCAAACTGAACCGGATCCATTCCTAATGCCATACAGATTGGCAAGAAAATTGGAGTAAAAATAAGTACCGCTGGCGTCGGATCCATAAAAGTTCCAACAAATAAAAGTATCACATTAATAATCAATAAAATGATAATTGGATTATCAGTTACTGATAGTAAATTATCAGCAATCAAGGCTGGAATTTGAGTAAATGCCATAACCCAAGACATGATCGACGACGTTGCTAGCATAAAGATAACTATTGAAGACATTTTCGCCGCACTTAAAAATATCTCAGGCAGTTTTTTGATATCAAGAGAGCGATAGCCTAGACTTAAAATCAGCGAGTAAACGACTGCAATTGCTGAAGCTTCTGTTGCGGTAAATACCCCTGCGAGAATCCCGCCAATCACTACAACAATAAGAGATAGACTTGGAATCGCATCAACAGTTACTTTGCAGCAATCAGCTAATGTCATGCTATGTTTGGCGATATAGCCACGGCGTTTTGCCATAAAGCCAACCATAATCATGACAGTTAAACCCCATAAAACACCCGGTAAGTACCCGCCCATGAATAAAGCAGAAATTGATACACTACCAGCAACCGTTGCATAAACAATCAGTGTATTACTTGGCGGGATTAACATTCCTGTAGGTGCTGAAGCAATATTAACCGCGGTGGCAAATGCAGGATCATAACCCTCTTTTTTCTGAATTGGTGACATAATACCACCAACTGCCGCCGCAGAAGCCACACCAGAACCACTGATTGAACCAAACAACATGTTTGATACCACGTTGGTTTGCGCTAAAGAACCAGGAAAAAAACCACTAATGATCTTAGAAAAATTAATTAATCTTATCGCGATCCCCCCATTATTCATTATGTTGCCAGCAAGTATAAAAAATGGAATTGCTAGTAAAGCAAAAGAGTCTAAACCAACAAACATTCGCTGAGCAGATGTCAGCATTGCACCTTTCGTTGGTAGAATAATCAGCATAGCCGCAAAAGATGAAATACCTACTGCGACACTGATAGGTGTGCCGACTACAAGAAAAAATATTACACCACCAAACATGATTAAAGCGGCAATAAGTGCCATATCCATTGCTATTTCCTTATATTATTGTTTTGTAATGATTTAAGGCGAGAAATAAACTCAATCTCATGATATAAGAAATAAAATAAAATAATCACACCACCGATTGGGATAATCGAATAAATCATCCCCATTGGGATTTGCAATGCTGAATCTTGCTGCCACATTTGTCTTATTGCCGTATTGTAACCACCAAAAATCATAATAGAACAACCAAAGACTAAGATGATTAGCTCAATAAACATATCGAGGTAGACTTTAGTTTTTTCCGAAAATTTATCTTTAACAAAAGTAATACTCATATGTTCACGTAAACCAAAAACATATGCACTCCCTAAAAAAATCAACCAAATAAATAAGTACCTAGACAAAACCTCACTTACACCACTAGGACTATCAAATAAATATCGAGAAATAACTTGATATGTCACCAATACTGTCATGACGCCAATGATCGTGATGCATATCCAAGAAATCAGTCGATCGACGAAGAGTTTAAGCTTATTCATCACTGACATTAATTTAGATTCATTCCTACGTAACATATCTCTCTACCTTAAACAAATCTGAGATATCCCATATCCCATATCCCGCCATATTGTTTTTATCTGAGCTCTGTGATTTTTTTAAATAGTTCTTTTTGAGCTACCGTTTTTATTAGGCTCTCTTGCAAGCGCTTACAATTCTTTTGGAACGGCTTAATATCAACGTCGTTAAATTTGGCACCTTTAGATTGAGCAATAGCTTTCGCTTCTGAAATTTGGTTTTTCCATAATTCAAATTCAATTTTGGTACTTTCTTTGACTAAGTTAACCAAAATATCTCGGTCTACTTTTGACATGGAAGAAAGGAAATCTGTACTCATTACGACCAAATCTGGCACCATTAAATGACGAGTTGAAGAGAAGTAGGGCGCAACTTCATATTGCTTTAAATCAGCATAAGTAATTTCGTTATTTTCTGCACCGTCAAGAACTCCCTGCTGAATAGCACTGTATACCTCGCCTTGACCCATCGCTACGCCTGTCCCGCCCATACAAGAAAGCATTTTGATCATAGTGTCAGACTGCATTACGCGAATTTTTTCACCCTTCATGTCATCAATCGTATTAATAGGGCCTTGTTTGGTGTACATGCTTCGAGCACCTGCGGTATAAGCAGTCAAGACTTCAAAACCAAATTTCCTAGTTGAAGAAAAAAGATCATTAAGCATGCCCGAAGTAAAGACGTTTTCTTGGTGTTCTGGACCAGTATAAATATATGGCATACCGATCACACGGAACGTTTTGTCGTAGTTTTCAACTAATGGATTTGCTACGACGGCCATTTGTACTGAGCCCATTTGTATTAGTTCTAGCGCTGCACGTTGATCACCAAGTAGTTCGTTGGGAAAAATCGAAATCTTATAACGACCTTCTGTTTTACTTTCGAGTTTTTCAGCTACATCTTGTAGTGCAACATACTGGGGATGTTGATCTGATTGGTTGAATGCCACTTTAATTTCTGTTGCAGCATTAACGAATGAAGACATAGCTAGCGCGCTACCAATAACCGCTACCAATGTTGCTTTTTTTAATGAGGTACGAATAAACATGTCATTATCTCCATATAATTTATTATTTAATTGAATTCATATCGACAAAATCCATATCTTCAAAGGTTTGGTTTTCTCCAACCATTCCCCAGACAAAGCTGTAATTTTGTGTTCCACAACCAGAGTGAATAGACCAACTTGGTGACAGCACTAACTGCTTGTCATGCACAATAATATGACGGGTTTCTTGTGGCTCTCCCATGAAATGAAAAACAACTTGTGCAGGCTTAATATTGAAATAAAGGTAAGCTTCCATCCGACGCTCATGAGTATGAGCTGGCATCGTATTCCAAACACTTCCAGATTTAAGATGAGTCACGCCCATACATAATTGGCACGTTGATACGACCTCGGGATGCAAGTATTGAGTAATAACTCGATAATTGGCATTTTCTTGTGAGCCTAGCTCAACTCTCTTGGCATCTTTACATCGAATAATATGAGATGGATAAGTATGATGTGCAGGAGCGCTTAGACAATAGAATGATGTAGGTTCAGCTGCATCACATGATTCGAATTCAATATTTTCTTCGCCTTTACCAAGATACAAGACGTCGAGATATTCCAATACATAAGTTTCGCCCTTACAACGAACTTCACCTTTTGGTCCCAAATTCAAGATCCCTAACTCACGGCGCTCTAAAAAGAAATCGGTGCCGAAAGCTTTCTTATCTATTACATCATCAAGCTTTAGAATTTTTTCAGTTGGACAAACTCCCATAGCAACTATTCGATCAATGTGGCTATACACAACCTTAACTTGATTGACTTTAAATAGGTCTTCAGTAAGAAATTCTTCTCTTAGTCGAGAAGTATCATAACTTTTGGCATCCGTTGGGTTACTGTTGTAATTGATAAACATTGATTTCTCCTTAGTAATAGTAAGAGATTAACTGTTATTCATATATGATCAATAATGTTCATATACGAATATATGTAAATGTGAACTATGGCATCAACTTTATTGAAACAACGTTTCTTTTTTTGAGGTCAATCATATTAATCATTTTTCGAATACATTGAATAAGATGAAAGGTACCAATAATTATTAAAGCTATGGGAAGGGATTTTCGGGTAATAAAGAAGTTAAAAATTAAAGACATAGATAAATAAGGGTGTTATACAAACCGCTCAGAACTAACGGATATGCATTATATTGGCATAGTGAACGTTGCCACCTGATTATTGGTGTTAAGAGACTCCTAATAGCACGACAGATAAAATTGTGACCAAGCGTACTAGATGAACTTTTGGTGTGGAGTTCAAACTTGACGCAATACAATTGGCTCTCTATAAAAAATACTCTGTTGTTTAAACAGTAAAATCGATGATGGATAAGTTGGTAAGGTAACTCACCAACACTTCAATAGACGACCAAACGCATCGTATTGAGTTTGACCGCGCTGCGCATCATCAATTGTCGTGAGGTTGCCCGCTTGGCTGTATTCATAACGTCGACGCAATTTAAGCTGCGCTTGCTGACGCGAGGTGTGCTCAAGTAAGCGCCCCATCTCGTCATACAAATACTGGATTTTTAAACTGCCATGTTGGCGGTCGGTTTCGAGCCCATTGACTTTGTATTGGTGGGTGGTGCGGCGCTCGCCATTCAGTGAAACATGCTAAACTCGGCCTTTAGAAAACTGATAATCGACGGCTTGCCCATCCGGCAAGGTCATACTGGTCAGTTGCCCCATCGCATCGTACGCATAGCCTTGGCTTGCCCAACCTTGATGCTCTTCTTGCAACTGACCCAATACGTTATAACGATACACCAAAGGCCAATGACCATCATCCACCTGAGTCAATTGACCGCGCGCATCGTATTCATAGCGAAACTCACGCCCATCAAAGGTCACTTCACGGCTCACATGGCCGGTGGGCGCGTATTCAATCTCGTAACGTTCCCCTCGTTCATTAATAATCTCACTTAAGAAATTAAAACGGTTGTGATACGCGTATTGGAGTGACGTGCCATCGGGATTAATGCGGCGAGTTACTTAGTGGTTTGGCCACGCGTATTCAAATTGGGTTTGACGCCCTTGTTCATCGGCCTGCCGCGTGACTTTACTGTACGCGTTGTATTGATAGGTACGGACATAGCCGCCCGGAAGCACATGCTTGATTAAGCGGCCAACTGGGTCGTAATGCAGCTCGGTGACACCTAGTGAATCTTGACGGTAACGTAAGCGCCCCATCACATCATAGCGGTAACGAATTTTTTCACCTTGTGGGGTGACTTCTTCAATCAGCTGGCCATTGAGATTCCAATGCAATTGATGCGCACTGCCATCGGCATAGGTAATTTTATCGATTAACCCATGATCGTTATAACGATAGCGCGTGGTGTGCCCAAGCGGATTGACTTGTTCAGCAATATTGCCGAAATCATCATAGCGATAACGCCATGTGGCGCTATCTTGAATAACATCCGTGAGCAGATTTTTATGATAGCGAAACTCAGTGATGACGCCATTGGGCTCAGTTTTGGCGATCGTTTCGCCGCGATCATTAAAACGATACTCGGTTTTATTACCTGAGGTGTTTTTTTGGTTTCCGAGAGATAAGTTACCTTGCTTATTTAACGGTGGGTGTCCTTGTTAAATTTGCAAGGCAAGGTAAGAAAGAGTTAAAACAACCTCAAAGTTGAGAGCGCTTTTTAGCCGCTTCGCGGCAGAGCTGGTCAACTTTTTTAAGCAAAACTGGATTACGATGTTCACCCGCCATAGAGCGAATCGCACCTTTGGCTTGCTCTACATCTCCCGTTGATGTCACATACAGCGGTTTTTGACTACCACCGCGATACACAGCAAATTTTGCACTGATATCGACAAACGGCTTTTTCGCCACGCCAATAATTTCCACCTCGCCGCCTAAACTGTCATAAAGGTGCTTACCTAAACCACTTTTGGCGACGCCATCTAAATAAACATAGCCATCAACAACGATGACATCTGGCTGTAGCTTATGCTCTTGAAGCAACTGCAAGATACAAGGTAATTCCCTTTTATAAAAACTCCCCGGCTCATATTCAGCAACCTGTTCAACTTCAGTTAAGTAACATTGCGTCGTATCTAACGAAGACCAGTTTTCAAAAAGAACACCAGCGACATCCGCTTTATGGCCTGTATATTGCACATCTATAGCTAAAATCATACTCACTCTTATATGAATTTATATTTCATACTTTTATTATTAATTAAAAGGGTTTTTTGTATTTCTTCCTCACTTATGTTCGTACTGCTCAAAGTCAAAAAATGTACTTGATCAAAACAACCTTGTTCTATCAAAAAAGAGAAAAACTTATTATCTATATAGTCTCCTTCCATATAAAAAAAACAATTAAACTTCTTTTTTATTAAGAAAGAAACATCTAATGATTTAAAAAAAATACATTGCTGATTTAATGAATGATAATATTTATTAAGATCACCATACATAATTAGAGACCTAATAGTATTAGATTCTAATTTATATTCAAAAACAAAATATGGTTTTTTCTTTATAGAAAAAAACTCTATATTATTATACATATCAAAACAGTAAGATTGATAATAATCACCGGACGATATAACATCATACTCTTCAATATTTCCATTTTTATAGAAATTTACACTTTCTAATATTGAACCATTATCTACTATAGCTTCTTCTATACAATAACCATCATCAAAGTCATATATAATTCCGCTAAATCTTTTACCATCTAATAAAATAGGTTCACAAGAAAAATCAGTATCATCTTCTTCTAAAGAATCTCTTAAATATCTCAAAGCATGATTATCATACTCAAAGTAATTGTGATAACTATCATACTTTATACCGTCACTATATTTAAAAGAATCAGTAACCTGAGAATCTTTAATTATAAAAGCTATTCCTGTAAACAGAGCTTTATTAAAATAAGTATAATCTCCCTCTACCTCTAATAGGTTATGATCAACTCTCAACATTATTAATTAGTCCTACCTGTAATAACATTTACTTGCCTAGGGATTATACCGCTACAATGGAGGCAAGCGGAAAATGGGGAGCCTTGGCCACCATGTCTATCTGGTGATAGTTTGTGTGTCGCAACATCGACTTGGCTATAATCGAAGGAATTATGGTCAATCCCCATATCTGTCAAATAATGATTTATATCATTCATGGCCCTAACTTCAGCATGAGTACCTGGTAACCCATTATTTTTCAATGGCCACTCTCCATTATGTGCAGTTAAGTGTTGTTTTATCCAATCAGCCGTAACCGGGTGTAAGCCTGCATCAGTAGATGCAGCATATGATTTTGTAAGATATTCATTAACATACTCGTTAACATCAGGTATTTTTATTAACTCTCCATCGCCTAATTTTATTACACTATCGGGTTTATTTCTATCAGATAAAGGATTGGGTCCACCCAAATTTTCAAAATCTGGTGTTTCATATTTACCATTTATACCAGCCCTAGAAGTTGCGGCTAATTGCTTCAACTTATTCTTAGATGAATTATCTTTAAGAAATTTAGCTCTCTGAGCAGATCTTTCTTTTAATGAATTACTATAAGCCGCTGGCCCTTGACACAACCCCAACGGATCCACCCAACCCGTCGGGTTTTTCACGTACTGATAGTTATTTAACCCACCGGCCAGACCAATGGGGTCCACCGTGATAAAGCGCCCTGTATCGGGACTATAATAGCGATGGCGGTTGTAATGCAACCCAGTTTCTTCATCATGGTATTGCCCTTGAAAACGCAGTGGGCTGTTGACTACCTTAACGCGCTCTCTCGCCACATTCCCGTAAGCATGGTAATCCACCGCCCACGCGATGGTGCCCTCGGCATCGGTGATTTCTAACGGGGTGCCGATTTGGTCAACGTGATAGAAATACGCCTGCGCATTGTCTGGGCCTTCACCGGTGATCATCGCCAGTGGGCGGAAGCTGCCGTATTCGTACAGATACGTCTGATAATGGGAATCGGACGATTCAGCCAGCAGTTTATTACCTTGCCATAAAAACTCAGTAGTAAAGGTTTGACCGATTTTATCGGTCACCGATTTCTCAATCCGACGACCAAACGCATCGTATTGATACGTGGCCACACTGCCATCCGGTTTGGTCACCTTAATCAAGCGATGCTGCACATCGTATTCATAATCGGTGACTAACTTACCCGCCCGGCCGCGGCTTTCACGGGCAAGGTTACCGAACTCATCATAGGTATAATGTTTATCCCCTTGAAAGCGCAGTTGGTTGCCTTCCACATTAGCTTTACGATCGAGCAATAAGTTCCCCGCTGGATCGTGCAAAAAGCTTTCATCAACGACACCACGGACGGTGGTTAAGCGATCGAGCGGGTCATAGTCGTATTGAGTTTGACCGCGCTGCGCATCATCAATTGACGTGAGGTTGCCCGCTTGGCTGTATTCATAACGGCGACGCAGTTTAAGCTGCGCTTGCTGACGCGAGGTGTGCTCAAGTAAGCGTCCCATCTCGTCATACAAATACTGGCTTTTTAAGCTACCATGTTGACGATCGGTTTCGAGCCCATTGGCTTTGTATTGGTGGGTGGTGAGGCGCTCGCCATTGAGCGAGACATGCTGAACTCGGCCCTTAGAAAACTGATAATCGACCACTTGCCCATCCGGCAAGGTCATACTCGTCAGTTGCCCCATCGCATCATAAGTATAGCCTTGGCTCGCCCAGCCTTGATGCTCTTCTTGCAACTGACCCAATACGTTATAGCGATACACCAAAGGCCAATGACCATCATCCACCTGCGTCAATTGACCGCGCGCATCATATTCATAATGCACTTCGCTCTCATCAGGCAAAATTTTAGCAATCACATTCCCCAACGCATCATATTGATACTGAGTCACCAACTCAGTCCCTTGGCTACCTACCTCGGTTTTTGCAATCAACTGCGTATGGGCATCGTATTCATAGCGAAACTCACGCCCATCAAAGGTCACTTCACGGCTCACATGGCCGGTGGGCGCGTATTCAATCTCGTAACGCTCACCCCGTTCATTAATGATTTCACTTAAGAAATTAAAACGGTTGTGATACGCGTATTGGAGTGATGTGCCATCGGGATTAATGCGGCGAGTCACTTGGTGGTTTGGCCACGCGTATTCAAATTGGGTTTTACGCCCTTGCTCATCGGTCTGCTGCGTGACTTTACTGTACGCGTTATATTGATAGGTACGGACATAGCCGCCCGGAAGCACATGCTTGATTAAGCGGCCAACTGGGTCGTAATGCAGCTCGGTGACACCCAGTGAATCTTGACGGTAACGTAAGCGCCCCATCACATCATAGCGGTAACGAATTTTTTCCCCTTGTGGGGTGACTTCTTCAATCAGCTGGCCATTGAGGTTCCAATGCAATTGATGCGCACTGCCATCGGCATAGGTAATTTTATCGATTAACCCATGATCGTTATAACGATAGCGCGTGGTGTGCCCAAGCGGATTGACTTGCTCTGCAATATTGCCGAAATCATCATAGCGATAACGCCATGTGGCGCTATCTTGAATAACATCCGTGAGCAGATTTTTATGATAGCGAAACTCAGTAATGACCCCATTGGGCTCAGTTTTGGCGATCATTTCGCCACGATCATTAAAACGATACTCGGTTTTATTACCTAAGGCGTCAATTTCTGCCGTCAGGCGACCTTTATCATCATATTCTTTGAGGTATTCACCGCCAGAGGCATCGACTTCACGAACTAACCGCGCGTTCTCATCGTGTTGGTAAACCTGCTGTGTGCCATTACTGCTAGTCAGCGTCACCGTGTTGGCCGCATCGTCCCACTCATAAGTAGTATCGACATTGTCGAGGTTACTGTATTGACGGATGGCACGAACCTCTTTGCCGCTCCCTTCCCAATCCCAGTAGAAAATAGCACCACCGGCTAATTCGCGAGATTGAATCACATGCAGCTCGTCATAGGTGTATTTTTCTACTTCACCATTAGCATTGCTTGCCGCGATTAACTGTTGACGCTCATTATAGGCGTAACGAACTTGGGTTTGCGCTAATTGCCATTCTTGAGAGTTAGCTTGCCGAGCATAAAGATCAACGTTCTTAATCAGAGACTGGTCATTATAGGTCAGAACATATTTAACGTTGGTATCCGTACTCACTTCAACCGGACGCTGATTATTATCGTACTTAATATGCAGCTGATGATCGTACTTATCTTTAATCGTCAGTAACTTACCTACGTCACCATCCAATTCGAAAATGTAGTGCTTGTCATCGGAAAGAATAACAATATTATCGTCTTGATTAAGAAAAGCCGCTGAGCCCGCCATCGTATTGGTTACGGCAGGCAATTGGCGTGTCGGCCTAGGATAACGAGTGAGCTTACTTTCACTGTCTTTCCAAATGATGTCATCGCCGTCGACTCGTAATGAGTGAGCCAAAGGATGGGTCCAACCAAACCCTAAGCCATTATTATGTTCCACGGCACTGGTGCGGTATAGGCGCTTCCATTCAAACGGTAATAAACCAATTAATTCACCATCGACAATGGATAAGAGCTCTTCTCCGGTCACCATGGAAATTGGGTCTTCATCACAAACTGTGTTGTCTTCTTTTTGCGTCGGTTTGTCTGTTTCTGTTTTAGACGCTTCACTGTCATCAACCAGTTTCGATTCACGCCCTTCTAGCACGGAGTTCGTTTGATTGTCCGCCTTAACCATCACTGTGCCATTACGGTACTCTTGAGTGCCACCTTTGTTTAAGGCTAAACGCTTATATTGAAGTCCAGCGTTAGTGATCAATTTCTTGGCATACTCTAGTAATTCGGAGAAGATATTGAGGAAGGGCTCGAGCGCCGTCCAAGCAGCTTTGGACACATTTTTCGCGATTTTAAAGGTCGCGTATGCAACCCCCATAGCTGGCGTGGCGATGAATGAAACAATCACACCGCCCAATAATCCAATGAGCACCCCTACAATGACACTGCCGCCAAGTTTGGCTAATTCTTCGAAAAACGGCATCATGGGTGCCATCGAAATATAGGCCATAATGGCATTAATGAATAAGAACATGGCCGCTTCATCAGAGGCAAACAGCATTAATTTTTCTAGCTTTTCTGGTGCACTTTCGGCCGCTTCTTTTATGGAGGCTATAATATCCGCAGCGCCTTCTTTCATGTCTTGTAATGCGCTTTCAGGATCTTTAAGTAAATCATAGATATCACCGATCCCTTTCCAGAAATCGACCAGACCGTCCCATAACCCCTCGGCAAATTGACCTAAAATAGCAACAATGTCATCAGAGAATGACCGACGAAACTCGACTTCCCACCGTGGTTTGAATCCCTCCCATTTCTTAGTGAGCCACTTCACTAAATCCGCACTTAACGCGTCATAATGAGCGAACAACGCATCGAGTTCATCTTCACTCGGCTCATGATTGATTTCAACGGTGTATTTTTTGCCCGGCTCTAGGTCTTTAAATTTGGTTTCACCTTGAGGGTTTAACACCTGGCTTTTGACAACACTGCCATCGTCCGCTTTTAGCAAAACGGGCACTGAGCCAATGGGGACGGTATAAATAGATTGATACGCACTGGTTACGTTCAACTCACCCGATAATGGACAAGTGACGGAGGTCGACACATTATCATCATCTTTACCGACGACTTTAGACTGGGCCCCCACAGTGAGCATTTTATCCATAGAAAACAACGTCGGTAAATCCACCGCTTCAGACGCGGTATCGGCTGCACGGAAGTACCATTTTTTCGTCATTTCACGATATTTGGGCAGAAGATCGGGAATGCCGTCGATTTGCTTATCAATGTAAGCATAAAATTCTTGTTGTTCACTCATTACAGATTTCCTAGCCGACGTTGTTCTTGTTCGATAAATTCAATAAAGCCTTGTAAATACTGACCTTCGAGGTGCTTATTTTTTATTACAAAGCGATGGGCTTTTTTATGTAATACCGACTCGTTATAGGCATCGTGAAGGGCTTGGCTATAATCACTGAGTCCCTTAAGCAAATTGGTAATTAACACAGAAGGATCGTTTGCTAACTGTTCAACGACCTCTTGCGGCACGCTCCACCACGGGAAATCTTTTTTACTGGTGTCTTTCACGTCGGTGTTATGAACCGCGTCACTGGCAGAAGCCCACACAGCCATCGGCCCCATCAGTTTGCTGCGCTGCGCGTCGTCACATAACGTCGCCACTTGAATACCAAAGCGGGGGTCAAAAAAGCGGAAAAACACATACTCACCGTTGGGCATCCACACTTGGGTTAGTCCCTGTAGATGCTCTCGAACTAAGGCGTAAGGCTGCTGTGAGCCCACCAGCATACCCCAATCATTAGGCGCGTCATCACTTTGCACCCACTCCAAAAACGGGTGCTTGGCATCCACCGCAGCAATGCGTGGCATGACTTCTTTCCAATCTTCATATTGGGTGCCGAGCCACAGGCCCAGTACATCGTGACCACCATGCTCGTGAAACGCTTGCAGCACAGGCGCATCACTGGTGGTATTGAGAACCACATACCACTGCAAGTTGGAGTTTTCTTCAATTATGCTGAGCATGCGCCTTCCTTACATTTTTCACATTCTTCACAGAAGGGCGCTGAAGATTTCATGGTCGCGACTTGCGCGGGAGTGAGGATCGGTTTCGGATCGGCAGGCGGCGCATCCACTTTACCGGGTTGAATTGCTCGCTTACCGGTATACGCAGAGCCAGAGCTGGCGCTGCCGCCCGCATTTAATGTCACAGCAGGACCAGATAAAGCGACACCGGCACTATCAATCTTGACGAAACTGCCACCCGTAGTGAGTGTCAGCTCAGCGCCAGCTTCGACCACTAATTTGGCGCCGGCTTTTAGCGAAATTTCTTGGCCGGCATCGACTGCCAATAAGTTGCCGACTTTATATTGGTTCTGCGCTTCGGCCCCCGTGATGGTGCCCACTTCTTCAAAGCAATCTTTCGTCACCGAGCTGCGGTTTTCACCCATGATGGTGGTGTGCTGATTTTTACCAATCTTGGTAAAACTGTCATGGTCCACCGTGTTATGTTTATCGTGGTGGATCATTTCAGTGTGATCGTTATTGACGATCGCTTCGTAATCTTTTTGCGCGTGTAAATAAATTTTTTCACTGTCCGCCTGATCTTCAAAACTCAGTTCGTTATAACCTTCACCTTGATGAGTGGCGGTGCGCATTACAGTTTTGGTTTTATGATCCGGCAGCGGGTATGGCGTCGTATTGGTTTCATGATAGGTACGCCCGGTAATGATCGGCTGATCTGGGTCGCCGTTTAAAAACGTCACAATAACCTCATGACCGATACGTGGTAGTGCCATCATGCCGTACTGGCTGCCAGCCCAACCTTGCGATACGCGAACCCAGCACGAGCTTTGTTCATCACTGTTGGAGTAGCGATCCCAAGGGAAATGCACTTTCACACGGCCATATTTGTCACAGAAAATCTCTTCGCCATCAGGGCCAACCACCACGCCAATCATTGGGCCATCCACTTGTGGCTTTGGCTGAGGCTTCGCTTGCCAAGTCACCGCCGCCGGAACCAGCGTAAATTGGTTCGCGTATAAGGTTGCACCGCCGCCCGCATCTTCTTCCAACGCTTGTGGCTGTTTGCCTTGATGGCGAATGGCCACCACTAAGTAGTCACCGTTGACATCGTCGTTGAGGTGCTCGCTTAAGGTAAATTGATAACCGGCGCGCAGTTTCGGTTGGTTACTTTTTCCTTGTGCGGTGCGCGCATTACGGCGCAGATACTCGGTGCGAATTTTAGTAAACGCTTCACCTGTAGCATCATCTTTAAAGCGGCCAGGAAAATCAAAATGCTCATATTGAGCCTGTTGATAGTCCATATTCACGCCATCAGCGTGTTGAGGAAAGGTATAGGTCGGTTTTTTAAAGCTGTAGTCTTCCAGCGTAGTGGTACTGACACCCATTTGGGTATTAACCGTCAGGTGCGATACATACGGTACATCGACTGCCCCGCCTGACAGCGAGTTGTAGGCGATTTCACCATTGATCTTGGGTAAACTTTCCGTACTGTCGGTAAAGAGAACGGTATGTTTGCCTTCTTCATGAATAAAGCTGTAGATCAGGCCTTCTTCTGCGGCGAGGCGATGCAAAAACTCAAGATCGGTTTCGCGGTATTGCACACAAAATTCACGTTGTGCGCAGCTCCGTTTGACAGAAAACGCATAATCATTAATGCCCATTTCTTGCATGATGATCGAGAGAATTTCCGGCACGGTTTTTAACTGAAAAATACGGCTATTCTGGCGCAGCGATAAGCGCTCTAAAGCAGGAACAAGCGTCAGTGAGTAATAAGTAAAATGATGGCCAATGTCTTTTTGACCAAAATGCCGGACAATGCCATGTACACGTTGTACTAATTCACCATCACGATAAAACGTTAACTCTGCTGTTTTATCAATCAGTTGTTCCGGTGTAAAAGTCGATTGGCGGCTTGCCAACTCCAACGCATAACGAAACCCGATACACGCGTCACCTTGCACGCCATCGTCAGAGAGTGACTCAAGCCCTTCAAAACTATGTACGCGAAGCGCATCGTCTTCAAGCCCTTCTACTTGTAATTTAAAGCCTAACGTTGCCATTCTGCCAATTCCTTCTACCCATCATTATGGGTGTTTACCCTGCTATGAACGTGCAGTGTGTATTCATTTTTGAATGTATCGCTCTAGTCACTAAACCTTATGAGTGAGGGCCTAGTGAATAAAGCACTACCGTTTTGTCGCCAACCTCATTAAACAGCAAAGTCAATGCCAACTAAATCGTACTAATAATCAATGAGCTAGATTCATATAAAACACATTAAGGCAAGAAATTGCTCAGATTGAGCAATTTCTTGCTTCAAACCACAACTTATTGCCCAATGAGAGCCTTAGTTTGTGCCTCAGGTCTAAGCCTTTGGCGTAGTTGGAGCATTTGCCAAGATAAGCTAGTGAGTCGTTGCTTTAACACAAGAAACTCTTTATTCGCCTTATCCATTTCCCCTCGCTTAATCAAGGTTTGTACATAATCTACGCGGCCATAAATCGGCGACAAACTGACGGCAAAGTTTTCTAGATCTTGCGTATGTTGCTGTAAAGCATGTAAATGGCCCTTCTTCGCCATTAACGACACATTCGCCATCGTAGTCCGGATCTGCTTAAAACGTTCAATAAAGCGTTCTGTTTGTGCTAAAGCGTCTTGTTGAGTTTTATGCAACTCATTATTTAATTCAGCAACTTGTGACGAGCCAGGATACAAGGTGTTGAGTACCGCCATTTCTTGCTGGGCTCGCCATGGATGGCTGAGCATCGACGCTCTCATATGCTGTTTAATCGATGTTGAATACAGCGGCACAACATCGGGTTTCCAACGTTCTAGCTGCGTTTTTGATACCTGTTTTTGATAACGTTTAGCTTGAGCTGACGACTGTAATATCGGTACCGATTGTGAAATGGCATAATCATTTTTATGGAACCATGCGAGATTCTGATAGCCATACCAAGCACCAATTACTAATAAACCCCCAACAATACATGCAACAATTAAGCTCCAATAGTAGCGCTGGCGTGATATTGTCGCTTGCTGAGCTTGCACTTCTTTATCTTGACGCTTCATTAACGTGTGATAACGCGCTTCAATGCGGTCAATATGCTCAAAGAGCGCGAAGCCAACACTTTCAAAATCCACGATTTGGCTCGGCTGTTGCTGCTCAAGTAACTGGTGCAAACGCTCACAATAGCGCTCAGCACGGTATAAATCGCGCAGCGCTGCATAATCTGGCTTTAATTCTTTCAGCTCTTTCGCCACACGTGTATTGACCCAGTCTATAATATCTTTGTGCGCGCTCGCTTGTTTTGAGCTTGGTTCCCCTCGCTGACTAACATGTGCGGTCAGTAACTCTAGCCCATTAGCATAGCCCGACAAACCCTGCACCTTAAGGCTGGCCAACGTAAAATACGCTGTCATAAGAAAATCGAGACCCGGCCCTTTCGCTAAGCGCATACAGCAGGTATGAACCTCTTCCCAATTGGGACCACCAGCTAGCGGGTTATAGCCACGATTAAGTTGTTCTCGTACCGTTTCATAATCGGCTAAGTCGCGAATTTTATGGGGGTCATCGGTGAGGTGATAATAGTGATTGTCCAGAAAAATCGTATTCTGCATTCGGTGATCGCTCTGAAAAAAAAGGAGCGAGTCACCTCGCTCCTGATGTGGTTAGTACAAAGATTTCGACAAGTTGAATGACTTGAAGACACGCTCAGTAAATGGATTGACGTTGCCTTCGGCATTAATGCGGTAAATCATTTCACCACCATCAACATCGAATTTGTAATCCACTGATGTCGCACTTGCTGACACTACATCACCGTGATCCAATAAGCGGAAGAACGCCCAAGGCCCTTGAATACTCAAGCTGCGCGGTGACACATTACGTTTTGTCGGTACTAATGTCACTTTAGATACCGCTGAATCACGTAGTGTATTTGGCCAGATAAACTCAACGTTTTCACGAGGGCCATGGCTATACGTAAGGTATTGGCCGTCCACGTTCATCACACTGCGACGTTTGTTACCCGTTAAGCGCAATGGTTCCACCGAGAAGCTCACATCCAACACACCTTTACGGTTGAAGAACGCATCACGAATTTTCTCCGCTTGTTTGATTTCGTCTAGCACTTGCTGGCGAACAATACTCTTACTGCTATCACCATCACCAAGATTCACTTTTTCATCAATGAACATTTTCAACTGATTGTTATAGAAGCTGTCTAGCGTACCACCTGGCGCAAAGAACGATTCAAAATCTTCTAGAGATACATCTTTGCGTGAGTTAGGGTTGAATGGATAACGGTTCGCTAACTTTTGCTGGTAAACCCGATAAACATCATCATGCCAACGCGTTTCAAGATGCTTGATCGCTGCTTGTTTTACCACATACCAGCTTTCATTCGCCAACTTCGTCATCATGCTATTCAGTGGCTTAGGTAAGCCTGATGCAATTCGCTTCAAGGTATAAATCGGATCAGAATTTACCAGTTTCAAGCGAGACTTGGTGGCATCTAATGCTGCTGCACCTTCATCTGGTGCATCTTGGATGCCTTTCAGATAGTTTTTCAGCTCGCTAATCGATGCTAATACTTCCTGGAAATAAGCTGGCTTGTTGCCCACTGGTTTTAACATGCCATTGAGCTCAGAGAAAGGCGCGGCAATAGTCGATGCAACTTTATACTTCGATGTTTTGACTAAGGCTTCGTTCGCATCATCATCGTCTAATGATGGATAGATCTCTGTGTTGTTATCCAAAGTTCGTAGCATGCGCTGCAAAGGCTCAACATTACTGGTGATTTTATCTAATACGGTCACCGCATCGTTAATATCACTAAAGTATTTCACATCAATTTCATTGAGCGCTGAATTCCACGTACTGGTGTAATCGGACACATACAACTGACGAATGCGATCACGCAACGCTTGCTTATCCGCTTCACTAAAGTTGGCAGATTTGGTTTGACCTAATACCCAGCTATCAATCAGTGCCAATTGCGATACTGATTCAGACTTCGGCATAAAATAATCTTTAAATCCATGTTTAGTCAGCATTTGTGGAATATAAAGATCACTGCTGTTCACAGTACGTTCTTCAAACACTTCATCAAACACAGGTCCAATCAAACTGCGTAAATTAATAGCAGGACCTAATACCGTTTGTGCATTCAGTTTCAAGTTACGATATACACGCTGCTCATTCGGCATTGAGCCAAGTTGTTGCTGTACACGTGCAATGGTTTTGTCGTAAGGACGCATGATTTTATCGGCCGCTTTATCACCATGCTTGCGATCAGACGTTAAATCGGTATGACGCATTGCATAATCTAAATGCTCAAGTAACTCATTTTGGGTTTCACGCTGACCAGAAAACTCTTGTTGCCAATGTTTAGAAAAGTAGTCCATAACATAATCATTATAACGACCACTCTTATCTGTCATCATGCGATAGACACGCAGCATAGCGAGCTTGTCTTCATCGGTTTGCGCTTTTCGCAAATCCACCATCACATCCGACATCAACAACGGCAAGAAACGCGTTTCCAGTAAATTCAGATAGGTCGCTTCTACGCGAGGGCCAATCGTATGACCTTGATATAAACCAAAATCAGAAACATATTTCGCCTTATCTCGGAAGAAACCAAACTCTAAAGTGGCCTGACGGATTTTATTCAGTGGTTCTAAAACTTCACGTTGAGATGCCATACTTGCGTTAGCTGGAAACTCTTTTTTGTACTGATTCACTTTCGTCAAGACGGCGTCTGCGTGGTTAATATTGGCGCGATAGTATTGTTGCCAAGTACCAATCAACAATACAGACGCAATACTACACGTCAACACAGAAAGTCCGATTAAGCGGCGTTTTTGACGAGTCACTCGGAAGTTGTCAGACGCTAATCCCGCTTCTGGATAAATAATATTGGTAAATAATTTTTGCGTGAAGTAAACCGTTGAGTTTTTCGCATGTTGCGCTCGGTTTATCGCATGGGAAAGCCCATAGCGACGCGAGGCTGCGTCATCAAACGCATTGGTCGGTACCCCTTGCTGATAAACTGAGGTGAAATATGCACCACGGACTAATGCCGACGTAGAAAACTGATCGCTTGCCAACGCTTCTTCAAAAAATTGCGTCAGGATATCTTTTAGCCCTGCCATTTGGCGCGTAAAGCTATAAATCGCATTACGCTCTTCAAGTGGCATAGTTTCAGAGACGGCACTTGGCAATAGATCATGAATACGTTCGACAAATTTTGCGTAATCGGCCGAGAACTCTTGTAGCCAATGGTCTAAATCTTCTATTGAATCCAGTGAGAACGTAAAACCTAAGACTTCTTCGCGTTCTTGCTTCGAGTATTGCTTAAAGAAGGGTTCAAAACCGTACAATAAATCGAGCTTAGTGAGTGTGATATAAACCGGTAAACGCGTCGATAACGTTTCCATCAGCTCACGGAGGCGAGCACGCAATAAGTTTGCATAGGCTTTGCGCTCACTCGCCGTTGCGCTGGTTAATTGTGATACATCTAGCGCTAACACAATACCATTCAACGGACGACGGCTACGCGTATTATCAAGCCAATGAACAAAGTGTTGCCATAAACGACGCTCTAATTCACCATCATTATCCATGTCATGATGGCCTTGCGTTAGCAATTCACCATCCGGATCAATTAAAACTGACTCATCACCAATCCACCAGTCAAACGAGTAAGGATTCTCGCTTTTCTTACCCGAAGCTCGGCGCACAGATGAAAAGACAAAATTTTGTCCAGATCGATTGATTAAGCTGGTTTTACCTGCGTTTTCAAGCCCCATGACTAAATACCAAGGCAGCGCATAAAGATAGTTATGCTTATTCAGGTTTTGCTTCATATCGACCATCACTTGGTCGAGCTCAACTTGCTGACGCTCTTCGTAAACCTTGATAGGGTCTTCACGTAATTGCTCATCACGTTGCTGCTGAGCTTCAAACACTTTCAGCTTACGGGCTTGCCATAATCCCCATAAACCAAAACAGCCAAGGGTGAATAAGCTGCTTGCGATTGCACGCTGTGTAACTGATTCAAGCGGTTTTACGCCAAAAACCTCTAGCCATGGACCGGCCCACCAAATCGCTACATTCAATAAAATGAAGGTAGTGAAGAGCAAAATAGGAAAAGCAGAAACCATACCTGGTTTCAACTTTTTTGCTATTCCGAAAATATATTTCAACATGGATTACACCCTTCGTTTATTCTGACGTTGTATTTCTTTCTAGTTGTTCAATGAGTGACGGTTCCCATTGGGTAACGCTCATGGTTGTCACCTGATTATGTAAGGTTTGGTATTGCTCTTGAGCCATGGCATCTAAGTGATTCGCCTGCATTAAATCTGCTGATAATAAGCGCCAATAGAATTTATCCCTTGGCTCGGAAGCATTAACGAGTCCTTCATTTAGCATATTAAGTGCAACGGCTATACCGCCTTCTTTTGCCATAGTAAACGCTTCTTGGCGTTTTTCCTGCCAATCTCCGCCTGAAGATTGTGCGCCTGATGACTGACGTTGTGCGGCTAGCCAATCCTTCACTAAATCAGTCACGAACGGCTCCCCCCCTTTGAATTTCAAATCATACAAAGACGGTAAACGAGCCAGAAACTGCTCAGTTTCTTCGACAATGGCTTTACACCATTCTTTTTGTCCTAACGCCTCTGCGATATGAAAACTCATCAAATGCCCTTCAAACCAATAAGGTGCGAGAGTCAAACTCTGTTCAACTTTACGCCATAAGGCGAGGTCGGGGTGGCGCATTTGATCTTGATAATCTTTCACGCGGTCTTGCTGCATACCACGCAGCATCGTTTCACCATCAGATTTATGATCCGGCAAGGACGTGATTCCGCCCCACACCGCATAACGACGCAAACGAATCGATAGCGCAGTACCAAAATCTTGTTCAGCTAAAAAGTCTGCTACCTTAAGTAACGTCTGCTTGGCCGCTTTATCACTCGAGTTATCCACCGATATCGAACTGGTCGAGGTCGTGGTGGTGGCGCGCGCAGGCTCAGTTGTTTCCTGAGTTTGTGGTTGATTTTTTTCAACCGCTTGACGATCTTCAATCCGACGTAACTCGGTGCGAATTTTCGTCCCTACGGCTTCTACGCTCTCAGAACTTAAGCCTTTCTCTTCAATGACCTTTTCCCAGGCTTCTAGGCTTTCTAACAAGGCCTCGCGCGCCGCGCTATCGTAACGGCCAAACTCCATTTTATCGAGTAAGAGTGCAAACCGCTGCACCATCTGACTGAAAAACTTACGGCGTGGCAAGTTACCGCGCTTACCTGGCGCCGGAAAGCTCTCTTCCCAGTAATGGCTCATAAAATCTGTCATGACATCAAACGACGTCTTGAATCGTGATGGACTGGTTTCATGATGTAAGCATTGCAGTAAATACACCAACAGTTTGATATCTTTACTTTTCTCTTCGAGCAGCTTAATTGTGCTGTGTTCCACTTCTTCCCACTGCACACTACCATGTGACAATGAGCCAACCTTCATCATTTGATCTTCAACAAAGTCGAATAGTGGATCATCGAACAGTCGCTCACCGACAGGTGAATCACCGGGGATCGGTTGTGTAATGCAGCGGCGGTAATCTGATAATTCCATCTCGCCTCCTACCAGCCGCAACGGTCGCGTAATGCGGACAGTTGAGTTGTCATATCACGAGTGTTAAAGCGCAGACCATCTACAAATGCCGCATTAGAGCGTAACGTTAAGCTTGGCCCTTGGGTCATCGCTTTCATCATACGAATAGCCGGCAACCCACGAGCAGACGACATCAATACACCAATATCATCACTGCGCCAGTATTGCTCTTGGCCGCCTGCAACCGCAATACGAATACGTCCGTCTTTCACTGGTTGTGGCAACGCAATTTCTACGC
The DNA here is from genome assembly GCF_024346995.1 of Vibrio palustris. Classification (NCBI taxonomy): domain Bacteria; kingdom Pseudomonadati; phylum Pseudomonadota; class Gammaproteobacteria; order Vibrionales; family Vibrionaceae; genus Vibrio; species Vibrio palustris. The sequence goes on along the minus strand of NZ_AP024888.1, from coordinate 68,819 downwards.
GGCTAAGATTATGCATACAGCTCATTAATAAAACGGGTTTCGCATTACCTTTGAACTTCGTCTGGGTATTAGTGGCGGTCAAAGCGATCCACGCACTGCTGCCGCGTCCTTCGCCTTTTGTCACTAGAGCACGCGGTTTATCACTCGCTTCATGAGCGGCTTTCATCGCTCGTTGCCAGGCACTCGGAAAGGCTTGTCCTTTACTTTGTTCAACATTGATAGGGGTATTAAATACTTTATCAAAGCAATCGAGTCTTTCTAGACGACCAGTAATATTACGGCATTGCTGTGCCTGGGTTAATACATTACTCGCATCATCGCCTTTCTCTTGAGCAGCCACCGCAGACAAAGCGGTCAAGAGACATGAGGCTGTGACAATAGAACGGAGATGAACACTCAGATTTCGTTTATTCATTAAGGTTTGATCTCCAATTTTTGGCATTTATACGCAAGCGTGCGTTTAGGGATCCCTAAGCTCTCTGCGGCTTTAGCTCGATCCCCTTCGAATAGCGATAAACGCTGTTTTATAATGCTTGCTTCAAATTCATTCAACGCCTGTTTAAGATCATTTACAACGCCGTAATCATGCATGTCATCTGCCTGAGCAGCAGGGTCCGAAGGCGTTGGTATGGACGCAGAGGTGACACTGGATGAAGATGGCTCAGTTATTTGTGATAACGAGTGAAGGCGATGAGCAAAGCACACCTCAGTCACTTGCGTACCATCAGCGGTTTGAGCACATCCAAATTCAATAAGGTGTTTCAATTCACGTACGTTACCAGGGAAATTATGCTGTTTGAGACAATCAATCGCTCTAAAATCTAGGCCACGTACATTTTTGCCGTTTTGTTGATTAAATAAATCCACAAAATGTTGGCTCAATTGTTCAATATCCTCCAAACGCGACGCTAAGCTCGGTAACGTGATGGGGTATTGGAATAAACGGTAATATAAATCCTGTCGAAATGCTTTATTACGCACTTGCTCAATGAGATTAACGTGCGTGGCGGAAACTAAACGAAAATCTGAAGACTGCTCTTCTTTTCCTCCAACCGGACGGAACGTATGAGACTCTAACACTCGTAATAACTTCGCTTGTAAAGCCAGCGGCATATCGCCAATTTCATCAAGAAATAACGTTCCGCCATTGGCTTGTGCAATCAATCCTTGCTTGTCACTATCGGCACCAGAAAAGGCTCCCTTGGCATAACCAAATAACTCACTTTCTAGTAAGTTTTCCGGAATGGCTGCACAGTTAATTGCAATAAACGGCTGATTTTTCCGTGAAGATAAATCATGCACGGCTTGCGCCGCTAACTCTTTACCCGTACCAGTTTCACCTTGGACCATGACAGAAAGCTGTGATTGTGCCGCACTAGCGATTTGTTCACGCAAGCGTTGCATTGCCTCACTCGTACCAATCAATTGACTAGATAGGATATTGGCCAGAGATTGCTGAACCGAGCTACGTCTGAAATCGGATAACGACTCTGATAACGCTTGGCGATCTTTCTCTTCACGCTCCATATCACTTAGTAGTGCCCACTGATGAGAAAATACCGCGACAAAACGCATGAACGCTGCATCATCAAAAGCACCAGTAACGACCTGACTTTCACCAACCATCACCAACAGAGATTGAACCTGCTTTTCTCCCAATGGTAATGGCTGAATCAAGACAGAATCAAACATACCCACTTGCGCAGTCAGTTTGGCAAATGCGCGATTTGATTGCCAAAAAATAAGCTCATCTGCCCCTAAGTGCATCGCATTAGACGATTGCAGTACATGAGCAAACGGGTTATCAAAATCCGTTACTGCCCACGCATACGATGCAGTCGCATTCTGCGAAATAAGCTGGCGTCCGTCCGATGACGGCACCAGCAACATGCAGTTTGAGAGTCCGAGTTCTTGTGACACTAAATCGACAAAGCGTGTCACAAGCTGTTGGGGCTTTCTCAATCCTACAAGATCGGTCGCGAAAGCTAGCCAGTTACTCATGGTTATTCAACCTCTCCGATGAATTCACCGTCGGACGCCGATAGCACAATCCGGGTAACCGGTTCTTGAGCTGCAAGTTTATTGAGTAATGCTAAAGAAATCGGCGGTAACATCTGCCCTTCAATAATCGCTTCTAGCATCCGTGCGCCGTTTTCCGCGCGCGTCGCTCGGCTCAGAATTTCTTCGATCAGCGCCTCTTCGACTACCACTTCGGCACCATAGCGTTGCGTAAATAACGTTTCTAGGCGAGTTAACTTACCTTTGACGATTTCTTTAAGAACATCACTATCTAATGGCATGTAAGGAATGACTTCCATACGTGCCAACAGCGCAGGTTTAAAGAAATCAGCCAGCTCTGGATACAATGCATCATCAAGCTCTGGAATATTGTCAGCATGGTCGACAATCGTCTGAAAACCTAGATTCGACGTCAGGAAAAACACTACATTTTGACAATCAATCTTACGACCTTCACCATCATTTAGTTCACCTTTATCAAACGCTTGATAAAAGATATTTAATACTTCTGGGTGCGCTTTTTCGACTTCATCGAGCAAGACAACCGAGTAAGGCATTTTGCGAATAGCCTCGGTTAGAACCCCACCTTCACCATAACCAACATAACCTGGAGGTGAACCAATAAGACGAGATACGGTATGCTTCTCTTGGTATTCAGACATATTGATAGTGGTTAAAAACTGCTGTCCACCATACAACTGCTCAGCAAGCTGTACGACGGTTTCTGTTTTACCCACACCACTTGGACCCACTAATAGAAATGCACCTTTCGGACGGCCAGGTCGACGTAAGTCGGCACGGGCAGTCAATAGATGACGATGAACACGTTGAATCGCAGTATCTTGGCCTTTGATTGATTTACCCAAGATTTCAGTTAAATGGGTAATCTTATGCAGTTCGTCAGAGTTCATTTGATCAACTGGCACGCCAGTCCAATCAGCAATCACATCGGCAATTTGTTCGGCATCCACTTGCGGGTACATTAAGCGTTCTTTATGAGGAACCGCTTCTAGCTCTACATATTTTGCTTTCAAATCCGCTGTCAATGTTTCGATTTTCTCTGCATCAACTTCCTCAGCATCGGCCGCTTCCATAAGCTCAGCGCGTAAGTCCACAATCGCTTCAACCACACCGCGCTGCATGTTCCAAGCATCAGTTAACGTCGCCGCTTCTGTTTCAGCGTGATCTTCGAGTTCGCGTAACTCTTCAAGGCGAGTTGTATTAACGTCTTGTCCAAGATACGTCGCACGCTCTAACATATTGATCTCAAGCTTGCGCTGATGGCATTCTGTTTCCAACAAGCTAATACGCGTCGGTGGTGTGGTCATATTAATAGCAATACGCGCACAAGCCGTATCCAATACATCGATGGCTTTGTCTGGCAATTGACGGCCTGAGATATAGCGTGCAGATAGCTCTGCTGCCGCTTTCAATGCGTCATCAGAAATCAATACGTTATGGGCTTTTTCATACACACTGTTCAATCCACGCAGAATATCAACCGCTTGGTTGATACTCGGCTCGTCCAGCTTCACTAACTGGAAGCGACGCGTTAATGCCGGATCTTTTTCAAAGTACTTTTTATATTCTTTCCAAGTCGTTGCCGCAATTGTACTTAATTCACCTCGCGCTAACGCAGGTTTTAACAAGTTTGCCGCATCGCTTCCGCCTTCTTGATTACCTGAACCAATCAAGGTATGCGCTTCATCAATAAAGAGAATAATAGGCTTAGGAGAATTTTTGATGCCATCAATGACGCCTTTCAGGCGTTTTTCAAATTCACCTTTTACTGAGGCTCCAGCTTGAAGCAAGCCCAGATCAAGAGAGTATAAGTCGATATTGCTCAATTGCGTTGGTACATTGCCCGCCACAACTCGCAAAGCCAAACCTTCAACAATCGCACTTTTACCGACACCAGCATCACCGACCACAATCGGATTGTTTTTACGACGACGACATAGAATGTCGATCATTTGATTAAGTTCCGTTTCACGGCTTAGTACAGGGTCTAACTCACCATCACGTGCTTGCTGAGTGATATTGGTACAGTATTTATGTAGTGGTGATGAGTCACCATTAAGTACCGACGCTTGGCCTGACGCTTTTGCCTCTTTCTCAACCGCCGTTTCTGCTGACTCTGACAAAATGGTCGCGAAATGCTTAGTTAAATTTTCACGATTAATACCTTCAAGCAGCTTAATCAGTTTTAGTGGTAAATAGCGGTCTGAACGAGTGAGAGCCGCCAAAAATACCGCGCCAGAGCGCAGCTCTGTCTGTTCTAACGTTGTGGTTGAGAGCAGCCACGCTTCTTGTAATACTTCAACGAGCAATGGTGAGAACGCAGGATAGGTGTCTAAACTTTGTTCGCGTGCATAACTTGCTGCCAACGCTTGCTTCACACTATCGAGTTCAATACCAGCTTGCTTCAAGATTAAACGCACATCTGATAACGGATTATCCGTCAACACATCCAGATAATGCTCTAGTGTCACTTCTGGGTGTTGGCGTTCAATACAGAGTGATGCAGCCTGCTCAAGCGCAAGTTTGCTTTGCGCGTTTAATTTTGCGATGAGAGTGGGTAATTCAATTCGGATCACAGCGAACCCCTAGCCTATAGTTATTATTAAAGTAATTGATTGAGTTGATTAACAACATCTGACGTTTTTTCATGAAGTACGACGGTATAGCCTAAAAACACGCCAACCCAAAGTAGCGCAAAACCGACGAATATTGACCAGATGGGCAGTTGATGACTCAACTTATACCGCGATTGCACCACATGGTCGGTGGCACTGGTTAGCGCCCCAGCTGGCTTGTCATCTAAGCCTTGAATCAATTCATAAAGACGAGTGATCACACGCTCACGTTCTACATGCCCACCCTCCATGACTCGATATTTACCTTCAAATCCCAGCACTAAACAGTGATAAATGAACTCAAGTAGCGTTTTGTAACGCTTTGGTTCGTCTTCAAGACGCCCCAAAATCGTAAAGACTTTTTCACCACCCCAAGTTTCATTATGAAAACGTGACAACATCGAATGTTCAGCCCAAACACTGGATGCTCCCCACTCTGTTCCCATCACGGCTTCATCTAAAAACGCACACAGGATGTAACGATAAGCCATCAAAATTGCATGCTCATAGCCTTGCTCTGAGAGTTCAATTTCAATGGCCTTAATCTCTTCAATCGTTTGTTGATAGATTTGTTCAATATTGTCGCAGTCCGTTAAAGAACGAACTCGTAACGACAGACCAAATAATGGTGTTGCTGCGTCAATCAAAGCATTCGGGTTATCCCCACGTAACTGAAACCAATAATCTTGGTCGTAGTTAATTTGATCAACGTCATCAAACAATAAGTCACTGTATTTTTGGTCTCTTTTTCCTGACGCCATGCTTAGCTCCTAATTGCCCAAAATTGCAGATCAAGGTCTTCAAATGCCGCTGCAACGTGGAAAGCGAATCCACTAGAATTTTTCAACATTCCCCACGCTTGGCTCGATTTATCCAACTGGTAGTAGGTATAACCGGCGTGATATGGCAACTGACGAGGTGCCACAGGTAGGGATATCAAAGGGATACCTGGTAACTGTAATGAAATGAGCTCGCGTATTTTCTCAACTGAAGAGACTTTGGTTTGCTGAGTAAATAAACGACGCAATTCTTCTTGTGGCATCCGCGCTTTGACGGCAATAATAAATTCTGCACTGTCCATCAATTGCGGATCGTGTACAGGGGCCACCATCAGACCAAATTTACGTTTATCTAACTGGATAGCAACCGCTCGAGGTTCCAATACCACACTTAAGCTCTGGCGTAAGTTGCGGATCAATGGACCAAACGACTCACCAGGCATGTCATGATTGTAAGTGGGTAAGGTTGGCGGGATACGACTTTCAGACGTAAAGGTCGACAACTCACCACACACTGATGACAAACATTCAAACAAACGCTCAGGATGTAAACTACGTAGCTCGGCTAAATGTTGCATCTGTGGTTGCAAACGGTTAAGTGATTGCAGCAGCATGAAATCCGACACATCCGCAACCCCACCTTGTGAAGGCGCAGAAATGCGTTGTGCGATATTTTTTGCACGCTCTCTCATTAACCCCGACATTTCATTGATGAAACGGTGCAAATTGGTATGCCCAACCACATTGTAATGACAAGGCATAAAATCTGGGTCGAGAACTACACTCCCATCTGGACGCTTTTCCAAAATACGTGCGATAGCAATCGATGCATAGGCACTACGGTCATCACGCTCTAGCATGAGCTGCATTTTAATCGGCGACACGTCTAACGTGGTGGTATCCCCTTGCGGAGTATGAACATCACGCACATCTAAACGACGACTTTCATAACGTCCGGTCCCTTTCTCTTCTGGCCAGTTCACTTCCATCAACGACTCACTGCGTAGCGGTACAGCCAAATAGATTAACTGGTTAGCAAGCGACGCATCCTCAATTTCTAGCGCATCTGGCAGATTGTCTTCTTGAGGAATACGGAACGCTGTACCATCAGGCATAATACCGACAGCTCGTTCGATCGCGATACGACCAAAAGACAAATATTCTGGGTTAAGCGATAACTCGGCCACGCCGTATAAGTAACGACTCGCCGCGCTGATGCGCTCATCAATGTAATATTCCGTGTAGCGTTGTTGTTGCTGGAAATGTTGTGGCTTAATAAACAGCCCTTCATTCCAAATAACGCGATTACGTGCAAACATGGTCTATTATTCCACCCGTTTTAATTTGACGTTATAGTCTTTAAACAACATCAATAAATGGTATACACGACCTTTATTGATGACTTTTACCGCTTTCTTCCACTCACTCAGCTCTGGGTCTGCAAAGTGTGCAACGACACCAATATAGTGCGTCTCTTTACTGATTGGGATGGAATCCACAAACTTAAATTGCCCCGGCATGAGTACATAGTCATAGCTTTTCACATAGTTGCTTTTCAGAGCATCTTCATAGTCATTTTTTAACTGGTCGTAATCGGCCGACATAAACATTGAATCATCTTGTAATTCAAAGACTTGAATCTCTATAGGTGAGGCTTCACCCCAAATACTTGGGTTAACCCCTTCGTCTGCAACTAAGCTAAACGTGACTTTGGTTTGCTGTTTCGCTGGGTTGTTAGCTTGTTCTGATTCACTTTCAGAAGAGCCACTACTACACGCGGTCAGCACCAGCAATGGAAACAGCAACAACAGCAGTTTTTTCACGATTACAACTCCATTTGTTTTTCACGAATTTTTTTATCGTAAGCTTGTTCAAAAATTTCCCAGAACAGTTTTTCAAAGCCACGCTGACGATTAGACGTTAATTCATCATAGTAATTGCAATACATGTCCCACGCCCACGCTTGATCATTATCGCCATGATTATTATCTGTATTGCGTTTGTAATGCTGAAAACGGCGTAGCAGGACTTGGGGAGAAAAAGCGGCAAGAATTTGCGCTAAAGCTTCTGACGTTGCAAATTGCATCGCTTCGTTATGATCACTGACATTTTTTAAGCTTTCTGCAATTGCAGCTGGGGCAGACAAATGCACCAAACTTTTCTTGGCGTCATACATAGTATGGATTGTGTCTTCATACGACATACCTAAACGCAGCGGGTTGTCTTCAATCGGCTGTAAGTTACGGTTCATCGTGCTAAAGCGACCATCACTGGCTTGTTGGTTAAGCTCAAGTAGCCCCTTAATACATGCTTGTAGTGACTCACCGAGTTCTTGCGATAAGAGATGCATACGTTGCATGTCACTATCATCAGAGATATCGACGCCTAACCCTTGCAGCATAGGTCCAGTTAGTAAGTGCTGACTTCCCGAGCCGGATTGGGGTGTACTTTGTGCAGAATAGTCATCAGCCTGCTCAGGCTGAATACTTTTCGCCACTTCTTCTTCAAGCAAATCTAATACTTTTTCATCCATTGGAGTGCCCTCTGATACGTTGTTTGTCGTCGTGTCGTTATTATGTGTATAGCGTGGTGCTTGAGACGATGGCTGCGATACCGCTTGCGTCTCTTCACTGTGTTTTTTCTTACTTCCAAAGCCCAAAATGCGCTTTAAACGGATAGATGATGTCATTTCGTACTCACTGTCAGCTTGGGGGGTATAATCCAAATCATTCAGTACTAAATTGTCTTCTGGTACAAGAGAGCTAGGCTCTTCCAGTACGTTCGTGATTGGATCGTCAATCAAAGATTCTGTGTCTTCTCCAGTACCGGCAGACGCGTCTAAAGCCAGTAATGGATCCGCATCAATTTTGACATCATCATTATGGTGTTCATCTTTTTCTTCGTCAGACGCATCGGCGAGCAAATCCACTTGATTCGATGAAAACATGAGCTCTAAAGGACCATTAGATGGGTCGTCCTCTGCTGCGCCAACCAGTACTCGTATACGATATGGCCCGACACTGATTTCATCTTTATGCTCTAACTGCGCTAATTGATTCATGCCCAATGGCATGTGCGACCCATTGACATAAGTTTCACCACAACGATCGCGTAAGCAATAAGCGCCATCGATGGTCACGACTTCACAATGTACGGGATGGACTTTGCCTTGCGTGTCTTTCAGATGCCAAGTTGAGAAGCTATCAGCACCGATTGTTCCACCTTCTGATGTCCACTTAGATTGGGCCGTCAAGCCTGATTCAAGTAATTGAACATTGGTCACAAGTAGCGTGAGCGAGGTGTCGTTTGCTGAAATCATGGTTATTGCCTCACTTGAATTAATACATGTTGATCTTGAACATCCTCTCCAAGAAAAGAGGTCCAACCGAGTGCTACCGAACTTTGCGAGTTCAATTGCATTGGTGGGGCTTCGTCCTCAGCCATAGTAAGCTCTAAGTCGTAAGCCATTTGTTCTCTTAAAATAAATTCGACTAATTTAATCAGTGATTGATGCTCTTTACCTGACGGTAAGAAATCAGCAAACCGAGCACGACTTAACTGGCCTATTTTGATAATGAACTTACCGTTGCAATCCATCACCGTCTCACCAACCATTGTATTGACACCAAGCTGAGCGTTTTGCATACCCAATGCCATTTGCTGTCCAGGGTCAATATCGACCTTACGTCTTACCCATTGTTGAATACTGACGTCAGGCAAATCAAAACAGTGAGCAATAATACCTGCGACAACCTGAGGCGAACGACTTCGACCTGCTAGTGTGCCGGCATACGCCAGCATCTTGCACCAGTTAATCGGTGTATCACCACGTAGGTCAGGATCACCCAAGCCAACCAAGGCAAACAGTTGCGCAGAAAAATCATCTTGCGCATCTGGCTGAAAACGAATGTGATAACGATATTTACGCCACACTCGATACACTAAATTGATTAAACGATTACTAAAAAAATCAAAGAACGGCTGCTTAAAACCACCCGGTTCTTCCGTCGCGAGTTGCTCTGTAATAAATCCCGGCAGTGGGGATTGAGCGCCCGAAAGACCAAAAAAATTGGTCAACATCACCAAACGGTCATCATCACGATCATCTAATGCAGACACATCGGATGGTGAGAACCCCAAACTTGGGTTAGCGCTAAAAACCAGCCGACATTGACGCTCCCAATCTTCCGATTCAGGATTAATACCTTTAACTTTTTGTAGCAACTCAACCAATTGATAAAAGTTGTAAGAGCGCACATTGTCCGGTAATTTCACTGGGGATGCCTGCTCGTGGTTGACTTCTAAATCAACGGTTGCATTCCGGTCTGTGTTCCCCATGTGTATTTCTCTTGGTTAGTAACATTGAGAATGATTAACTCATGAAATGAGTTAATGCTGGCATACAATGAAAAGAAATGACTCAAGACCGTTCCAAACAAAAACAGGTCTCCTTCTGAGCCAAACTTATCTTGATCGATATGCATCGTGCTTTGTAAGCCTCTTACGGGTAATCCCCGTAATATTTTATCCACTGGCTTAGAGTCAATGCGTTGGATGCCTTCCAAACGCTGCTTCCCTACTCGCTCTGCTTGGCGATCAACCAACGCCCTAAAATCATAAGCGCGTAATACACTGCTCAATGCATCTTTAGATAGCAGTGATAAATAGTTTAACGATAAGTTAGAGATTAAAGTCCATAACAAACTGCCATCAAGTACTGGGCGAAGCGACTGAGTGGGTACAGTAATGTTACGAAACGTCGCATAAGGTGGAGAGGTATCCGTAGGCTCACAGATATCACCAACACCCAGCTCTAATGGCAGTAAACGATTGGTACACGTTAACTTGACCGACACGGCTTCATCCACATCTGTCGATACCGTTTCATCGCTGCGTACAAAGGAGACGAAAGTATCGAACCCATCACCACGGATACTATCTTTAGTGCGTGTACGGAAATACAATGCTTTACGTCCACGTACCCGTTCCACTTCATGTTGAAAACTTTCAAATGCTGAATACACTCGCTTTTCACCACGCACTCGACGTCCCGCTTGAGTTGAATCTTGCCAACCTGTCACTGAGTCAACACTGAACACCTCGTAATGAGAGGGGTAGCGGCTTGATGGCATAATTCGGTATTCAGATTTTTTACCAGTTAAGTCAATAGGATCAGCATCATGTTCGAATAAGTTGATCACCGGTGTACAGTACAGCTGAAAGTTATCACGACGGACACGTACATCGGTTGGCAGCGTTTTCGAAAAACTGATCTTCAGCGTAAAATCGCCGTGTACTGACTTCGGCAACGCTTTATCTAGCCCTGCTACATCGATGAAATGAAAGGCCTCTGGGAATGACAAGTATTCTTGTAATATACGATAGCCTTCATACACGTTTTTAGGATATGGCAGCAACGACTGATTGGCATCAAAACCTACTGTTGAAAAAGCATCGTGTGGCAGCGCAAATTCAACACCATTTACCTCAACACTAATTTTGTGTAAGTAGTGGTTTAGCCATAAGTACAACATCTGAGAGCTGTATTTATCACCACCAAGATAAAAACGTAAATCATCGAGTCCGGCTTCTCCCGCACTGATGTCACCGTTTAGGCACATATCAAGCCGGATAACACTGGCTTGGCGTGAATGCTCGGCATTGATATCCGTCATTTGGAGTGGATATAAATTAACATCACGACAAGTACGAAAATGACATTTAGTCCCAAAGACAGGTTTACTATCAAGCTGAGTATCACGTTCAACTGTTTGCTTTTCGCTGACACTTTTGTCTGGATCGAAAGCAACGACACTCATGCTAGGAACTGGGCGCAAATAGTTCGGCCACAGCATATTAATAATTGAGTGAGTTAACTCAGGAAATTCATCTTCCACTTTTTCACGTAGACGTCCCGTTAAAAAAGCAAAACCTTCTAGTAAGCGCTCAACATCTGGGTCGGTATTACGACCGTGCAGAAACCTTGCAAGCTGCGGATGAATTTCAGTAAATTCTTGTCCTTGCTCTTTAAGAAAGGCGAGTTCTTCTCTGAAGTACTTATCTTGAGTCATATAAATTAGTACACTCGGTATTGTCGATTCTGATCCAGCAATAAATTGAACTGAATCTTGTCATGTAATGCTTCGCTATTCAGTGTGGCTACAATATGAAATCGTAGTGTCAGTGGATCATGCTCATTCATCTCTGAGCGTACCTGAATATTGACCAAACGCGGTTCGTATGTTTTCAAACAGTGCTGAATAGCCAAACGAATTCGTAATGATAAGTCCATGGTTTCTAACGTCGCGTCATTAAAATCAATGAGCCCTAATTTTGGTGAACTTTCTGCACCACCAACTCGGGAATTTAAAATATTAGAGACGTTACGCTTTACAGACTCGAGCACATCCCATGCCTCTGGCCCTTGGGTCAGAGACATGGGCTTGGAACCGGCTTCTAAACGTTCAAAGAAGCCGACGCCAAATGCACTCTCTTCAGGTGCAATATAAGTCATAATTATGCTTGATCCAGACGGCCAACTAATGACAACTCGAAGTTCGCACCCATATATTTAAAGTGAGGACGAACAGCAAGAGAGACTTGGTACCAACCAGGATTGCCTTCAACATCCGTTACTTCGATTTTAGCGGCGCGTAAAGGACGACGGCTACGTACGTCTGCTGGTGGGTTTTCTTGATCGGCAACATATTGCTTAATCCAACCATTCAACTCACGCTCAAGATCTTGACGCTCTTTCCAAGAGCCAATCTGTTCACGCTGCAGTACTTTAACGTAGTGAGCAAGACGGTTGATGATCATCATGTACGGTAACTGAGTACCCAACTTATAGTTCGTTTCCGCTTCTTTGCCTTCTTTCGTATTAGGGAATACTTTTGGCTTTTGAATTGAGTTTGCAGAGAAGAACGCAGCGTTATCGCTACCTTTACGCATTGTTAGAGCAATGAAACCTTCTTCAGCGAGTTCAAATTCTTTACGGTCGGTGACTAGCACTTCAGTAGGAATTTTCGATTGTAGCGTACCCATAGATTCAAATACGTGAACCGGTAGATCTTCGACTGCACCACCGCTTTGTGGGCCAATAATGTTTGGACACCAACGGTATTTCGCAAAGCTATCTGTCAGACGAGTAGCAAAAGCAAAGGCAGTATTACCCCATAAGTAATGCTCATGAGAATCGCTAACGTTCTCTGAATAGTTAAACGTTTTAATCGGGTTTTCTGTTGGGTCATAAGGCACACGCAGCAAGAAACGCGGCGCAGTTAGGCCAAGATAACGAGCATCTTCTGAATCACGCAATGCACGCCATTTTGTGTACTTAGGGCTTTCGAAAATAGATTTAACATCTTTGATGTTTGGTAATTCTTCAAATGAGTCAATACCAAAAAATTCTGGACCAACACTAGAAATAAATGGAGCGTGTGCCATTGCACCCAATGCACCCATATATTGAAGGAGTTTCATGTCCGGTGTTGATGGCGTAAATGCATAGTTACCAATGATTGCGCCTGTTGGCTCACCACCAAACTGACCATAACCAGATGAATAAACATGCTTGTAGAGACCTGATTGAGATGTCTCTGGAGCAAATTCAAAATCGTCTAATAGCTCATCTTTAGTCACATGTAGGATGTCTACTTTGTTATTCTCGCGGAAATCAGTGCGATCAACAAACAACTTTAGACCACGCCAAGAAGATTCCATTTGTTGATATGATTCATCATGAAGAATCTCATCCATCTGTGAACTGATTTTTTTATCTAGCTCAACCAACATTTGATCAACGAGAGATTTATTAACCGGTTCTTCAGTTTGATCGGAACCTATTAGATTCTCGATAAAGGCAGCCACACCTTTTTTCGCCACATCATAGCCTTCTTCACTTGGCGCAATACGAGTTTGCGACATGATTTCATCTAGAAGGCCGCCTTCAGCGAGTTGTGTGTTCTCTTGCAAAGATTCAGTTGTAGACATCAGCTTTGTTCCTAATTATTTATGTTTTGGCAAAATCGTCAAGTTAGCCGAGTGGCTATCACTCGTTATCTGGATTAACTAGGTTCAGTTCCGCAAGCAGTTTCTCGCGCGAATCTTCAGAAGTCAGTAACTCTTGAAGACGATCACGGAATGCTGGAATATTGCCTAGTGGACCTTTAAGAGCAACGAGTGCTTCACGCAGCTCGACAAGCTTCTTTAATTCAGGGACTTGTGATGCAACAGAATCTGGGGAAAAATCAGCTAAAGAAGCAAAATTGAGATCCACCGCCATCTCTGCGTTTTCTTCATCAGACAGCTTGTTTTTAACTGTTGTGCTCAGTTGCAGATTGCTTTCACGCATCACAGATTCAAAGTTGTTTTTATCAACAGAAACTGTGCCGCGCTCTTCTAATGGTGTGTCTTCTGCATGACCTTTAAAATCACCGACTACAAGGGTTTTCAACGGTAATTCAATTTCTGCCTGCTGATCGCCAGTGGCGGGTACATATTTGATATTAATACGCTCTTTTGGAGCGACACTTCCTTCTTTAGACATGATCTGTCTCCACTACCTATGCCGATTATTGTAAACAGTAAAAATAATCATTAAAAATACTACTTTACTGTTACCTAATTAATTATTTTCATGTAGAAAAATACGTTTACTCTACAAAAAACAATTTCTTCACTAACATTGCCTAAGACTTACTCGCTCGCATTAAGTCGAGATAAATCTATATTTAAAATAAATAATCACACATCCCAATATAAGTCGTGATTATAAAATCGCTGTTTTTCTTTTAATTTTTTTTCAATATTTTTTGATGCTTTTAATTCATCCGGTGAAATAATTTTCATTACGTCTGAATAATGCTGCTCAATATTTTTATACAGCTCGTCCAAGCGATCATTCCCTGCGGTATCTAAGTACACATCAAAATAGGCTTTCGCAGTCGCCAAATCTTTTTCAACAAACTGATAATTAGAACTATAACCACTTAAAATCATAGCGACAGCGGCCAAAGAGGTTAAATCGCCCTCTTTAATTGCTTGCTTACGCCATTGCAGAGCTTGTTTAAACTTACCTTCATTTTCAAGTAGTTGAATATATTTTCGAATCGCTGGAATGTATCCTTGTTTGGCCGCATCGGTGTACAATTGATATTCAGCTTTTTCTCGGCTACCAGGCGCCCAATAGCTTCCCTTACCTTGGCTAATTTGTTGTGCTTTTACCATTAAGGCTCGCGGATAATGACGTTCAACAGCCTGATCTAGATAGTAATCTGATAGCTCTGGTTTGGATTTTTTATAATATTCAGATAATTCAAACAGCGCACGCGTTGGATGGCTTTGCCCTAAAGTGACAACGGCATTGAAATACTCTCTTTCCCAATACTGCCTTTCACGTAAGCGTAACCATTCTCCACCTTGATAAAGGCTTTTCATTGCTCGAATGTTGCCATTATGAGCAGCTAATAAAAGATAATCACGTGCTTTTGCCGGGGTTCGAATAGTGGTTTTATAATTGGACAGTTCCATTGCGTACAAGTAAGCCGCTTGTGTATCGCCTTTGTCTGCTGCATATTTCAGATAGGTACGCGCTCGGTTATTTTTGAATTGAGCACGAAGATTTCGCCCCTCAATATATGCTTGATGAGCAGTGAGTTTTTGTAAATCATAAGCGTTTAGATCATTGCTGTCGTTGTCTGCTGCATGCACTCCACACGGCAAAGTTACCATTGCAATGAACATACTGATTGATGCTGCTTTTTTCGCTGAATTAAACACTGCAACCCCTTAGATAAACCACCGAACTGACATTTTTCTCTAACACGACAACAGACGTGCTCGAAACAATTACATCACTCAAACAGAGCATTAGGCTAGTATCTAAAGGTTTGCTGATTCACCCTGCAAAATTACCTTAGGTAAAACGTCAAACTCATTATTTTCTGACTTTATATAAGTAAAAAAATATTACTTTTTAGGTTATCTTGTTGATTATTAATGCTCATTTCCATACTCCGTAAGCCTTCATTATAAATATCCGAGCCTGTAATCTAAGCATTATCTAAAAAGGTAACTAATTTTTGAGATCACTGAAGCCTAGCCAACCTCAGTCATCAATGACTTATAATTCGTGACAAAGAGTGTATTCAAAATAATCTTATCAGTAAGCTATTCTTAGTGCTTTTGAGATAGAGATTCCAAAAATACTTAAACCCTAAATTATTACATTTTACTGACTTTGTTATGGTTATGTCAGAAATGATTGTTTTAACTACAATCTTCATTATCCTGACTGTTTCCAAATTATTCGTTATCATCGCAATAATTCACTGCCAATAGCAATGATACTAAAGGATAGTTTGAATGATGTCTTCAACACGCGAAATCTTTTGACACAAATTCACACTGCTAACTTTTCCTTGACATAAACCCCCAACATTATTGGAGCAATATCACAAAAATTTTCTTTATGTAAATTTAATATCAGAAACATTCGTTAAATAAATTAAGACAATTTATACGGTATTAGAGACGATATAAGAACCCATGTATAAATAATCACTTAAAAATAGTAAGACTTTATTCGACCATGACAAGATACCGTCTATCATTTTATATAAAGTCGATGGCATAAATACTATTTCATACATTGTTACCAACTCTGAGTCGTCAATCCTACCTAAGTGGGTATCTACTCCACACTAGATTTATAGGGCAAATATAACCTTTGTCTTTAGTCTACTGCTGACATCACGGCTAGCCATGAGTACAATCCTCAGCACATTACATATCAGGTATACTCACACATGTTAGACTCGGCGGCTTATTTTCATTACTTCCAGACTTGTATTGATGGCTTATCAGTGCCGGATACGTTTACTTATCCCTTCTGTTATGAGCCTCATCCATTATGTGAAGCGGCCGTGCAAGACTTGCAAGCCCATTTAACAGACCAAACAGATTGGCATCATCCGTTTGGTATTGAACACACGACCGACGGCGACCATGGTAAGATGTTTGGTGTGCTTGTAGTCAAAAACTCCGCAGATGAACTTGGTTATCTGTGTGGTTTTTCAGGTTTGCTCGCAGGCTCTCTACACCAACCAGGATTTGTGCCTCCTGTCTTTGATCGTGTCGGATACTCGGCCACCTTTAAGCAAAAATCTGATTATATTGCATCACTTAATGCGCAGGTGAATCAGTTAGAAAACTCTGCAGAGTTAGCTCAATTACACAAACAAAAAGATCGGCTCAGTCAACAATCATCAGAGGAACAAGGTGCGCTACGACAAACAATCATTGAACAAAGGCAGTGGCGCAAAGCAGAAAGACAACGTCTACTGCAAACACTATACTCCAGTGAAGAGATCGACAAACGTTTATACGAGCTCGGGCAACAAAGTGTCAAAGAAAAACGCGATCAAAAAGCATTAAAGCAACACTGGCTAACACAACAAGCGCAAGTCGACGCACAAATCGAAACGTTTGAACAACGTATTACACAACTCAAAGAAGAACGTCGTGAGCACTCGGCAGAAGTGCAACGTTTTCTATTTAACCACTATCACATGCTTAACTGTCACGGTGAGTCGCGCTCACTAATCGATATTTTTAGCGCTTACCCTGATAGCGTACCACCTGCGGGTTCCGGTGAATGTGCAGCGCCTAAAATGTTACAATATGCATTCCAACATAATCTTAAGCCAGTATGCATGGCAGAATTTTGGTGGGGAAAATCATTAAAATCATCAATTCGTCAACATAAGAAGTATTATCCGGCGTGCCAAGCCAAATGCTATCCGATTCTTAATTATATGCTCGCTGACATCCCTATGGATAATAATCCGCTGCAAGTGAATCAAGCCGAACACCTTAATATTGAAGTGGTATATCAAGATGAGGCCATCATCGTTATCAATAAACCCTCAGAACTCTTATCAGTTCCTGGTGTTCATGTAAAAGACTCCGTATTAACACGCTTACAAACCGAGTATCAAGATCGTGAGGGTGTCTTTGTGCTACATCGCTTAGATATGTCGACATCAGGTTTACTCGTGTTCGCGTTTACGCGACGGGCTAATAAAAATCTACAGAAACAATTTATCACTCGTCAAATTGAAAAACGTTACGTGGCTGTCCTTGAAGGAAAAGTAAGCGCTGACTCTGGTGAGATACGTTTACCTCTAAGAGCCGACTTAGAAGATCGACCTAGGCAGTGTGTCTGTCATATCGATGGTAAAAGTGCCAAAACCACATGGACAAACATATCAACCAATGCACAAGGTGAAAGCCGTATTTACCTTTATCCTCATACGGGCCGAACCCATCAATTACGCGTTCATTGCGCCCATCATGATGGATTAAACTTGGCAATAAAAGGCGATGATCTGTATGGCAAGCAAAACCAGCGCCTTCACCTTCATGCCGAACAGTTAAGCTTTGAGCACCCATATACGCATGAAAAGCTATGCTTTGAAGTGTCTGCGCCTTTTTAGTGGCTCAATCGGATACGCTCACACAAATAATAATGAGCTCACACCACCGCTAGACGACTGGTCTAATTTAAGTTAGTTTAATAAATATGAAATCTTTAGATACTAAACAGCACATCTTAGATGTGGGTTATCAAATTGTTGCAAAGAAAGGATTTACCGGAATGGGATTGTCTGAGCTATTAAAGGCTGCAGGTATACCCAAGGGATCATTTTACCATTATTTCCAATCAAAAGAACAATTTGGTGAAACCTTACTACAACGATATTTTGACGACTATTTAGCCAGAGTAGAGTCCTTATTTAAGAGTAGTGACGGTAATTATTACCAAAATTTGATGCGATTCTGGCAATATTGGGTTGAAAACAACCGTTATCTTTGTGAGTCTGGGCAATGTTTGGTAGTCAAACTTGCAAGCGAGGTAAGTGATCTTTCCGAAGCAATGCGGCAAGTCATGGTTAACGGGACTCACCAAGCAATACAATTAATTGCTGCTTGTATTGAGAAGGGCAAACAAGCTGGAGATATTCAAGTCAATGACAGTCAAGCTCTGGCTGAATATCTATACGAATATTGGTTGGGCTCATGTTTAATGAATAAGATTCGCCAAGACGATGTCAGCTTGCAGCGAGCGCTTGCAAGAACGGAGCAGCTGCTAAAAGGCAATAGCACCATTTAATAAGATGATAGAAATACCCGCTCGGCGAGCGGTTTTTTATCACAAACGACTAGACGACCGGTCTAATAAAAAGGAGACCTTCCATGACAACAATTCAAAATCAACGTTTTGTGTTAGCTTCTCGCCCACACGGCGCGCCAACTCAAGAGAACTTTCGTTTAGAAACTGTAGCTATGCCATCATTAAAAGACGGCGAAATATTACTGAGAACCATTTATTTGTCTCTTGACCCTTACATGCGCGGACGCATGAGTGCAGCGAAATCTTACGCGGCATCGGTTGAAATCGACGATGTGATGGTAGGCGGAACAGTATCGCAAGTAGAGCAATCCTCCAATCCCGATTTTAAAGTCGGAGAGTGGGTTGTTGGCTTTACTGGCTGGCAAAGCTATGCCATTTCTGATGGTGAAGGATTACTGAAGTTAGGCATGAACCCTGATAAGCCTTCTCACGCGCTCGGCGTATCAGGCATGCCTGGTTTTACCGCCTATATGGGATTACTCGATATTGGTAACCCTCAGCCAGGTGAAACTATCGCCGTGGCAGCAGCGACTGGGCCAGTAGGCGCAACTGTCGGACAAATAGGTAAAATCAAAGGTTGCCGAGTCGTTGGTATTGCTGGCGGCGAAGAAAAATGTCGTTATGCGGTAGACACTCTGGGCTTTGATGCTTGTATCGACCACAAATCGGATAACTTTGCCGAGCAACTCGCGAAAGCATGTCCAGACGGTGTGGATGTCTATTTCGAAAATGTCGGTGGCAAAGTATTTGACGCTATGATGCCTCTACTTAATTCAAGTGCGCGTATTCCTGTCTGTGGATTGGTTTCTCAATACAATAATACGGCTTTACCAGACGGGCCTGATCGCCTTTCTCAATTGATGGGACTTTGTTTAACCAAACGTATTCGCATGCAAGGCTTTATTATCTTTGATGATTATGGCCATCGTTACCACGAGTTTGCAGACCAAATGGCGCAGTGGGTATCTGAAGATAAAATTCAATATCGTGAACAAATGGTAGAAGGCCTTGAAAGCGCTCCAGATGCCTTTAAAGGGCTCTTAGAAGGTAAGAACTTCGGTAAGCTTGTTGTGCATATTAATGACCCATTGGAGCAATAAATATGATTACTCTACACCATCTAAACCAATCGCGTTCTAAACGAATTATTTGGCTATTAGAAGAACTTAGTTTGGACTACCGTATTCATGCTTATCAGCGCGATGCCGTAACTAATCTAGCGCCACCGGAACTGAAAGAAATTCATCCATTAGGTAAATCGCCAGTCATTGAAGACAACGGGCAAGTCATTACCGAATCTGGTGCGATCACTGAATATTTGATTGAACGTCATGGCTTACATCTCATGCCTGCAAAAGAGTCCGCCAGCTATGCCGAATATTTACAGTGGCTGCATTTTGCGGAAAGCTCTGCCATGCTGCCGGCGCTGCTGACTTTATTTGTTAGTAAGGAGCCAGTAAATACTGAGTTTTTAGCCTCATATGCAGGTGCCGAGTTAACGAAAGTGATGTCTTACTTTGATGATGTGCTTAGCGATAAAACCTACCTTATCGATGAACAGCTATCAGGGGCCGATATCATGATGTCGTTTATCCCTGAAGTTCTCGCGATGCTACAACAGCTAGAGACTTATCCAAATATTAAGCGCTACTATCAAACACTACTAACTCACCCTGCTTTTCAAAAAGCCAATGAGTTAGAAAAAGCACACCAAACCGCTTAGCCTAGCGTAATGAGCCCTATGTATGACGAATCATAGTTAGGGCTTTTTGTTACCGATAAACCTTGTTCCCAATTGAGAGATTGTGCTTCAATAGCCTTTCATTCCAATAGTTTTTAATGGTATTTATGAATTTTAAAGCCGCTATATTTGATATGGATGGATTGCTACTCGATACCGAACGCGTATGTATGTCCATTTTTGAACAAGCCTGTCAGGCCGTCAATATCCCGTTTTTGAAGGACGTATATTTAGGTATTATTGGACGTAATGCCGCAGGGATAGAAGAGGCTTTGAAAGCTGGTTATGGTAATACACTTGATTATCCAATGCTTCATGATGCTTGGCGCTCGCGTTATAACGCAGTTGTGACACAACAAGCGATTCCCGTCAAAGAAGGGGTGGTCGAACTTTTAACTTGGCTTAATGAACAGAATGTTCCCATTGCGGTAGCAACGTCCACCCAACGTGATATTGCCGAGATTAAACTACGCTTATCTGGATTAGATCGCTTTTTCGATTGCTATGCAACTGGCTGTGAAGTAACTAATGGCAAACCAGATCCAGAAATTTACCTCCTCGCTGCGCAAAGGCTGAACCAACACCCTAAAGACTGCCTAGCTTTTGAAGATTCTAATAACGGTGTCCGCTCCGCTATTGCCGCGCATATGCAAACTTATCAAATTCCCGATCTTGTTGAACCAAGTAACGACGTAAAACAGTTGGGACACACAATACTGCCGAGCCTACATGATGTTTTACGCCATCTGAAAACACAATAAACGAGTCGGCTGTCGTACCCGAATAAAAGAAGCATGAAAGCTTCTTTTATTCGGTATGCTACCGATAATTTACAGTGTAATTCGTTGCCCCAACTGGCTACTTTCCAATGCTGCTTCAATCAGGCGGATAGATTCTAATGCCTCATGCGCAGGCACCGGTATGGCTCGGTCTCCATGGATCGCAGCCGCGACTTGCTCAAAGTAAGCTTGGTAGGTTCCTTGCTGACCTATAACCTCGTAAGGCTTCTCTCCCTCTTGATATACGATTCCAGCTTGCTCAACTAAGCTACTATACCAGTGCTCACTGAGTGGTATCACACCTGCTTTTAAATGGCGTTCTTGATCGTCTAGACCATATTTTACGTATTTTGCTTTGGTTCCCAATACGTTAAAACGTATATTAGGCTCCGGGCTATAGAGGTTGGCATGTAAGTTCACTATTGTCTCTTTATAATCGAGAACGATATTGACGTAATCGATAGTCGTTGCGTTTGGTCTCATGATTCGGCACTGGGCTGTTACCGCGTTTGGCATGCCAAATAAGCACAGAGCTTGATCGAGTAAATGAGGCCCTAAATCAAATAATATGCCACCACCATCTTGAGCCAATTCACGCCAGCGCTGGCGTACTTCGGGTCGATAACGATCAAAGTGTGATTCAAAATATTTAACCTCGCCCAGTTGCCCTGTGGCGATCACGTCCCTTAGCGTCATAAAGTCACCATCCCAACGACGATTTTGAAAGACACTTAACAAGCACCCTACTTGCTCTGCGATTTCTATAAGAGCCTCGCCTTCTGTGCTCTTTGTGACAAAGGGCTTCTCTAAAATAACATGCTTACCATTCTCTAAAGCGGCTTTTGCTAACGCAAAGTGCACATTATTGGGAGAGGTAATAATGACTAATTCAGCTTCTGTTTGCGCTAACATCTCGTAAGGGTCGGAGTAACATTCCACTTTAGGATAATGCTGATTCAGATATGCCGATTGGCTTGAGCTGACTGCGACCCATTCAAACTGAGAAAGAGACAAAATAAAAGGCAAGTGAAAGGTTTTTGCTGAATAGCCATAACCCACAATGGCAACTTTAATAGGGATACTCGACATCAAATCATTCCTTAAAATACAATGATACTCAATGCAGTATCAACGGTATACCTATTATGACTTTCCTCCTCTCATCAGCAAGAGAAGGTCTCGGATTCTGTGAGCTCACTTAAATGGACAACATAGAGAATGATAATTAAGACTTTGTAAGTACAAAACGAAAAAAGCCTTAATCAAGAAGATCAAGGCTAATAACGGTCATTTATGAGGTCTATCTTAATTTACGCGGCAGCGATATATTGGCGCTTACTTTTTTTTATACGCTTTAATTCAGAAATCAATGCCTCAATATCAATATCAATATCAAAACGTCGCTTTAAGTTCGCTAAAAAAATCGGATCTTCACACATCGCTTTTTCAGGTTCATCACTGATTTTTGCCACCGGAAGACCATTACACTCGGTAAGTTTAATGACAATAGAAAGGGGCTTATATTCAATACCCTGCTCATTTTGCCAACCCGATAGATTATTGGTCAAAAACGTTCCAATTCCGAATGAGACTTGAATACGACCTTCAAAATACTCACAAATATCCAGCGCTTCATCAAAATCTAACCCATCAGAGAAAATAAATACTTTTTCTTTTGGATCGACGCCCATTGCTTGATAATGCTCAATCATTCGGTCACCCCAAACGTAAGGGTTACCTGAATCATGGCGAATACCATCATAAGCTTTAGCAAGATGATGATTAAAGTCAGTCTGAAAGGCATCTAAGGTTAGTGTATCCGTCGGGGCGATAGACAATTTACCACCAAATACTTTCAACCATTGCTCTAGTGCCACACGCTGTGAGTCCTTGGTATTAACCAGGGCTTGGTGCCCCATAAACCATTCATGGGCGATGGTACCAATAGGACGCAAACCAAATTCACGCGCAAAATGATAGTTGCTAGTGCCGAGCAACAGTTCTGGCATGGTTTCGTGTAAGTAAGCAATAACATCGCGCTGGATTTGTCCTGAAAAACGACGGCGAGTCCCCATTTCCGTAAGGGTAAAATTAGTAATACCACGACGAGCGATTTCTGCTTTTAAGTGCGCCACGTTCTGGCGTAGAACCGTTTGAGGTAACGATTCTGGCACATCATTCCAACATAAGCGACTGCGTACTTCTGACACAATCGACATAATAATAGTTTCATAAAGAATGGTGTCACGCCATGTGCCTTCAATACCAATACGCAGTTGTTTTTTACCGTCATGCTTAATCACGCCTAAATGCACTTGGCGCTCAGGTTGAAAATGGAAATACCGCAGAGATTGAAGAAAGGCAGAGGTTAAGTGAGGTGAACTTTCCCCCAAGTACACCATATCAGCGTCAGAGAAACGCAAAGAGCCAAGCTGCGAAATTTCGTGGCGGATTTCATCTAACAATTCAGATATGTCTTCATCGCTACGAACAATCAGCTCATAGCGAACTTGGACATCAGGATACAATGAATGTATCGCCTGCATCATGCTGATCTTATATGCATCTAAATCTAGCAAACTGCGAATAATTGTTGGGGAAAACAGGCCAGAGTTCATAAATGCCTTCCTTCATAACAGGTAAAGTCTCGTTAGTAACATTATGTTGCTAACTTTAAGGGGACAATAAAAGATGTTTATTAGTTTGTCAACTTATGTGACAAACCAATTTCCTAACTTATTTACGGATATCTCCTACACTCGCCTCCAAGCTTCACAACACTTTCAAACCATTCTTTAAGCAATTACTTTATA
This sequence comes from Vibrio palustris, assembly GCF_024346995.1. Classification (NCBI taxonomy): domain Bacteria; kingdom Pseudomonadati; phylum Pseudomonadota; class Gammaproteobacteria; order Vibrionales; family Vibrionaceae; genus Vibrio; species Vibrio palustris. The sequence goes on along the minus strand of NZ_AP024888.1, from coordinate 44,857 downwards.
AACAGTAAGATAAATTTAGTTTGTCACAATCTGTTATTTACAATTGACCATAATGAACAGCTTGCCTAGAATGAGCCCATCATTAATTAGGAATACTCTATGATTGTCTCGATTGATTTAGTCTGTTTACGTCTTACTTCACAAGGAATAAAAGTACTACTCGTAAAACGCCAAAATCCTAACCGTCCCGATTGTGGAAAGTGGGCTATTCCTGGGGGCTTAGTCTATGATGAGGACTGGTCAAATTCAGGCGGAGAGCCCGCAGACGACGATTTTGAATCCGCACGCAGGAGAATTTGTCGTCAAAAAGTACATACGTTTCCTAATTTTATCAGTGACCCGATTGTCAATGGTAACCCTAAGCGCGATCCTGATGGTTGGAGTATTAGTATTTCTCACTATGCGTTATTGAATCCATCTAATGTTAAGCAAATTGAAGAGTCTGGTATGGACGCAGAACGCGCTGATTGGTTTGCGCTGACCGATCTTATGCAAGGGAGTATGAGTCTAGCATTTGACCACACTTCACAAATAAAACATGCGTGGAGCAAACTACGTGCAGCTGTGGAATATACCTCGGTCGTTTTGTTTTCATTAGAAAAAGAATTTTTGGTTGCAGATATCATCGATGCATACGCAAAATTTGGCGTTGAGGTGAGTCGAATGACAGTTAAACGCCGTTTAATCGAAACAGGCGTTATTGTCAGTGCCAATAAATTGGCCTCTTCGAGTAAAGGCCGCGGAGGAAAACCGGCTAATGTCTATCGGTTAGCAAAAAATCAAGTGACTTACTTCCAGACCTGCTTGCGTGGTTAACCACCTTAATTCGATGCGTCGTTTGCGTACACGCTCATCTTGCTTGCATCGTTTTTATTCGGTTACACTAACAAGGAAAGATGGTATGAATAGTTGCAAGCAAGCGCTCCTTGTTTACTCTGTTTCTCACTGATTCGAATCATGGACAATTATGAAACGGCTGACCGCGACGTTTAGTGGATACCTATTATTATTGAGTTTGGCAATGTCTTTATTGTCTGCAATAGGTCACTTATTCGACAGCTATTGGGCCGGCATTCCCATCTGGCTCGCAACGTTTCTCTTCTTTCCTCATCTCAAATCTTCACAAAAAAAACAAGTCATTTTACTGTTGTCTCTTGGCATTATCGGCCTTGTATATGGCAGCTTCCATCAGCTTAATACTGAGTACGTATTGCGCGCGATAGCCGCCAATCAAATGGTCGTTACCATGTTAGTCGGTGTAGGGTTTTTAAAGTTATTTGCAACCGAGCCAACAATGACAGAAAAGCCTTTACCAATTGGTAAGCGCTCACTAATAAAAACCTTAGTCGGTGTTCATTTGTTCGGCTCTGTACTCAATATGTCATCAGTTCTGATTGTGGGTGACAAATTAGCTCATCGCGGCCCAGTTACGGTGACTCAAGGAGTCACATTATTACGTGGTTTTGCCATTTGTGCATTCTGGTCGCCCTTCTTTGCTGCGATGGGGATGGCGCTGACTAATGCACCTGGCGCACAATTAAGTACCCTAATAATGTATGGAATTCCAACCAGCATTGCTGCGTTGTTTCTCAGTGCGTGGGATATAGTCCGGCAACCCAATGTTGATAAATTAGCAGGTTACCCTATTAATATTTATTCTCTGTGGATGCCTGCCCTGCTTGCAACCATTGTCATTGTTGCTCACCTTATTTGGCCAAACATTAGTGTATTATCGTTAGTCTCGCTGACATCTCTCGTTTTTATTGGTCTTTGGCTGGCATTAAACGAAGGCAGACAGGCGATAACTATCACCAAAGATCATATTCATTCAGGGATAGCTCGCTCTGCTGGTGAAGTGACGTTATTTGCCTCTGCCGCTATGCTAGCCGCAGGCGTTGCCACTTTGTTATCCTCTTTAGATTTAAAACTAGCTCCACAGCATTTTGGTGCGATGGCAGCAGTCATCACTCTCTTGATACTGATTATTCTGGCCGTCACTGGTATGCATCCTGTCACGAGTGTCGTCATTGCAGGTAGTATTCTTGCCCCATCAGTCACCGATCCTAACTTACTAGGGCTCACATTGCTCATGGGCTGGTCGCTCGGTATTACGCTATCCCCGTTTTCTGGCGTTCAACTCAGTATTCAATCCCGCTACCACATTTCTAGTTACGAATTGTTTAAACATAATTGGCGTTATGTTTTATTCATGTATGGCGTCTGTGTCATGACGCTATCGGTTTACGCCCACCTTAACGCTTAGTTTACTCGCCTAACTACCTAGCTTCATACCACGCAAGTTTCGTATCTTAGTGACTATCACTCATGCCAAATTGAATATACGACTCAATCATAAAATCTAAAGTTATCAAATCACTCTTCTACTATCGACTATATTATTTATATAACCACATGATTATTAATATTAAATAAATATAAAGATATAAAAATATGAATTTATATGATTTTTCAAACGTGATAAGCATCACAGTGATATAGTTTTCGCCAATAGCTTGGTGATCGATATTAAACGTCGTATTCGCACAGGGAGTAATGGAGTAACAACACCGACCTAGTTAGGGATAACGACTTGGTCACGTCGTGTCGTGATCACCAGAATACGTTGCAATAATATGGTTAAAACATGTGACATTTTGTGTAAATGTACTCGACCTAAACAACATCAGAAGCCGTTGAATATCTTATCCTTCAATTTTTTTGATGATTTTGATTTAAAAAACATGATCGAGTTCACATAAAACAAGGTTTATTATTGTTTCCAAGTTAACAACATAACGATTTAGCAATAATGAGGAAAAACATATGAAATATATCGCTACCGCTATCGCAGCTGCCGCACTATCAATGAGCTTTACGGCTTCAGCAGCCAATACCTCAGAAGTTAATGCATCAGATATATCAATGAAAGTGTCGTCTCACGCTAACGAGGCAACTATCCAGCTAACCGAATCGGGTCAACCGTTGAAAAACTATCCTGTGACAGTGAAGAGTTTACGTACCAATCACCTACAAACCTCAGATGATGGCTCGTTGACATTTCATAACCGCAGCAGTCATTCTCAGACAATGACGATTGTAGTCGAAGGTAAAAATGGTGAAAAATTGACTACACAACGTTTTATCGGTCGTCAGAGCTAGACTCATAAACCATAAATCACTAGTAATTGCAGAATTTGGAGGAAACATGAAAAAACTAACAGCAATACTTGCGGCTACGCTATTAACGGCATCCGCTGCCGCATCAGCTGCAAACACAGACAGTGACAATATGAAATTAAATATTACTACTGTTGCAAACAGAGCAACCGTAACCTTAACGAAGAATGGAGATCCAGCCAAAGGCTATCCTGTAAAAGTTAAAGGCATCAACAATACAATGAATAAAGTCACATCTGATCAAGGCTCTTTTACGATACAGAATCGCACGAGTCAGCCAGAAAGAGTGTCATTTATTGTTGAAGATACTCATGGAAAAACTATAGTCAAGCAACGCTTTATAGCGCGTGAAAGCTAAGCCGGAATCGACATTTAAGGACTGTGATTATGGAAATGGATTCCGCTGTAGATATGTAAATGGCTTAACTTACTGTTAAGCCATTTTTATTTAAAAATAAATTTTTCTCGACCATTTTATAAAAATACACAAAAACATCTTCCTCAATACTCATAACGAGTAAACCAGTATTTCTTTATACACGCTAGCAGTAAAAATCGGCACAAAATTAGTTACGATAATTAAGATCCGCTATTTTTTATAACACTCATTCAAATTATTTGTTGATCTCATTTAAATAATAAACTCGATAAAAGAAGACAGATCTACTAATATTTATCTATACTTAGAAATCATCGAACTTAATAGGAATCAATATCATGAAATTTATTTTAACAGTTCTAACGACCGCAGCTTTATTTATTAGTGCTACTGCATCTGCAGCACAAGCGTCAGATATCTCCATCGATGTAACATCTCATGCTAATCAAGCAAATATCACAGTGACTGAAGGTGGAAAACCACTTAAAGATTATCCTTTTTCAGTCAAAGGCTTAATGGTTAAAGAAAACAAAACGGGGCAGGATGGTTCTGTCACTATCTACAATAACGACAGTACATCAAAAACTGTAACTTTTATTGTGAAAGATGAAAATGGCGAAGAAGTTAAAAGTAACATTTTTTTAGGATATAACGAGTAAATATTTAATAAATAATACAAGTTTTCTCACTTTATTTAGTGGTATTTCAACCGGCTTAACCATACGTTAAGCCGGATTAGTTAGACGCTATTTCAGTAACGTTTGACCTAACTCGGCTGCAGTTTGCTCCCCGAGGTTAATCAGAGTCTCTAATACTCTTTCACCATCCGCTCTCAATCCATTATGTTCATACTCATTAGTTATCCACGCTTTTGCATTCGCCATCACATCAAGAGTCTCTTTGGTTAACTCCATATCGACGAACATATCATCGGCATAGACAGCACAACTTACAGGAACGCGATTACGTTTCAGTACTTCTTCTGAATATAGACTTGGCCAGTCAGTCTTTTTAGCTAATTGCTCAGCCGCTTTCTGCAAAGGCTGTAAACATGCGTATTGTTCAAACATCCACGGATACACCATTTCCCCTGTAAACAAAAATTGCTGCCCAGGCTGATAATGGAATTGTGGGTATTCATCGCGTATACGATGAGCAGACCAACGTGAAGCAGTATGCTGGCAATAAATAGATTCATGCAAAATCGCGTAAATTGGATTCGGTTGATAAGCTTGTGCCATCAGCATGTGGTTGAGAAATGCGTAGCTCAATACGGGTTGTTCATCGATAGTAACAAAGGCACTTTCTAACATATAGTACGTAGGTAAAAAGCTGTCACTTACCCCAAAACATATGCCAATCTGTTGAAACTGCTCAACGGTAAAGCGTTGCCCATTAGGTAAATAAACTGCATTCGATAACAAATGATCAGCAATTTTCTGGCACAGACGTTGAGCTTGTGGAAAGCGTTGAAAGAAGGCTTGGTTTTTACGTTGAGTGTTCTTATAAGTTGCTCGATAGACATCATCAGCATCACGATATATAGAGGGAACGCCACCAGTGATATAGCTACGTAACAAAGAATCAGGGAACATCGATAAATACGTTAATGAACAAAAGCCCCCAAAGCTTTGCCCTAATATTGCCCACTGTTTAACGCCCCACTGCTGACGAATGGACTCTGCGTCGCGTACAATATTGTCAGCTCGAAAATGGCTTAGATACGTTGCCTGCTGCTCACTTGTCAATGGGCTCAACGTTTCATGAGTAATCGGTGTACTGAGGCCAGTACCGCGCTGGTCAAGAAGTAAAATACGAAATTGTTGTAATGCACGTTTCATCCAACCTTGGTTGGCATCCATGCGAGGCGATGGAAAACCTGGCCCGCCTTGAAAAAATACCAACCACGGTTTATTCGATTCCGTCTCTGCTGCAAATTCTACTGCTCTAGCGAATACTTGCACAGTGCCGTGCTTAGGGGCTTGATAATCTAATGGGAGAGAGAAATAGTAGCCTGTATAGCGAATTCCATCATTTACAAAGCTGTCAGTAGTCATTGGTTTTGTACTTCCTTGGCAAGAGCCACATCAAATCAAAACACTTAAGTTATCATATACTGGGTTAAGCTCAAGACATGATGAAATACATAATAAAAAAGGCCTTCATGGAAGACCTTTTTATGATTACTCGTTAGTAAAGCGGGTCGCTTCAAACCGATTTAATATCACATGAACCACGTAGGTCAGTAACAACGTAATCACAATAGCGCCTAAAATACTGCTAACGCGATATAACGCGCTAAATATCAAATCACCACCTGGTGTTAAATATTGACCAAAGAGAATTCCTAACGTGGTCAATCCACCAAATCCAGCGCCAGAACCACTCGATTCTTTGACATGCATAAATCCAAAAATCATCGCGCCAATCCAGAGTAAAGGCACGACAAAGATCAGCATATCAGACCAATCATAAAGAATTACTTGAACCAAAATACCAAATGTGACGCCCATAATTGTTCCCATAGCACGCTTACGGGCATACCCCATTGCACCATTCCAATGCATAGGAAACATCAGCAAAATGGTCGTTGCCTGCGCTGACATCGAGTCTTTTAAATCCATTGTTTGGAACACTAAAAAAGACAGAGTCGCAATGGTTGCGCCAAGTAGCGCTTCATGACGCATACGATGGGATTTTTTAGCAACACCTGGAGGAGGAGGCGGATTTCTAACCTCGACATCCGGGATCAACCACATCATCAAAAAGGCAATCATGACCGAGGTAATATTGGCCACAATTAAACTGATGATAAAACCGTTTATATCTGTCGTTTGAAAACTAGCAAAGTGTAACATAACACTTAAGCTTAGAACGCTATTTGCGCCAAACAGGAACAACTTACCTCGAGACATACAGGCAAAGTTAAACAAAAACATTAAGAACGCCAGTATGGTCATCATACCAGGATGACTACCAAAAAAACCTGCAATCAACCCGACTTCGAGCGCACATACCACAGCAGACGCCACCATTTGTCTCGCAGCATGCATCGTCATCGTTGGCAACATACCTAATAACAGTACTGGGGTGACAGTAAAAAAGACGCCGTTACTCCACCCAAACACTTTGCAAAAGGTAAAACCTAGGCTGGCTCCAGTGGCGATTCTTAAACACTGCCTGAAATCATTTTCAGACATTGAGTGATCCCATAGCTTCATCACATCACCCAATTAATAGATATAGTGAAGAACACTAATAAAGCGGATTTGTGCTCTAGCTAACAACGCCACCAAACTATTATCCGGAACTAACTGCACGGTTGCTTTTGCCCCCGTATTGAAGTGCATATTATTGTTATCAACAAGCGCTAAATGTATTCGCATTCTTTGCGCATCGCGAACCCAACGATTGGAAGAGCTTGGTGTGGCAAGACGACCATTAGCATCAAATTGTCCAGCGCTTACACCTGCGTCAATAGAAACAATCCGCGCTTTGAATATTTGCCCAGGTTTACTATCAAATGATACTTCGGCTTTATCGCCAACGGCATAATGACGTAAACTTTTCTCGCGAAAGTCTGCAATTATATCCATTTTGTCCGCAACTAACGCTATCAACGGTGTTCCGACTGTCGCATAAGTGCCTGGTTCTAGCTGTAAGTTAGTCACAACACCATCATGATCGGCGACGACAGTGGTATATTTTAAATTCAATTGGGCTTGTTCTAACTGATTACGCGCAGCAAGGATACTGACATTTTTATCGTCATCTAATGCACCACGCGATACTTGTAGCTCTTTAAGGTTAGATTGAGCGACTTGTAGGTTAGCTTGCGCCGCAATAGCAACACTATTCGCATCATCAAATTGCTGACGAGATGTGCCACTGCGCTTAAATAAACGACTTAGCCTGTCAGCTTCACGTTGTTTTTGCTCCATAACAACACGTTGCGCTTTAACGGTTGCTTTAGATGCCATAATCGAAGAGTCGAGTTGCGCATTTTTCTGTTTGACCAAGTCTAAGTTAATTTTGGCTTTTTCTACTGCTAACTCATAAGGCTGAGGATCCACCTCGAATAATACATCACCTTTCTGTACTACTTGGTTATTGTGGACATTAATTGAAGTAATCTGCCCATTCACTTGTGTTGATACTTTAGTAACGACACGTGTAACCATAGACTGCGGCGTTAAAGGGATTGTAAAGTCCGCAATTAAAAAATAGGCAAAAATAACGACAAATATCGCGCTAGATATTTTAATCCAGCGCGCAAATTTCTGATCAGGGGTCATAACCGTCTCTCATGTTGGAAAAGTTGACTTATTCACTAAGCGTGTTTAGAGCGTTACCAGTCATGGTATTTAATAGGAGAGATAATTTTTCCACTTCTTTAGCCGAAATACCCGCCAATATATCGCTGCGAACTTGTAGTATTCGAGCTTCCATTTTTGTGAGAAGTTGTTTGCCTTCGTCAGTTAAACAAACCAAGCGACTGCGTTTATCATGTTCACACGGATGACGAACAATCAAAGACTGCTCCTCTAGATGACTTAATGTTCTCATTAAAGAAGGTAATTCAATTTCTAATGCACATGCCAACCGCTTTTGTCCCACACTATCGCCCAGCCGACGAATCTTCCACAATGCGGTCCAGCGCGGATGAGTCAATCCCAAAGGTGCTAACTCTTTATCTGCCGCCATTTTCCATACTCGCGACACCTTAAGTAATTGTTCGGCAAGAGAGAGTTGGAGAAAAACATCAGAGTCATGAATCATTGGTGTGCCCTATTAGCTTAGTGAACCATTAGTATAAATTGGTTAGCATGCTAAGTAAATAAGTTGTGAGCAAAATCACAACCTCACCTTTAGATCAGAGAGTAAACAATGAAAGCATTTAACGACAGTATTGAGAAATGAACTCATCAACAGGCATAGGTTGTCCAAAATAGTAACCTTGGAAAAATTCAACATTATGCTCTTTCAAGTACTGAGCTTGAAAATCAGACTCTATCCCCTCGGCGACGGTGGGCACGCCGATACGTTGCGCGAGATCTAAAACATTCGCCACAATATGGGCGTTAGAATAATTTTCATCGATCATATCAATAAAGCTTTTATCAATTTTTAATACGTCAAATTGAATACTTTTAAGATACGACAATGAGGAGTGACCAATACCAAAATCATCTAAAGCCACTTTAATACCCATTGCTTTCAATCTATCAATCTCATCAAAGAATCTTTCATCATCTGGAATTTGCACACGCTCGGTTAGTTCAATGACTAACTTACAATGTTTTAAGCGAGCTTGGACGAAAGAACAATCACGCAGCAAACTGGGATCAATCAATTGCGGTGCACAGACATTAAATGCAATATGGAAATCTTCAGGTAATTGACGTTGGCACAAACACAATGGTGGCACTAGCTTATGCACTAAGCGATTAAATATGGCATTAATTTGCCCACTTTTTTCTGCGCTATAGATGAATTCATTCGGCGGAATTAAACCTTTTTTATGATGTTTCCAGCGTACGAGAACTTCAGAACCAGCAAGTCGACCATCTTGATGGAAAATAGGTTGTAAAAAAGGCACAAATTCATCGCGCTTTAATCCACCTTTGAGCCCAATGACTATCCAATCAATCCGCATCAAGTACCCATAAATCATCAATCCTAATACAAAAGATAGAATCAGTAGAAAGATAAAATAATACGAATAATGAATTAAAAAGTAGTTGTTATAGTTATTTGAACTGATGGTATAATAAACTTTAAGATACTGATTATTAGATATATAGTATCCATCCGGATTTAAATCTCCTACCTTTTTTATCCCCGAAAGAGACACTTGATACTCACCTAGTACAAATGTTGGCGTGTAGTAATTCATTTCTGTGTGCAGAAGATCTTGAATAATCAGACTATTAATTCCGAATTTCACACTATCCTTCCATGTTTTCAAGCTAAGCAGAAAAACATCGGAATTTTTTACTAATGGACTCGAATTAATATATTCAATCGACACCCTCTGCCCAACGTGATTAGGTGTATAGGGGATTTTTTTATTTTGGCTGATTGTACTGCAATAAATAGACTCTTGATTCGTTAGCGAAACAGAGCGAATATAGGGGTTAGACAGTACAAATTGCTGTGCTCTAGGTAAAAAATCTCGACATGTGACTCGATAATTATCTAATTTGATATAGTAGTCGGTAAGAATATTTTCAAATAGTAAATTAACATCTAATGATATAGCACGAGAATGAGAGGCAGCGTATTGATTGAGCATATAATGAGAGCGAGCAACAAGAAGTAAGCCACCCACCGCATTAATCGATAAAATAAATGAAATAACTCCTATAATTATCTTATATTGAGTGTTTAACGCTCTGCCCAAAGAAAGCCTCCAAGTATATAGATAAGCTAAGAAAAGTCATGAGATTCTTAACCTATTATAGCCTACAAAAAAGGGGATGAATTATGCTAAAACAAAACGAGCACTAATTCTCGCTACTAGAGTGTGGACAGCTGACCTACCTGAGTGGTCGTTTATTCTGGGTGTTCAAAATGATCATGATTAATAAAGTAGTCTATACAAGAAACAACGTCATCACTGTATAATAAGCTTAAATGGGTATTTGACGTAATTACATGATCTTGCATACCTTGAATGCGAGTTTCATCAACGGAAACCGTGCCATCAGATGCTTCTTTTAAGCCATGAAACAGCGGCAAGAACCCAACTTTTATCTTACCCGCGATGCAACCTAACTTTTGTGGGAGTCCCCAAATATTGTCCATAGGCTCTAAACCAAAATCGACAGAATTACCAAGAATGCCGCGCATTCCGATTTTTTCTATAATCTTTACAATAGAAGCACCCTGCATTGGAGAGCCGAGAGTCACAACGTGCGACGCTTGCTCAGCGCTAATATCGCGAGAAAGCAAGTAACGCTGAATCATTAATCCACCTAGACTATGTCCAACCAATACATTGTGAGTCTCTTGTAAAGCATCATCCATTTCTCTGAACAATTTATCAGCATCGATATTCGTCGTACTGTAATTCATTAAATGCGTGGTATGACCTAATGCAGATAGGCGCTCTCCCAACGGCTTCATCACCATCGAGCTCATATATAGCCCATGTAAAATCACAATATTCATTTAAACTCCGACAGTGCTGATCGCTCTTCTATGAAAGCGCCTCCACACAAGGAGACGCTATATACATTACGCCTAAGTTTAGCGTAACCAATTGGTTTTGCTTAACTCAATAATTTCATTACCCTGGCCATTAATGATCGCTTTAAGCATATATAAGCTAAAACCTTTCGCTTGCTCTAATTGTACTTTAGGCGGCATCGCCAGCTCTTGTTTCGCCGTATCGACTTCTAATATCACCGGCCCATTACTATTGAAGGTGTCGTGAAGTGCATCTCTCAGCTCCTCTGGATCCGTCACATGAATGCCTTTGAGACCACATGCTTTGGCAATATTAGCGAAGCTGGGGTTATCCAGATCGGTGTCGTCAGATAAATAACCTGCTGATTTCATCTCCATAGCTACAAATCCTAGGGAGCGGTTATTAAATACAATGATTTTTATGGGTAAGTTTAGTTGTTTCAAGGACAGTAAATCTCCCATCAGCATGGAAAATCCACCATCACCGCACATAGCGACAACTTGTCGTTGCCGATCAATTGCCTGAGCTCCCATCGCTTGAGACATGGCATTTGCCATTGAACCATGACTAAAAGATCCAATGAGTCGTCGCTGACCATTCATTTTGAGGTAACGAGCCGCCCATACTGTTGGAGTACCGACATCACAAGTAAAAATGGCGTCTTCCGCAGCCATCTCACTGATTAAACGAGTAAGATACTGAGGGTGGATAAGACCTTGCTTTGAATTTCCCGTAGCCTTATCGTCAAGCGTTTGGCGTGCCTCTTTATAATTATCGAGGCAACGATTAAGGTGCGTAGCAGAGCGCTCACCCTCCAGTAAAGGCATCAAAGCTTGGATGGTCGGTTGCGTATCTCCCATCACACCAAAATCTATTTGAGTATGACGCCCGAATGAAGAGGGATTATTATCAATCTGTAAAATCTTTGCTTCACTTGGATAAAATGCTCGATAAGGAAAACTCGTCCCTACCATCAGTAACGTGTCCGCTTCTTCCATCGCATAATAACCAGAAGCAAATCCAATTAACCCCGTCATACCCACATCATAAGGGTTATCATATTCTAGGTATTCTTTGCCGCGTAACGCATGCACAATAGGCGCTTGTAATACTTTCGCCAGCTCAACAATGTCGTCGTGAGCCCCTTTTACACCGGCCCCACACAAAAGAGTCACTTTTTTACCCTTATTGAGCAGCGCTGCTAGCTGCTGTACATCAGGTTGCTGCGGATACTGAATTGCAGGGCGTGGTACTGTCCATTGACGCTCACCCCCCTCAGGCATTGGTTGTAGCGCTATATCACCAGGCAATACCAAAACCGCGACATCATTGTGTAATATCGCCTGGCGCATCGCAGTTTCCAACATATACGGCATTTGCTCTGGGTTTGAAACTAACTCACAGAAAACACTGCAATCCTTAAATAATTCCTGTGGGTGAGTCTCTTGGAAAAAGTGAGAGCCAATTTCTGCTGATGGAATATGAGCGGCAATGGCGAGTACAGGAACCTTATTACGATGGCAGTCATAAAGCCCATTAATCAAATGCATATTGCCAGGCCCACACGATCCAGCGCACACCGAAAGCTTCCCAGACATATGTGATTCAGCGCCGGCAGCAAAAGCAGCCGCTTCCTCATGACGTGTTCCTAACCACTCAATTTCATCCACCTTACGTAAGCTATCACTGATCCCATTTAAAGAATCTCCTGTGACTCCCCAAATTCGTTGAACTCCTGCTTGGCGCAATGTATCTGCCACAAAAGATGCAATGGTTTGATTACTCATCGATCGCTCTCCACTTTTTGCTTCTCTAGGTATATAACCACAGAATAAGCGTATCTTTGCTTATTTTGTCGCCTAACAAACTCGTATATTGCGCTTACACAAGACGACCTTCAAGCCACACGACTCAGAAAGTTTTGCCCCTCCTTATTCTGCCCTATTTCTACTGAAGTCCATAAATGCAATCAATGAATGGCAAATAATCACCCAAAAAAGATCGCTTTAATTGATTTAGTTCAGGTTACCCATCAAAGAAAGCTCCTAATATTTCTAGTAAATATGAAATAATGGAGTTAAATCGATGACGCTAAAGACTTATCGAATAAGCATTATTATCGGCGCATTACTCCCCCAGTATTGCTATGCCGCCGACTCTACGCCGATCCCACCGCTTACTCATAGTTTCTATGGATATATTGCTATTGCTATTTTTGTAATCGCTTACGCTGCGGTTATGTGTGAAGAAAAGCTCAAGTTACATAAATCCAAGCCCGTTTTACTCGCAGCTGGATTAATTTGGGGAATGATTGGTTGGGTATATACGCAATATGGTCAATCAGACGTTGTCGAACAAGCGATCGAACATAACCTACTCGAATATGCAGAGCTCTTACTGTTTCTGCTCGTCGCCATGACCTACATTAACGCAATGGAAGAACGTGGTGTCTTCGATGGTTTACAATCTTGGATGTTAAAAAAACACTTTCGTTTGAGAACTCTATTTTGGGTCACCGGTGGGCTCGCCTTTATTATTTCGCCTATCGCCGATAATTTAACCACCGCACTATTAATGTGCGCTGTTGTCATGAAATTAGGCAGTAATAACCCACGTTTCATTAATTTATCGTGTATTAACATTGTGGTTGCCGCCAATGCTGGTGGGGCATTCAGTCCATTTGGAGATATCACCACATTAATGGTTTGGCAAGCTGGCGATGTTCAATTTAGTCAGTTCTTTATGTTATTTATTCCCTCATTGATCAACTTTTTAATACCTGCAATTATCATGACTTTTTTCCTTCCCAACGAACATCCAATAACGCAGCATCATACCTATGAGGTTAAGCGAGGCGGCTTAGTCATTGTCGGTTTATTTTTATTAACGGTACTGACATCAGTCACTTTTCATTCTTTATTTAGCTTCCCCCCTGTCATTGGCATGATGTTAGGCCTCGCTTATCTGCAGTTTTACGGTTTTTATCTCAGAATCACCTTTAATCGCGCCGTTGCTAAACGTAAAAGCCAAGCACAACAAGAACAAGACCAAGTCACGCTCGATTCTATGGGCACACTCGTGCCATTTGATGTATTTCAACGCATTGCGCGCTCTGAATGGGACACTCTCTTATTCTTTTATGGCGTCGTGATGTGCGTCGGCGGATTAAGCTTACTCGGCTACTTATCTCTAGCTTCTAACATCATGTATTCTCAATGGGATCCAACCTCTGCCAACATCATGGTCGGTGTCTTATCGTCGATTGTCGATAATATTCCTGTCATGTATGCGGTGCTCACTATGGATCCCATAATGCCTCTCGGTCATTGGCTATTAGTGACATTAACCGCAGGTGTCGGAGGGAGTTTGCTATCTATTGGCTCTGCAGCAGGCGTCGCATTGATGGGCGCCTCTCAGGGACGTTATACCTTTGGGGGGCATTTAAAATGGACGCCAGTCATACTGCTCGGCTACTTTGCAAGTATTGCTTGCCATATGTTGCTTAATCAATCCGTTTTCTAAACAACACGCCTTCTTTATGTCCACGCCCCGACTGAAATGAAGGCATGACAATGAGTGTTATATGTCATTTTAATATATTGAACATTAAAATTAAAATATTCTTATTAAGTAAAGACTAAACAAAAAAATAAGCAAATAAACCTTTAAATTTTAATGATAATTGATTTATTTTCACTCATATCCTTCTGTTAATTACGATGTCCCATAAAAAACAAGTTCGAAAATATTGAACAAGTATATCAGAATTAACTCATTACGAATAAAATTCATATCCCATAAACTAAGCGCCTAACACGCATTGTGCGTCTAATGAATCAATCAGGAAACACATACTATGAGCCTAGTAAAACGACTATTAGCAACCCATCAAAACTTCGCACCTTTAGCGCTTCGTATCCCCGTAGGAATCATTTTTATGGCTCATGGTAGCCAAAAACTTTTCGGCTGGTTCGGCGGTTACGGGTTAGAAGGAACAGGTAAGTTCATGGCATCAATGGGATTGGAGCCTGGTATGCTCATGGCAGCTCTAGCTGGTGGCGGTGAGTTCTTTGGTGGATTATTGGTACTACTTGGACTGCTTACCCGCCCAGCAGCGACAGTGACCGCGTTCACTATGCTCGTTGCTATTTTTAGTGTTCATATTCAACATGGACTATTTTTGTCAAACGGTGGTTTTGAATACGCCCTCGCACTTTTCGCGGCATCCATCTCATTGATAATCAGCGGTGGCGGTAAATGTGCCCTTGATAATACACTTAGCGCAACCAAATAAACTAAGCTCTGCCTAGTCTAAGTAGCAAAAGAGACAAGCATCAAGCTTGTCTCTTTTGGGTTAATTCACCTGCTTTCTGTAAACTGTAAGCCGTCAGCGGATCAATACTTTTCACTAATTCTTCAACCTGTGTAATTGCCTCTAATGACGAACTGTTTTTTCGGTAGCTCAAAAATACGGGTCTCATCCAATCATCAACTCCTTCAACAGCATATAACTGAGACGTCGCCAAAAATGGCTCGACTACTGATACGGGTAAGTAAGCCGCGCCTGATTTCTCCAATATAAAATCTAATGCAATACGAGCCGTCGATGTTCGTAAATACGGCGCAGGTACATTTGGATGTCTCGACGCATGCTCAGAGGAAAAACGAGCTCCCCAGTCGACATAAACATAGTGATGAGAAAAAACCTGACTGAGTGGCAATGGTCGGGTAGAAACGAGTACTAACTGCATTTCTGCTACTTGCTTACATTCGAATTCATCACTTTTGATAGGATCAAAAGCAAAGGCCATATCCAAAGTACGTTCAGATAACTGCCGCACCAAATGCTCTCTTGGCATCACTTCGGCCATAAAGCCATAACCTTCGAAGGCATCGGTGACCATGCTCAAGCAATGCTGCAAATAGCCATCCCAAATATTAGGCGTGCCACTTAATGTCAATTGTAATGCTTTAGCATCTTCCAATGTGAGTTCATACTTTGCCTGCTGCAAGGTATTGACCATCACTTCAGCATAGCTAATCAACCGTTCACCAGCAGAAGTTAATTTAATATTATTACGGTCACGGGTAAATAATTGCGTATCAAAAAAGCTCTCGAGCTGTTTAATACGAGCACTAACAGCAGCTTGAGTTAAGTACAAATTTTCAGCCGCACGCCCAAAATGGCGGACTTTCGCTAGTTCTAAGAAAGTGCGAAACACTTTGACATCCATAGACAATCTCAACGCTATTTAATACGATTAATTAACACAATTAATCACAACAACAAAAAAATTTTGTTTTCCTTTTACCGAAATTACGCCTAATTTTCGCCTTAAGCAATGGCACACACCAATAGCATCATTAACGAGGTTGATATGTTAGAGACTGCATTTCGTCAAGGAAAGAAACATTTTTACGACAACAAAAAATTCTCTCGTGGATTCGCAAAATCCGGAGACTTTACCCTAGCTGAGGAGAATATCCTAACAGTTTATGGTGAAACAATGCTTGGCTTAGAACTGGGAACATTAACAGCAGAAACACAAGAAGAAGCTCAATTTATCAATGTATTAATAAACCCAGATCTTGCTAAAACCAAGCTAGAAAAAGTTTGGATAAAATACGTAAGATTGGCAAGAGGCCGTAAAAGCTTCCACACACTACATGGTCACAATAAACCTGATGATGCCAGTGATTATGTCGATACTGATGCCGATAATGATGCTATCTTATCTCATCAAGAAGCAAGCTAAAGCCTGCTTAATGAATTCAAAATAAAGAAAAGCCTTAAACTCTCTATGGATTTAAGGCTTTGGTCTTTCCTATTTCTACTCTTTTGCTAGTATCGCATCAATCTTCTTGAGAAATGCTTCCTTCTGATGCTCTTGTTGGTAATCGAGGTTATAAGTGTTATGAAAGCCAATTGATAGCTCCACCCCATTCCCTCTTAGATAGACACTGTAGCCGTCATAATCAGAATACGCTTCGATACCTTCATAGATTTTACCAAACTCCGTGGGAGTTCCATGTTCCATGATACTCTCGTAAACATGTAATATTTTCATTTGTTCAATATCGTTTTTCATCTGAACGACTCCTCAGTTGAGTTTAGTATTAGTATGGGGGCCAACCTATAAGACAACAAGGGGCAGAATAATCTCACTTATTTTACAAAAAAAAATAACAACTCATAAAACGCTTATAGAAACTCATTAAATCTAATTTTTATCACAAAAAACTCGCTTATAATGGCATCTTATTTTACACTAAAAAATAAATGCTATCCTGTTACTACTGAGGAAAAATTGATGAGACTGATTCCCTTACACAATGCTGAGCAAGTTGGCGAATGGGCTGCCGACCATATTGTACGTCGTATTAATGCCTTTGCACCAAGTGAAATACGCCCTTTTGTTTTAGGATTACCAACAGGAGGCACACCGCTTGCGACGTATAAGGCATTGATAAAGCGATATCAAAACCAAGAAGTCAGTTTTAAGCATGTCGTGACATTCAATATGGATGAATACGTCGGTATCCCAGCAGAGCACCCTGAATCTTATCGCTCATTTATGTATAGCCACTTTTTTGATCATATCGATATCCAAGAACATAATATTAATTTATTGGATGGCTCGACCAACGACCATGACGCTGAATGCCAACGTTATGAAGATAAAATTGCCTCTTACGGTAAAATCCATTTGTTCATGGGTGGAGTCGGTACGGATGGGCATATCGCATTTAATGAACCTGCGTCTTCTTTATCTTCTCGAACGCGCATTAAAACGCTAACAGAAGATACGAGAATCGCTAATTCTCGATTCTTTGGTGGGGACGTAGCACAGGTACCTAAGTATGCCTTGACGATTGGTGTCGGCACTTTACTTGATGCCAAAGAAGTCATGACGTTGGTTGTGGGTCATAATAAAGCATTAGCGTTACAAGCGGCTGTCGAAGGTCCTGTTAATCATATGTGGACGGTATCAGCTCTGCAATTGCATAATAAAGCGATTATTATTTGTGATGAACCAGCAACACAAGAGCTCAAAGTAAAAACGGTTAAATATTTCTCGCAACTTGAAGCACCGAATATCGCTGGGTACTAATTCAACCCCTTAGCGTGTCAAATTATTTGCTACTACTCTGCTGAACTTTTTGGCGTTCAGCAGAGGTTTTCGTTTCTTTAATATCGCTTAGTTCAACTACTTGCTTTTCTGGAGCAGGAGCAGTAGAGCCATTAAATCGCCCACCAGCCTCTATACTTAAATCGTCACTATAAATAGTGCCCGTGACATCACCTTTTGCTAAAATTTCCACCTTATCCGCGTAACATGTTCCATCAAATTCGCCGTTAACGATAAAGTGCTCAGCATAAACATCACCTTTTACACAACCAGTTTCACTTATCACTAATTTCTTGTCCACATGCGTATGGCCATCAATATCACCATCAACCTGCATGTTATTTTCTACTTTGATTTGTCCACTGATTGCGCATCCTTTTGCAATGAGAGTTGTAATTGAGCGCTGACTCGCTGTTCTACGTTGTTGACTAAAGATTCCCATCGTATACCCTCTATTTTCGTAAATATGGTATCAAAATCATTTAAACCCCATTCAACAAATGGTTTAGGGTTTAGTGAGCGACCAACAAACCGCACTTCATAGTGTAAATGTGGTCCAGAAGATAAACCGGTATTACCTGAATAACCAATGATATCCCCTTTTTGTACAAAATCTCCCATACGAAGATTAAATTTACTCATATGAGAGTATGAACTAGTAAACCCAAACGCATGTTCTAGCCGCATATAATTACCCGACCCTTTATGACTTGGACGAGTCACCTCGACAACCCCATCAGCCGGAGCATAAATCGGCGTCCCTTTTTTCACAGCGAAATCTTGTCCACGATGAAATTTAACTTTTCCAGTAATAGGGTGAACGCGTTTCCCATACTCTGAAGACAGACGACCCACTTTTACCGGTCGGCCATTAGGAATAGAGTTTAACATCACAACTCTCACTGAAGAATTAATGGCGGCAATATCAAGGCGATCTTCAAGCGCTGTTTGCTGGGAATCATCGACTCCAAGTACTTTTTCTAAATCGCCTAAACGGTCAGAAACAATCTGCATTTTTTCTTCACGTTCTAGAACATCATTCTGTAATTCTTCTTGCAGTGCTTTTAGAGAAGTGACCTCTTCATTTAAAGACAGTGATTCGGTCTCTAGTTCTTTTTGTTTGAGTTTGGCAAAATCAACTTCACTTGATAAGTAGTAAATAACGCCGGCTAAAGTGAGCAACCCAAAAACAAAAAAATAACTAAATCCTTTCCAAAAATGACGATACCATTTACCGACATGAAAATGTCGAGTTCCACCGATAGTGGATATTGAAATTACTAAGCTTTCTTTCATTCGTTCACAAAACCATTTGTCCTCTACTCACGATAGTATCAGTTTACTACTTAGCAAAAAACTCACAGACAGAGTATTTATAATAAATAACTCATTAGAGGTACATGAAACCGTTAGAAATCTTGTTCCTACACCTATAGGCACCTCCACACTTCCCCCTATTTTCGTTGCTCTTCGAAAAATATTCCCACGATAACATAAGGCTTTACATAGCCTAAAATACGTTTTTGTCTAATACTATTTTATTCTAATACTTGCCTCATAACTGTAAAATCATCGAATAAAATTCACTCATCATGTTTTACAATCCTAATAGTGAGCGCATTAAAAATACAACCTATTGATTTTGAGTATTTTTATAACAAGTAAGTTTATTTTAAAAATAAAAAAACATTGCCAAATTAAAACCAAACACTTACTTATTATGATAATTGGCAATTAAAAATTAATTTTTAATTGCCAATTATCATAAAAACATAAAAATATTGACAATAAGAATTTAAAAGCATAATCATTATCACTTATAGTTATATAAAAATAGACTTATTTTTATATACACTTTAAATGTAATTAATAAATAAATCCTATATAAATCATAAGTTTAAAAAAAACACTAAAAAAATCGTTTTGAATTTGAAATACCCAGTAAATTTCATATATTTAAAGTAATGTTATGATTTATCTAATTAATGACTATTATCATACTTTTGGGAATTCATCCGCTCAAAAGACGATGACTTATTTCATATTGCACCTAAACTAAACGTATATGTCGTAGTCATCTTTTTCACATCACCAGTTAATGGATTTAACGGAGTCTTTTTTATGAAAAAAGTCGCTTTAATTACGGGCGCGTCAGGCGGCATCGGTTCTGCTATCACTATGCAATTAATCAAAGATGGGTTTAAAGTCATCGGTACATATTTAAACGACACTGGTCAGCAAACTCTCGACTGGGTAAAAGAAAAAGGATTAAGCGAAGACGAAATTCGGTTATTGGAATTAGATGTAACGAAAACTGAGCATTGCCAAGAAGTACTGACAAAATTGTTAGACGAGGAGAAACACATTGATGTCATCGTCAATACAGCCGGTATAACCCGTGATGCTGTATTTAAGAAAATGACAGCAGCCGACTGGAATGCGGTGATTAACACAAACTTAAATAGTGTTTTCAACGTCACTCATCCTATCTTTCCATCTATGCTAGAACGAGGCAGCGGCCGTATCGTTAATATCACTTCCGTCAACGGTATAAAAGGTCAATTTGGTCAAACTAATTATTCTGCAGCTAAAGCCGGCATGATTGGCTTTACCAAAGCATTGGCACTGGAAGGAGCAAAAGCTGGTGTCACCGTCAATGCTGTTGCTCCTGGTTATACTGCAACTCCCATGGTCTCACAAATGCGTGAAGAAGTATTAGATGCCATTAAAGCACAAATTCCGATGAAACGTTTGGCGACCCCTGAAGATATTGCAGGAGCTGTATCGTACCTTGTCGGTGAATCTGGCGGGTACATCACGGGCGAAACCTTGTCTGTCAACGGCGGTTTGCACATGCATTAAGGGACTTAACGTTATGGAAAAAGTGTTTATTGTTGCAGCAAAACGTACCGCATTAGGCTCGTTCGGTGGATCATTGAAAAATATAACAGCTGGTGATCTCGGTGCCTACGCTATTCGTGCGCTTTTAGATGAGACACAATTAAACGGTGCTCACGTTGATGAAGTCATTATGGGCAATGTGATTGGTGCAGGACAAGGCATGAATATTGGGCGTCAAAATGCGTTGCATGCTGGACTACCTGTCACCACCCCTGCTTATACCGTAAATATGGTCTGTGGTAGTGGTATGAAAACTGTTATGGATGGGGTTTCACATATCCTGAGTGGCGACGCGCAAGTCGTCATCGCAGGTGGTGTAGAGGTCATGTCGGCCATACCTTATACCATTTCTGGGTCAATCCGTAATGGGCATAAAATGGGTCATACCGAGCTTACCGATCTGATGATTCATGACGGCCTCACGGATGTATTTAATCAATATCATATGGGCGTGACAGCCGAAAATATCGCAAAAGAAATGGGTATTCCACGTCAAACTCAAGATGAATTTGCATTAAACAGCCAACGTAAAGCGATCGCGGCTATAGAAGCAGGACGATTCAAAGATGAAATTACACCTGTTGAAATTAAAAGCCGTAAAGAAACAATTGTTTTTGATACCGACGAATACCCAAAAGCAAATACTACGATAGAAAGCCTATCGAAGTTGCGTCCAGCTTTCGATCGAGAGGGAACTGTAACAGCGGGTAATGCCTCAGGCATTAACGATGGTTCCAGTGCCGTTATGCTCGCCTCAGAATCAGCGATTAAACAATATAACTTAACTCCCTTAGTTGAAGTGGTCGGCTATGCACAAGATGGTGTCGACCCCAAAGTTATGGGGTTAGGACCTGTTGGTGCGGTGACTAAAGCACTAACAAAAGCCAGATTAAAACTCAGCGACATCGATTTATTTGAACTTAATGAAGCTTTTGCAGCACAAGCATTAGGCGTGATTAAGCAGTTATCAGATAAACATCAACTACCGGCATCTAACATCGTTGAAAAAGCAAATGTAAACGGAGGTGCAATCGCATTAGGACACCCATTAGGAGCATCAGGCAACCGAATTTTGGTGAGCTTGATTTATGAGATGCGCAAGCGCTCAAGTCAATATGGTGTGGCATCACTATGTGTTGGTGGAGGCATGGGCACTGCAGTGATAGTCAAATCAATCGAATAAATTAACGGAAAATCATTCACGATTAGGAGAGTAACTATGTATACCGAGTTTTTCAAAACATTTACCGATCAAGCAGAAAAAGGTCTTGAACCTTACGTAAAATTTAACCAATTAATGGCAAAAAACGTAGAAACACTGACTGAAATGCAACTTAACGCGATTAAAACATACAGCGAAATGGGTTTGAATCAAGTAAAAGCAGCCAGTGAAGTAAAAGACGTCACTACTATGACCAAGTTCAACAGTGAACAAATGTCAGTATTTTCTAAACTCTCTCAGCAAATGACGGATGACAGTAATAAAATCCAAGCGATTGCTAAAGAGTTTAAAGACGACTTTGACAAACTTTCTACAGAAAACTTAAAAACAGCAACTCCGGCAAGTTAAGGAAAAATCACACCTAGCTAGAGTTCACGCCGCCGTCCTAAGGGAGGCGGCGTATTTTCTGAAGACAGGAGTCTTAACATGTATCAAAACTTTTTTTCTGAGTACTTAGTTAAAGTACAAGAAGCCAATGCCCATTGGTGGAAAAGTTTAGAAACGAATAAACAAGTATTAAACTCACCAGTTAATAATGCGTTACGAGAAGTCAACTTTGATGATACAGCGAAACTGCTAGAACATGCGGCAAACCAACCTCAAGCAATTGTAAAGCTGCAATCCCAGTGGTGGGAAAAACAGTTAGAGATTTGGCAAAATGTATTTCTCGATCCGCAAAACGCAGGCAGTATTGAACCAGAGAAAGGCGATAAACGCTTTGCAAATGAAGCTTGGCAATCCGACATGGTATCCAATTTTATTAAACAATCGTACATGTTGTTTAGTAAAACATATTTAGACACCATTAATTCAATTGAAGGTTTGGATGACAAAGCAAAAGAACGTTTAATGTTCTTCTCAAGACAAACGATTAACGCACTTTCGCCATCAAATTTCATTGCCACTAACCCTGAATTACGCCAGCTCACCATAGATAAAAATGGCGCTAATCTGATGGTAGGGTTAGAGCAATTAAAACAGGATGTTGAGTCGAGCGCTGAAATCTTGAAAATTCGGATGACGAATCAAAAAGCTTTCCGCATTGGGCAAGACATTGCAACGACGCCTGGTGATGTTGTTTATCGCAATGATCTTTTCGAGCTTATTCAATATAAGCCCATGACCGAACAAGTAAATGCAACGCCGCTGCTTATCGTTCCACCTTACATTAATAAATACTATATTCTTGATTTAAGAGAAAAAAACTCTATGGTTCGTTGGCTTGTTGAGCAAGGCCATACCGTGTTTATGATGTCGTGGAGAAATCCAGGCCAAGAACAAAGTGGTGTTGAATTTGGTGACTATGTCACTGACGGTGTTATGAAAGCGGTCAGCGCGATTGAAGGCATTACTGGCCGAGAACAGGTCAATGCGATTGGCTATTGTATCGGTGGGACTGTACTCGCATCCACAGTTGCATATTACGCAGCTAAGCGAATGAAAAAACGCATAAAATCTGCAACATTTCTAACGACTATCCTCGACTTTGAACAGCCGGGAGATATCGGGGTATACATCAATAAGCCCATTATTGATGCCGTCGAAATTCAAAATAACCTTCGTGGTTACATGGATGGTCGATTGATGAATGTGACTTTCAGCTTGCTGAGAGAGAATTCATTGTACTGGAATTACTATGTAGAGCATTACTTAAAAGGTAATGACCCTGTCGATTTTGATCTTTTATACTGGAACAGTGATGGTACCAACTTAAGCGCAGCCACCAGCAACTTTATGCTGAGAGATTTGTACCTCAATAATAAACTAGTACAGAATAAAGGCGTAAAGGTCGGTGGAGTTTGGATTGATTTGAAAAAGATCAATATTCCAACCTATTTTGTATCAACGAAAGAAGACCACATTGCTCTATGGCAAGGAACCTATAAAGGCGCGGTACATATTGGTGGTAATAAAACCTTTGTACTTGGTGAATCCGGTCATATTGCGGGTATTGTCAATCATCCTTCGAGAAATAAATATGGCTTTTGGGTCAATGATACGTTGAGTGATGATGCCAATACTTGGCTCAAGGAGGCCAACCATGAAAACGGGTCTTGGTGGACACACTGGAATGATTGGGTTGCACAACATAACCAGGACGAGCAAGTTATACCTTATACTACCGGCTCAGAGCAGTATCCAATCTTGATGGAAGCACCTGGAGAGTATGTCAAAGTCACTCTTCCTGTAGAAGCGGAAAAAGAAGTGGAAAAAGAAGCGTAACTTAATCAATCTTTGCAGATAAAAAAAAGCGGCTGAAGCCGCTTTTTTATCTCGTTTACACTGTAAATATGGGCCACGTTAATCACCCTTACATCTTAAGCAAGTTGCTGCATTTTTTCTTGACGATAAATAACTAAATCTTCAATCGTCAATACTGGCATGTCATGAGCATAGCCAAATTTAACAATCTCTGGCGTCGTCGCCATCGTACCATCTTCATTAGTGACTTCACACAATACGCCAAACGGCGATAAACCTGCCATTTGCATTAAATCAACGGTACCTTCAGTATGTCCACGGCGGGTCATTACACCACCTGTACGGGCTCTCAGAGGGAAAACATGTCCTGGGTGACATAAGTCTTCAGGTTTCGCATCTAAACGCCCTGCTGCTTTGATAGTCGTCACGCGATCTTTCGCAGAAACACCGGTGGTAACCCCATGTTTTGCTTCTATAGAAATGGTAAACGCGGTTTGATTAGCGCTGTCATTCATCGCTACCATCGGGGTTAAATTTAACTTCGTGGCATGTTCATCACTCATACAAACACACACAATACCACTCCCCTCACGAATCATGAGAGCCATTTGCGCATCAGTTAAATGGTCGACAGAATAGATCAGATCGCCTTCATTTTCACGATGTTCATCGTCTAGTAATAGTACGCCACGTCCTTCACGCAATGCTGTGAGTGCGTTATCGACACGGGTAAAAGAATCGCCGAAACCGGCAAGTAATGATGACTGATTCATGGTTAAACTCCTAACGAATACCAGAACCAGGGCTTTGAGGGACAAAAATCACAAAGCCGCACATCGAAAAAATCGAAGTGCAGCCTGTTTATCATTCTCTCTCATCCGGACTATTACCGTCGGCTCTGGACTTTGACCAGATCTGCTGACCTCGACGTATCGAGCGCTCGTGGGCTTACCTTGCGGCCTACCACCGGTGGGGAATTACACCCCGCCCTGAGAATAAAATTTGTATATTTAGATATAAAATGAGAGCCAATATTAGCGCTTCCTTGCGATAATGAAAAGCTGCAATCCTCTCAATTTGAATAGAAAAAAGTCATGGCAATAAAAAAACACAACGTTGAATAATCACCCGGCATAAAAAAGAGCACCTTCCGGTGCTCGTTGTTAAGACAAACAAAATACGTACCGAGATCAGCTATAACTTAAAGCGTGATATCTCTTGCTCTAATTGATTTGCCAACTCATGCAACTCTTTCGCTTTATCCACTGCCGCAACCGCATCACTTGCAAGTTGTTCACTGACTTCACGAACAGATTCAGTATTAGTATTAATATCGGAGGTCACTAATGACTGCTCTTCTGCCGCTGCTGCTATTTGCGTCGCCATATCACTAATAGAACGGATCGCATTACTAATCGCTTGTAAACTTTCCGCGGTTTGGTTGACATCACCTACGCTGGTTTCCACTAAGTTATGGCTGTCCGTCATTGCCGTCACTGCATTTTTTGTGACACTTTGTAAGCTAGAAATCTTGGTTTGGATCTCTTCGGTTGACGCATGAGTTCGTTGTGACAACACGCGCACCTCATCCGCTACTACTGCAAATCCGCGTCCTTGCTCCCCGGCGCGCGCCGCTTCGATCGCTGCATTCAGCGCGAGCAAATTGGTCTGCTCTGCAATACCACGAATGGTCGAAAGAATTGTTGAGATTTCGTTTGCGTTGACTTCAAGTTCACCAATAATCGCAACCGCACTGGTTAACTCTGCCGCGAGCTGATCAATCGATTGTTTGCTTTGCTGCATTTGTTGATAACTTTGATCTCCCAATTCTACGGATTGATTGGCATTACTTGCCGTATTATCCGCATTACCAGCGATCTCTGCCGTTGCCGAGGCCATTTCCGTTACGGCAGTAGCAACCATTGTAATTTCATTTTGCTGTTGCTGAATACGTTCTCGACGCTGGTTAGCAGCGGTGGCCGAACTATTTGCCCCTTCATTTAAGTGTGTACTGACCGCTTTTACATTCACCACCATGTTATGTAAGCGACTAACAAATTTATTGAATTTATCAGCAAGAATCCCTACCTCATCAGAACTATTCACCTCTAAACGACGAGTTAAATCGCCATCACCTTCGGCAATATCTGTTAAAGCATTGGTAATATTAGTCAATCCACGTAGCTGAAGTGCCACAAACCACGACGTTACAACCCCCATAATGACGAGAATCGCGAATCCTATCAATAACTGGGTGATAAGCATCTGATTCAAAGGCTGCTCTAATACCGATTTATTCATCACCATAACGAGATTCCAATCGGTATTCGAAATATCACTTGCCATCATAATTGATGACTTCCCACCAATATTTTCCTCAAGCTGATCGTGGTCTTGAATGGCCATTGCTAACTTTTGCATGGTCAGCTGAGGAGCAATATCATTGATATTTTTAAGAATCATATCTTTATTTGGATGAGCGATAATAGTGCCGTTATCACTCACCAAAATGGCATAACCGTTACCAGGCACTTTAATGGCCAGTACATCACGAATAATTTTATCGAGAGACAAATTCGAGGCCGCCACACCAATCAGTTGTCCATTCTCCATTATCGGCTCTGCCAAAGTGACGACTAACGCTTGCATAGTCACACTTACATAAGGTTCAGTCGTCACCGCTTTGCCTTGTGCTTTCGCTAATTTATACCACCCACGAGCTCGGGGATCATAACCAGCTTTATTAAGTGAAGGATCTTGACGATGCATGTCGCCGTTTTCTTCACCATAATATGTTAACCCAAAGGCACCAGACGTATAAGCTTGGCGTAAAAAAGGAACCACGTCCGCCTCAGGGTTAGATGCTACCTCTTGTGCTAGGCCATGAATCGTCGCTTGCTTCGTTTCAATCCAATCACTAATTCCCTTCGCATGAGCGTTAAGTGTATTAATACTTTCACTTTCAATATAACGCCAAGTTTCAGCTTTAAAAGCTTGATAACCCGCGATTAACAACGCGCCTGCCGTCAAAGTGATCGCTAAAACGACAGAGAAAACCATTTTTCTCTTTAAGGTAAGTTGCATTTATATGCTCCTTGGAACTCATTCTTGTTGTAAGTTGATACTCAGTTTTTTGCACATATGTTGGCTTATTATGAGAACGTATAACTCCGCTCTATATAACGGCTAACTGTTAAACTTGTTTAAAAAAATAGATAAAATCGTGACTTACAACACAAAAATCAGTTATGCATTGGTGCAAACAGGAAAGGATAGGAAGATTCAATCGAAGCATACAATTATCTACGCACACTGATTTGGGAAAACTTTATATTGTAAGAATGTTAGTACAATCAAAAAAGCCTCGCGTTGTGCGAGGCTTCTTTAGGAAAACACGTGGATTAATCCAGCGTTTCTAATTGATTTAAGTAGGTTTTATGCTGCTGGGCAACAGACTCTTCCGGCCCATCCCCCAATTTACTCACTACAATAATCGCGATTGTCGAGAAAATAAATCCAGGAACCAACTCATACACATCAAACAAGCCGCCAGTTTGCTGTTTCCACCAAACAATAGTCGCACCACCGACAATAATACCGGCTAGAGCGCCATAACGCGTCATTTTCGACCAATACAAGCTAATTAGCAAAGCTGGACCAAATGCTGCGCCAAAGCCCGCCCATGCATAGGAAACCAATCCTAATACCGAGCTATCTGGATTCATCGCCAAGCTCAATGCAATGAGAGAAATAACAATGACACCTACACGTCCCATCATCACCACTTGCTTCGATGTCGCGTCTTTATTGATTATTTGTTTATAGAGATCTTCAGAAAATGCCGATGACGACACTAATAACTGAGAGTCAGCTGTACTCATAATCGCGGCTAATATCGCCGCTAACAAAATACCCGCAACCACTGGGTGGAACATCGCGTTGACCAGTAACATGAAGACTTTTTCACCATCATCGAGTGCAATACCCGGGTTGTTTTGTACATAAAGCAATCCCACCATACCGGCAAGTAAAGCACCACACATAGACAGTGCAGTCCAAACCAAAGCAATACGGCGAGCCGTTTTAATGTCTTTATTTGAGCGTGTTGCTTTGAAACGTGCCAAAATATGTGGCTGGCCAAAATAACCTAATCCCCAAGCGACCAACGATATGATGGCAATAGCACCAAGTGGTTTACCGTCTATCGAGTTCCAAAACGTTAATAATTCTGGGTTAATATCGGTCATTTGCGCTTGAAAGGTACTAATACCACCTTCACCGTCTAACGCCACGAGTGGCACCGCAATTAATGCCGCCGACATTAACAGACCCTGGACTAAATCAGTCCATGCAACCGCTAAAAAACCACCAAACAAAGTGTAAGACACCACACACGCGGTACCTATGACAACAGCATAACGGTAGTCTAAGCCAAACACGGTCTCAAACAGCTTGCCGCCGGCTACCAAGCCTGCACTGGTATAAAATAAGAAAAACAGCAAGATGAAAAAGGCAGAAATACTCTGAAGCATAGATGAATTATCATTAAACCGACGGGCAAAAAATTGCGGTAATGTCAGTGAGTCGGTCGTAATACTATAGGTACGTAAACGCTTGGCAGCAATCAGCCAGTTCAACCAGGAGCCGAACAGCAAACCTCCCGCTAACCAGGTCGCTTCAAAACCCGATGCATACGCGTAACCAGGTAAGCCAAGCAGTAACCAACCACTCATATCAGATGCACCTGCCGATAACGCAGATGGCCAAGGGCCTAGCGAGCGTCCACCTAAAAAATAATCCGATGAGCTTTTGGTTCGTTGATACGCGTATAATCCTATCGCTAACATCAGAACCAAATAGACAACGAAAGTGCCTGTTATCGCTATGCTACTTGTATCCATATACATATCCTCTTTATAACTCACGTTTTTCCCTGTCTTGTCGAACTTGCGAGGAGACTAACGGAGTAGTTCATTTAGTGTGTGCTACTGCCAAGCTCTAAAAGATTAGCATTACCACCCACTGCGGTAATATTAATGGTGCGTGTACGTTCAGTAATGAAGCGCAAAACTAAATTGGGATCTCGAGTCACTGGTAACTCGGTTAGATCGGTTTCACAGACTAAACTCACCATCGCACCAGAACGCTCTGCAAGCGCTCGATTTAGTGCCACTTCCATCTCTTTATTCCCAATCAATCCAACGTTACGGACATCCGATTCGAGTACCGAATCATAGCTCTCAAACGGTAGAGTGATCAGCAAATTGGACGGTAACATCGATTGCTCATAAGTTTCATTTAGTTGGTTAAGAAACTCAATGTCATCGCTGCATATAATGACACAATTCCCGGCACTTAACGCTGCAGTACACTGAGCAACCGTCGCTTTTTGCGCATTTTCACTCACATCTTTTTGAATCAATAGGGTAACGCCACGACCAGTTGTATATAATTCGTTCGTTTCACCTGTTGGTCCGACTAAGTGGTGAATTTTGGCGACTGTGTTTTCGCTGTGCGTCAATTGATATTGCATAACTTGAGCAAGCTCGATCCTAAATGGATAAAGCTGTTGTTGCCAAGAGAGTAAGGCTTCTTTTTTATAATCAAAGCGCGTTTGTTGCCAATTATCCCAAGCAGATTCAGCATCTGCAAAACGCGCACTCGGATGTACTACCATCGACATTCCCCTCTAATCGTACTGTGCTTGAGTAAAACGGTATAAATAATGAGGCCCGCCAGCTTTAGGGCCAGTTCCTGATAATCCTTGACCACCAAATGGCTGCACGCCTACCACCGCGCCAACTTGATCACGGTTGATATAACAGTTCCCCACACGAGCATGCGCTTCAATCCAACGATAAGTCGTTTCATTTCGACTGTGTACACCCAAAGTTAAGCCAAACCCAGTATCGTTAATACTTTTTAGAACTTGTGGCAAATCACTCGCTTGATAACGCACAATATGCAATATCGGCCCGAAGTGTTCTTCTTGTAACACGTTAATTGAGTCGATTTCAAATGCGCATGGCGGCACAAAATCTCCATGTTGACACGATTCCGGGATGGCTAACTCAGTAACAAGCGTCTGTGTGGCTTTCATATGAGCGATATGAGCATTCAGTTTATCGCGTGCTTTTGTATCAATCACAGGACCAACATCCGTCGAATGTTCGTATGGTAAACCCAAACGTAATTCCTGCATCGCCCCTTTAATCAAAGTAATGATTCGATCAGCAACATCCTCTTGAACAAACAATACCCGTAATGCAGAACAGCGCTGCCCAGCGGAAGCAAAAGCCGAGCGTAACACATCTCTAACCACCTGCTCTGGAAGCGCGGTACTATCGACGATCATCGTGTTTTGCCCACCCGTCTCTGCGATCATCGGAACGGGATCACTATCACGATAAGCTAACGTTTGGTTGATCTTCTGTGCTGTGAGTGTTGAGCCAGTAAAGGCGACGCCTGCAATGCGCTCATCACTGGTTAGTTTCTGTCCAATATCAGCACCAATACCCGGCACAAGCTGTACAACTCCTGCTGGAAATCCAGATTCTTTGATAAGCTCCACCGCTCGACAAGCAATAAGAGACGTTTGCTCCGCCGGTTTCGCCACGACCGTATTACCACTTACCGCAGCAGCAACAATTTGGCCTAAGAATATAGCGAGTGGAAAGTTCCAAGGGCTAATACAAGCAATAACTCCCAGCCCGCCTCTCTGATAAGTAAACGACTGACCGTTAAAATCTGTCAAGGTTTGCGGATTAAATACCTCTGATTGCTTCGCATAAAAGCGACAAAAATCGACCGCTTCACGAACTTCATCAATACTATCGTGAATCGTTTTTCCCGCTTCCATATGGCAAAGAGCCACCAGTTCAACAAGATTTTCTTCCAAACAATCAGCTAATGCATCTAACTTATTAGCACGCTCTCGGTATGCCAGTGCTTGCCAATTAGGTAAAGCGGCTTGAGCTCCCGCAATCGCTTTGGAAACATGATCAAGGTCAGCGTAAATCATATGACCAACAGTAATGCGACGATCAAACGGTGCGGTTACAGTTTCGGAAGCATGATCATGGATGATCATGCTTTCGTTAGTTTCTCCATCAGTGATCACAGGAGCTCCCGACCACTGATGACTTAGCCATTGATTAACCGCTTGATTAAAAGGAAGTGCTTCGCTTTCAATATCCACATTCACGCCGCGAGAATTACGCCGCTGGGGGTAAATATTAGGAGGTAGTGTTATACGCTCATTATGTAATGAAGGCTGTGCAAGTAGCATATCAACAGGGTGTTGAGTGAGCTCTTCAATCGGACAGCGCGCATCAATGAGGCGATGAACGAAAGAGCTATTCGCGCCGTTTTCAAGTAAACGGCGGACCAAATAAGGCAAGAGATCTTTATGACTGCCGACTGGTGCATAAATACGAACATCTTGCCCATATTTCTTAAGTACTTGATTAAAAAGTGCTTCGCCCATACCGTGCAAGCGTTGAAATTCAAATTCTTGGTGGGCTGCCATAACAGCAATAGAACTGACCGTTTGCGCGTTATGCCCTGCAAATTGAGGGTATAAATGCCCTTTCACATGTTCGCTTAATAGAAAACGGGCACACGCTAAATAAGAAACATCGGTTGCTTCTTTACGCGTAAACACTGGATAATTGTCATAACCACTTTGCTGCGACCATTTAATCTCGCTATCCCAGTAAGCACCTTTTACCAGACGCATCGGAATAACATCACCAAGTTCTTTTGCTAATGCGGTTAACCACACGAGTGTCGGCAACGCACGTTTTGAATACGCTTGGATAACTAAGCCAAACTTACCCCAGCCGCGGACACTTTCATGACGATACAACTTCTCGAAGAGCTGCAACGATATCTCTAGGCGATCGGCTTCTTCAGCATCAATGGTAATCGCGACATCGTATTGAATGGCATACTCGAGTAAAGACAACATACGCTGATATAATTCATCGACGACGCGATCATAATTAGCAACTTCATAACGAGGATGAATAGCGGATAACTTAATCGATACTGAAGCAGCTGGACTGACTGTACTATCAGATTGATTCTTGCCAACCGCTTCAATCGCCATGAGATAATCTTGGTAATACACATTAGAATCTGCCGATGTTAACGCCGCTTCTCCAAGCATATCAAACGAATAAGTAAAGCCTTTTTCTCTTAGAGGCTTGCCATTCTTTTGTGCTTCTTTCATGGAACGTCCCAGAACAAACTGGTGTCCCATAATCTTCATGGCTTGCTGCATCGCTTTACGAATAACCGGCTCAGATAACTTATTAACTAAACGATTTAACGCTTGATTAGGGCTGGTTTTATCGGGATTTTTCAATCCGACAACTTTTCCAGTTAGCATTAATCCCCAAGTAGAAGCATTTACAAATACCGATTCGGAATGATTAAGATGTGACTTCCAATCCGCGACACTCAAACGATCTCGAATGAAAGCATCGGCCGTTTCTGTATCCGGAATACGCATCAATGCTTCCGCTAAACACATCAATAAGATCCCTTCTTGAGTGTCTAAACTATACTCAAGCAATAGCGCATCAATCATTTGTACTGATCGTTTGTCATCACGGATAGCGCGGATCAACTCAGTTGTATTGGTACTAATTTGGGCTTTTTCTTGCTCGGTTGGGGTAGCAAGCGGTAAGAGTTGCTGTAGCCATTGTGACTCATCAACCATATACAAAGGTGAGATTTCAGCCCAAAGTGTCTCGAGCGGTTGATCGATATACTCAGGTTGTAATACATCCATAGCGTTAAACATGCATTATCCTCCATGTCCGGTGTTCGTTTCCGGAAATTCC
This sequence comes from Vibrio palustris, assembly GCF_024346995.1. Classification (NCBI taxonomy): domain Bacteria; kingdom Pseudomonadati; phylum Pseudomonadota; class Gammaproteobacteria; order Vibrionales; family Vibrionaceae; genus Vibrio; species Vibrio palustris. The sequence continues at coordinate 11,805 of NZ_AP024888.1, read as the reverse complement.
ATACATTAGCTTGGCAGTGTATTTTGAGTATGAGAAGAATACTTGTTAAAAACTCCGAGTTTTTTGTTAAAAACTCGGCTTATTAACAGATTTGATACACCTGTAGGGATCACGAGTAACATCCCTGACAGTCACAATGATTAACTACGTTTACGGTACTGAGAAGGAGAGCACCCAACTTGGCGAGAGAATATATGGCTAAATACACTAGCGCTTGAAAAGCCCGTAGCGTCAGAAATTTGACTAATGGTAAACCGCCCTTCTTCTAGCATTTTCTTGGCTTTATCAAGGCGTTTTTTCACAAGATACTGGTGGGGCGTTATCTTAGTTGCTTGTTTAAATCGTTCATAAAACTGACTTTCACCCAGAAATACTGCGCCTGCTAATTGGGCGACGGTGATTGGATAGGCAATATGCTTTTCGATATAACGATCGATTACATCAATATCGAAGCGAGACTCTCGCCATTGCAGTTGAAATGCGCAAACATGACGTTGCAATACAGCCAGCAAAGTATCATTGCATGCTCGCTTCAATTGCCAACTCTCAGGATTCGCTTGCATTTCATGAGTTAAAATCTGAATCAATTTTTGGATTTGGCTATCTAACTGAAAATAAGTATCATGGTTGGCAAGTTCATTGAGTTGAGTCATCAATAAAGGTTCGTTATCTTGTGGCGTGGGCATATTAAGGACTAAAATATCCGATTGCTGACTAATGCCGCCAAAGGCATGACCCGCTCCGCAGGTCACCACACACCCTTGTCCCGGATGCACAATGTTACCAATGCCGCTCACTTCAAATTCCATTTGACCATTTAAACCAATCACAATTTGTGTATGTTCATGTTCATGGCGAGCCATTTCAGCCGGTAAGCTGACCAATTCCGCCGGCTTTAAAAACGCTGTATCCCCCTGGCCTTCATCAAGCCAAGATTGTGTGTAAAAACCTTCCATACCGTAACGTTCCTTCGTTAAACACCTTTGATACGATAACAAACTCGTCAGCAAAGCCAAACCATCCTGAGTCTATCACAATGAACTTAGAAAGCGATGCAACCAGATCACAGCCCCCTGAAAACTCTGCTATATTCATTACTGAACACGAATTACTCGACTCGGAACAATGATCAAGTGCACATTAATTACGGTCAATGTCTATTCAATTCTAAAATACGGTCGTATATGTCATAATAAGCTTGCATATTTTATTTAACAGCTCAAAATGTAAAATTGCATATTTATAAAAGTTAAAAAATCAGTGATCTAGTTTATAAAAATATTTTTATAGCCTAGTTCAGGTGAATAGTTACTATAAGAGTCAGCGTTGTATTTATGCTGTCATAAGATTGTCTTTCCCACTATTTCGGTGGTAAAACGTAAAATTGTTGCAGGGACCTATGATCAAACATCGCATCCCAGCGCTATTACTTGCGCTAAGCCCAATTTGGGTAACCACATCGGTACAAGCTAATGAGGTCAAACCCGTTGATCAAGTAGCGTCTATCGATAAAAAATTAACAAACAAACAGAGTGATATTGATGCACTCTCTTCTGAGTATAATCAGCAAGCCAGTCAACTACAGCAACAAAAAAATGAATTGGCCAAGCTAAAGCGCGAAGGAGAAGAGCTACAAACGAAAAAGAATAGAGCCAAGTCAGCGCTTGATAAGCAGTATCAGATATTATTAGAAGATCCAGATACAGATTTGGTTAGCTTTCAAAAAGCTTACCAAAAGGCTTGGGATGCGGTTAAATCCAACCAATCCGCACAACTTGATAAACAGCAAGCTATTACTGAAAATGAAATGGCGTTATCTCGCAAGAAACAAAAGCTTGCGCGGGTTAAAACTGAGTTTTCTAACCTTCAAGAAAGCCGCATTGATGCGCGCGTTAAGCGTTTAGAAGCAGAACTTCGAGAAAGTAGCGCGATTGAAACGAGCTATAAAACCAATTGTTCAACTACGATGACGCTCGGCGAATGCGCAAGCCAAGGTAAACATCTAACGAAACAAAAAGCGGTCAAAACATTTCGGTCTCAATTACTCAATCAACTGACTGAGTCTTCGTTAGCAAAACAATATACGAAGGGAGTTGAGCTCAATATTACGGTTCAAGATTCACAAGTCATTCGTAGTGGGTTTGAAGGTAGCAATGATTACTTCACACAAATTCGCGCTCAAATACAAGCGAAGCCAGAAACCGTAGCGGCATGTAAACTGTTAAACGTATCGACTCGTTATTGTTTGAAGGGCTCCACGAATAAACAAAAGCGTCATGATAAACAATGGGCAACGGTCACTGTACGCTCAGATCAATATGCTGACTCTGTGACAATTAATGGTATTAACTATGGCAGTACGCCGATCGAGATCGTACTCCCGGTAGGCCGCCATCAAGTCACTGTCGCCAAAAAAGGGTTTGAAACCTATAATAGGGTTATCACGATAAATGGTAATGACACAGTTTGGGTTAAATTACACCCGAACAAAAAGAGTGAATCTTAATTAAGTCATAAACATTAAACTTTTTGGCTCATACACTGCTCGCTAGACGTCATTTTGTTACTAAGTTATTGAAAGATGGCTTCTTACAAGATGACGTTTTCGTTTACAATAGCGAGAACATTTTCATTAGCTAATTAAAGTAGATAATAATGCGATACGGTTTCCCCGCTCTGTTATTAGCACTCTCTCCTTGTTTAGTCGTCACAACGGCTGATGCAGCAGACGACAATTTGTCTTCTGTCAGCGCCATCAATGACGCTCTATTGAATAAAAAGACAGAGTTGCAGGATGCACAAACAAAGACACAGACTCAAAAAGATGCTTACCAAGTGAAGCAGGAAGCACTGCGTCAACTCGAAAAGAAAGCGAACGAGCTGTCTCAGCAGTTAAAAGCGGCGAAAGTTGCTTTGGATAAGTCTTATGATTCGATGTTGACAAGCCCTGATACGGATATCAGCTCAGTAAAAGCGGAATATCAGCAAGCGTGGGCAAAAGTCAAAGCGAACCAGACCGCACGCTTAAACGCTCAACAAGCGCTAGACGAACAGAAAACGACATTAGAGCAACAGCAACAGCACGTCGAGCTACTGACCCGTGCGGTGAATGAACTTAATATCGAAAAACGTCAAGCACGTGCACAGCGATTACAACGTGAACTCTCGCAGACCCATGAACAAAAAATCAGTTTCACGAACCGTTGTAGCAATACGATGACTATCGCCCAATGTGCCGAGCAAACCAAAGAGCTGGGTTTACAAAAAGCGGTCAATCAATATCAACAATGGTTGTTAAGTAATGCCACGGAAAGCAAATTGATCAAACAGCATGCCGATAACGCCTCTTTAAACATCCACTTATTGAAGCATCGCATGCTTAAATCAGGGTTTAACAATAATAACCAGTACCAATCGGTTATTTTGGCCAAGCTCGAAGCTCGTCCAGATGACGTCGTGGCTTGCCAATTGCTAAGCCTGAATAAATCAGATTGCGTTGATCCACAAAAAGCAGCACAAAAACAAAAAAATAAAGAAGTCGCTTGGGTCAGCCTTACTGTTCATTCCAACAAATATCATGATCATATCAAAGTGGATGACGTCAATTATGGCAGTACACCCATCGATATCATGCTTCCCGTTGGCAAACACGAGATTACCGTAACCAAAGAGGGTTATCACGATTTTACTAAAACCGTTAATATTCGTTCTAATTACACCTTTCGTGCGGTTTTGAAAGAACAAGCCAATATACTAAAAGCAGGACACAAATTTGCCGATTCATTGAAAGGTGGCGTAAAAGCACCTGAAATGATTACCATGATCCGTGGAGAATATTTGATTGGAGAACACGCCAGTCACAAGATCAGCCTTGATCATGCTTTCGCGTTAGGCGCGACACCTGTGACAGTCGGACAGTTTGCAACCTTTATTAATCAAACCAACTATCAAACAGATGCCGAACTGAAACATCTGTGTATTGCGGTTCACGACACCGAAATCACCCCTATTTCAGATAGCTATTGGCGTAATCCAGGATTTAAACAAACAGCAACGCATCCTGTTACCTGTGTCAGCCAAAATGATGCTAAAGCTTATGCAGCGTGGCTATCAAAACAAACCGGCTTCACGTATCGCTTACCAACACCTAATGAGTGGGAAATAGCCGCTCGCTCTGGTAGTCAAAGTGATTACCCATGGGGAGACGACTTTGGCGCTGATAATGCCAATACTGGTTGGTCTGGTAGTCAGTGGTCCAACAAAAGTACCTCGCCGGTGAAGTCATTTGATGCGAATAATTTAGGTTTTTATGACGTCATAGGGAATGTTTGGGAATGGACAAATGATGAACGCGGTATGGCCCGTGGCGGAGCATGGAGTTTTTCTCCAAGTGCAGCTAAAGCTGATAATCATCTGTTTATTGCGCCAGATACTGCAGCCAACTATGTCGGCTTTAGAGTAGTTAGAGAGATTCATAAGTAAAAAAAGGGAGCGATTGCTCCCTTTTTTATTATTTATAATTGATTCATCTTACCTGAAATTTTTCTCATTAATGCCTTAGTCGCGATTGCATCGGTCAATTTTTCAATATTTCACGGTAATTTTGAGATCGTCATGTCAAAATTGACTTCCTGTAAGCCACGATAAGCAACACAAAGCTAATCACCTAGCCTTCGCTATCAATTACAATAAAACACTCCTTAAAAAAGCCTACAGGAGGATTAAAGGCACTAGCTAAGCACAACACCACTGTTTCGCTTCTAACAGCAAGCTTATTAAGGAGCCAAACGGTCTATTGACCATTCATCGCTCTCTTTTAAATAGATAAAGCGATCATGCAGTCTATTTTCTCCGCCTTGCCAAAATTCAATACTTGTTGGTCGAATACGGTAGCCACCCCAAAAGCTTGGAACCGGAATTTCGCCATTAGCGAACTTTTGTTTTAATTCTAAAAACTTTCCTTCCAGAATACCGCGTGCAGAAATTCGGCTACTTTGATGACTTGCGATCGCCGCGATCTGACTTTCTTTGGGCCGCGAGGTGAAATACTTCATGTTTTCTGTCGCAGTCAGTTTTTCGGCAACGCCCGTAATATGCACTTGTCGCTCTAAATTGTGCCAAGGGAAATGCAAACTGACTCGGTGATTGTGCTCAATATGCTGGGCTTTACGGCTGCCTAAATTGGTGTAAAAAACAAACCCATTTTTTTCAACATTTTTAAGCAGCACAATCCGTTGAAAAGGCTGACCATACTGGTCCACAGTGGCTACAGTCATTGCCGTCGGGTCTATTAACTTCGCTTCTACCGCCTGAGATAACCAAAGATTAAACTGCTCAATAGGATCACTAAGTAAGTTATCTCGTCTTAAACCGCCTCGAGTATATTCACGGCGTATATCTGAAAGTTCCATTTTATCTCTCGCTTTATCTATCAACGCTCCACTCTCTTTAAAATCGAAGAATTGTCGTACCTAATAATCGCTTCTTACTATACCTCAGCAAACGACGACATTATCTTAGTATCTATTCTAGATAGAAATACTCTCTTCACCCTCAGGGATATCATCGGTATTCATTTTTGCTTCGCATTGTATTTCATATTGATTAAAGTAAAAAATAGAGGGGCCATGAACACGCTTAGTCGTTACTTTTTCACCACCAAAATAGATCGTCACATGAGTAAACACTTTATTGGTGATCTCTACGGTATTCTCTTTTAATAACGCATCGAGTTGTTCATTCGTGGTATCAACCGCTAATTTTGCTTTTTCCATTTGTTCATTCGCGATTTTTTTCTCGTGCTCTATTCGTTCTACTTCTTCTTGGGAACGTTCACTCTTATCACGCTTTTTTACAACTAATTCTTTGCGAACGGCTTCCATCGTCGCCTCTTGAGCTTTAACGTACATAGCCTTCTGCTTTGCGAGACGAGCTTTCTGCACAGAAAATTTTGCATATGCTTCTAGCGCTGTCGCCGTATCACCTTCAACGCCAAGTTGATAGCAAACGACTTTTCCGCCCACTTTTGCAACTCCACCACTTAATGTACCTTGCGTACCTTGTTCATCGGTTACATAGAGATTATCACCACATTTTATATCATTACCCATTGAGTGAACCGTTAAGTAAATATCATGGTTCGCTTGTAATTCTGCATATTGTGCGTAATTAGCTTTTATGGCGCCGCCAGCTTTAACCACACATGTTTTACTGCCATCGTCTTTATCAGAATGACCAATGATACCTTTCACGACGGTAATACTGCCTTGCGCTTGAACATCAGCAGACTCGATAAATCCACCTATCGTCACATCCCCTGTTGCTCGTACAATCATCCCTGGTTCTACATCGCCAGCGACAATGACCGAACCTTTAAACTTAACGTGACCTGTTGCTACACTCACATTGTTCAAGCATAAGGCTTGTTCAACATCGACCGTATTATTGCGAATAATTGGCATGCCCGATGTACTCGCAAGTAAGATATTGGGATTATCAGGAGAGATGTGTGTACCGTTACCCGCTTCTAATATTACATCGTCACCAGGGGTTGGTGAGAGAATCTCACCTAATACATTAAACCCCTCATGACCAGGCGTTGCAGATAAACGTTCCATAACAGGATCATTTTCTTCCACGGTAATCGTACTGCCAAAATCGCGCATATCGATTTTAAAGGCATCATTATCTTTTGGGGCAAGTACCCGCTTCATGACGTCTTTAATTAATGGTTTTAAGTAGGCATTTTTCCCATCTTCTACTTTCTTGCCTTGGGCAAAAGGTTGAGTAAATGTAGCCCCGGGTTTAAGGGACTTACTCGCGATAAGAATTTTTTTTAGACTTGGTTTGTGAATTCCTTTTTTTATGCCTACTGCAGAAATAGCTTTAACCATTTCATCTGCAACTAATGCACTTCCACCGTATGCACCTGTCACTGTCATACTCGCTTGCATCTGATTAGGTGAGATTGTAATTTCAAAAGTAGCATTGCGTTTTTCTGCAACAACAAATCCTTGGTAGACACCTGCATCTCCGGCTAGGCCAGCGTTAATAAACTTTTCAATGCCGTCATCTAATGGGCAATAATCGGCAACTTCAAGTTCCTGCAATGCATCTTTTAGTGCTCGTTTATCTAAAGCCGAATCGAATGTTTGCTCTTCGCTCATTCTTGCAATTACTTTTGAATTTTCATTATCAAGCTTGATAAAGTCTTTCCACATATAACCTAACCTGAAGTAATTTATAGATATTCAGTTTACCTAACTTTAATGCTCTAACAAAGCTGGTTAACCACAAAAACGCGAATAGATCGCTAATCCATTGGGTTCTTTCTATTTACAGTGTAAATCCAACAATTACTGGATTTAGCACCTTAATTTACACTGTAAACTAATATACTGTTATATGGTATTTACAGTGTAAATTGACCAAAGACAATACTGTTATTTACACTGTAAATCTCGTAACCATGATAACACTTCTTCACGTAGTGCTTTTTCAACTTGCTTTTTACCAGAACATTTATAGCGCACCGCACATTCTGACCAAGATAACTTTTGAACCACTTTACTAAATAGTAAACCAGATACTGACTGACAACATACCAATCTACGTAATACAACCTGGTGAAGGTTCGCAGCTACCGACTCATAATTACTTCCGCCTAATGCGTAATATTCTACCAATGATACAGTTCTAGCAGAAACTGTAATCTCAATAGTGAGTAACGACTCAGCGACAAGTAACTTGAGAATATCAACATCCGTATTACAGAACGCATCATTCAACTCGAACAATAACTGTGTACGAAACTGCTCTAAAGCGTCTTCTAACCAGCTGCAACTTTGCGCGTGAACCATAAACGCAGAATGACAACCACTCGATTGGTCGCGCTTTGAACCGAGCTTTATAGCAACAAAGCCACTCTTCTTCCAAAAAGCCAATAATGAAGGTGTGCAGCCAAAACTCGTCGATAGGAAATCAAACACCAAATGCTCATTGACGAATTTTATCATCTCACTACCAATGCCCAGCCCCTGAACATCCGGATGAACCGCAATACGCATAATACGTAAACTTCGTTGGCGTGCAGCGCAAGTAATACCAAGTTGGTTAGCTAACGTGATCGTGCCGAGCTGCCCTTTCGGGCGTCGTTTCCCTAAACAAATATCTTGAATCAGTTCGTTACTAAGCTCCCCTTCCGCCACTAATAATGCGCAGCCGACGATATCATCCTCACGAAACGTCGCGACTATCTGAATCGCACTGTCATTAAGAATTTGAAAGACATCATTCGGTGACGTTTGATAATGAGCACTGACGAGTAAAGTAAATAATTGTTGCAATAAATTAGGCTCTGCGACCAACTGTTTAGGCGTTAATAAGCGAATCTTATGATACGAATGAGACATGAGATTCGGGAGATGGTGATTGAGTAATAGTGCTTCGCGGTACCACTTTTCTAATGGATCATTTTTCTGCCAGCGAATCGGCAGAGACATATGCATATGGCGAGTGCCTGGTCTGTGTGCCATGAGCCAGTTTTGAAACGTTAAGGTAAATCCTCGGCCACACCCTTCATAACCGTTAATCGTGGTTGAAAATATCGTACGATGACAGCGCTCAACTAAAGATTGCAACATAGGCACAGGAAATGCAGCTGCCTCATCGACTAATACGAGATCCCACTTTTCGTCAGTACGTAATAAGCAATCCAACGCTACAAAACGGAGTGTCGCATTACCAAAATAAACGGTGTCTTTTTCTTGTGAGGCCTGAGGTAAACAACGGAGTAAATGAGAATAAAGCGGTTGTAATGCTCGCTTTGAGGGAGCCGTTACCGCGATATTAATTTTGTTATTTGCGTACATCAAATCTGCGCTAGCAATACCTAATGCGCTGGTTTTTCCTCTTCCACGCTCAGCCGTCAAAATTAAAGGTCGCTTACGATGGCCAGTAACAACATGTTTAATTGCATCGATTGCCATCAACTGTTCAGTGAAAGACGATTCATCACTATCAGAACACGGAACAACTGGTAGAGGTGAATGATTATCAGGAGTTACTATCAAAAGCTGGGCGAGCTTGTCGTTCAACCATTGATTCGCCGCGTGTGATTCTTGTAATTGACCGACAAAGATTAGCACTCCTCCACCGGACAATGTCCCAATAGCGGCACTAAAACTATTCGCGTCCCAAGGCTCGGATAAATTCCAAATCAAAAGATGACATTCTTGTCCTAACACTTGTTGACCTTGATGTGTCATCAGATTCTGACACCGCTCTCCGCCATCAAAACCAAAGCAAAAAATACGTTGATATGTAGGCCAGTAATCAATGCTATCTTGACAAAAATACGTTTCCCATTGAGTCGACCCACTTGCCACAATGCCGAAGCGACAATACTGCTGTTTAGCAATACCATGTAGTTTTTGTAAAAATGTAATGTCAGTATTCATAGTGTTCTTTCGTCCGAATATACACATTTATGTTAACACAGACAGAAAGTAACGCGTTGTGATTACTGAATCCAATCATCATTGCCAACGTTCTACAGATATAAAAAAACCCGCCTAAGCGGGTTTTGGTTCTGATTTATCCGAGCTACTGCAACTTATTCTCAATAAACGCCAGTATGTCTTGCATCATGTCATCATCAACTTTTTTCATGTTCAATGACAAGTTAGACCCTTTGCGAACATAACTAGCACGACCTTTGATAAGATCGACTCTTGCACTGTCTTTTTGTTTTGGAGGCTCTAATTCTTTAATCCAGCCTTCTAACGTTTCGGTAACTTCTTTTGTTATACGAGAAACACCTTGAGCATCACAGCGCTGCCATACATACATACCATTATCATGACAACGAGCAACCAACTGTTGCTGTTTGTCACTATCAAGTTCGCTAAACTGCTTATGTAGTTTGACGATCGTAGGTCTGCCAAGCTCAACCACATTTGGGTACGCTTTTAACAATTCTAGCGGTAATGCGGCGGCTTTCAATGCCCCACTCACTAATGCTTCGCTACATTGGAACATACGTGCTAACGCTTTTTGATCGTCCGCTTCACCAGCGTCTATTTTCGCCTGCATTTCTTTACCACGTTCATATAGTGATAAGGGTTTGTGAGCGTTAGCGACATCAGAAAGAAACTTCGCGTGCTCTGTATTGATGTCGTTAGCGACATAAATAAGAAACGGCTTATTGGCCAAAATACAAGACATACGACGACGACTACCATCGAGAACTTCTATTTTTCCGTCTGATGTTCTACGACCGACCGCTGGATATTGCTGCCCTTTGTCACGTAAAGTGGTGAGGACGTCTGATAAAGCATGCTCATTTAAAAACGCTTGTTCTCGGGCATTTTCAGCAAATACGACCGTCGCAGTTTGAACTTCTTCAGCCGGAATACTCATCAATTCAAATATTACTTGTTGCTCACCAGCAACCGCTAATTCAATCATTTGAGCTTGCTCTTTCGCAGCCGTATGTGCCTCCATCGGCGTTGTCGCACGACGTTTGTCAGCCTTACCAAATAACTTAGCATTTAGCTCAGATGTTTTTAATGCCATTTTCTATTACCCCAGATTCAAGGAAGACCAATTACTATGAAGAACACGCTCTAATTCTAACGAGCTTTTTTGTACTGCATCCTGAGCCGTGGCTAGCGTCTTCTTACCACCTTCAAAATCAGCAGAAGTGAGATCAAATACGGTACTATACGTATCGGCACACGTTTCAAAAGCACGACTACGGGGAATAGTTGCCATCATCACTTGGTCCCCTAATAAATAGTTCATCTCCGTTAAGACGGACACCTGCTTTTTATTATCATCTTCAAACATGGTTGGCATCAAACGTACGAATTCAAGCCCTTGCCAGTCGTCAGGGAACATCTCATAAACGGTCGGTAAGTGTTGGAAAAAGTTGACTGTTGACGCCCAATCCAACCGCTTAGCTGCACATGGAATCAACAACGCGTTAGATGCATACATCGCATTCCATACCAACGGGTCCACATGTGGGCCAGTATCTATCATAATTATATCGAAATCGTCTGAAATCTTATCAATAAGCTTTTGCTTCAATAAACGTACAATATCTAACGATTGATTTTGCGATAAGTGCTGCCATGCTTCGGCATTAAACATCGCATCTTCTGGGAACGCTGAAATTGTCCGTAAATTAGGGTACTGAGTCGGCAACAAAACGTTTTTATCTAAAAACTCGCTATCCACAACCGTGCCTTCAGGCACATTATCTAGCATAACGTCAACCGCTGAGTAAATGTTTGCATTTTCACTTAAGCTAACTTGCGGGTTCAAGAACAAACGCAATGACCCTTGAGGATCCAAATCTATCAAACAAATGCGATAACGCTTATCTAAATTCAACGCAAGACACGCAGCTAAATGCACAGCAGTCATCGACTTACCAGTACCACCCTTCTGGTTCTGAACGTTAACAATCCAAGGCTTGTTATCACCACTTTTTTTACGTTCATGAAATTTAGGGACGCCAGCTGCATCCATAAGCATGTGAGCTTCGGCAAGAGAAATCGAATAATGATTGGCATTATTTTTAGTAAATTGATGCCCAGCCGCTTCTAGCTTAGCTATCGCATCATCAAGTTTACGCCGTGTTAGTCCCGAACGGGTCTCCATTAATGCCTTAGACATCGGAGGAAAGTGTTCATCACGTCGCTCTTCTAAAACTATCTCAATTCGATCAGCTTGTACTTGCTGAGTTTGCTCTGCGAGCTGGTAGAGATTTTCAATCGTGTTTTCTCGTTTCATTGCCAG